>NZ_JAMYSF010000004.1:0-362528 GCF_040321775.1 Mesorhizobium sp. M0243 | reverse complement strand
CAAGAGGAGCGTGTATGAGCTACTTGTGGCCATGAGTTGAATGACTGCTTAGGTCAGCTCGATGCCCGAAAGCCGACCTCCCGCTTGCGGCCCAATGCTGCCGAGGAGCAATGCGCCTCTGAGGTGACCAGGAGTGAAGAAGCTATGCCAAACCCGCACGACGGGCGCCTTCTCTGATTGCAGCAGTGGCGACAGGATTGGTAACCGGATAGGTTCTGATGAACACCTCAGCCGTGAAATTCGGGAACTCGTCCTTCAGTCGCGAATTGATCCTGGCGACCTGAGGCGTTTCATTGAGCATCGCATGAGCCATTGCCACAAACAGAAGTGTGGCGGGCGAATCTGGCGCAGATTGACGTAGCGCGACCAGGGATTCACGGTAAAAGCCTAGAACGTAGCTGCATCGCGCAAGCATTCCATAATACCAAGGAACATAAGGATTTAGCCGGACCGCTCGCTTGGCCAGTTCGTAGCCACGCTTCGGGTCGCTACCAACAAGAGCAAGGCTACCCGCAAGAAAGGCAAGTGAGTCCGCGTCATTTGGAGCAGCCACCGACACTCGGTCATGTTCTTCGACAGCAGCTTCGACATCGCCCTGCAATGCCCGAAGATCGGCAAGCATTATGCGGGCGTAAATGTCGGCCGGATCGAGCGCCAGCGCTTGCTTGACACATTTGCTCCAGCTCTCGATCGAGCCGGAAAGGTTGTCGGTAAACCCGTTGATGGCTTCCACAGCATGCGCAAGTGCCAGCGCGGTCCAAGCTCTTGCTAGACCCGGGTCGAGTTCGATCGCACGCGCCAGTAGCCGTATCGCCTCCTTGTTCGACTCACGGGTGAAAAGGTGCTTCTGCTCAAGCCCAAGCAGATAGCAGTCATAGGCCTGCAAACTTGCTGGAGCCTTCCGACGAGCAGCATCGCGTCGCAGATTGGCGAGCTGACCGTGGCAAGTTGCAAGGACATTGATGACGTTTTCGGTCACGCTGTCCAGCATCGCAAACAGGTTGTTCGCGGAACGATCGTAACGCATCGTCCAGACATCGACCCCTGTGTGGGCGTCGACGAGTTGGACGCGGATGCGCACCCGCTGCCCGTCCACTTGAAAACTTCCCTCGATCACATAGTCGGCATTCAACTCTCGTCCGAGAGCTCGCACGTCAACACGCCGTCCCTTGTAGGAAAGCATTGTTTGGCGGGCGATCACCGCAAGGTCCCGGTAGCGAGAGAGATCAACTATGAGGTCCGCCGACAAACCATCAGCGATACGAGTCCAGCGTTCTTCTCCGCTTAGATTGTCGAACGGGAGAACTGCGAGGACCGGCGGACCCGGCTCGTCGGTCGAAAGACTTCCGGGTGGTGCATGGCTGCGGTCCTGCTGGCGGTGATCGGCAAGTAACCCAGCAAGCGCCACTTTACTGCGAACATCGAGCTTCCGATAAATGGCCGAAAGATGGGTCCGAACGGTGGTAGGCGCTATGAAGAGTGTTTCGCCAATTTCGCGATAAGTCATTCCCTCCGCAAACTTTGCCGCGACCATCAACTCCCGATCCGATAAGCCGGCGAGAGGATTGCCTACGGGGCGAAGCATCGTTCCATTTTCCTTGCTGCCGACCTGTGGCCAGAACCCGATGGCCTTACATCAGGATGAAAATACTGCAGATGCGATATCGAAAACACTGCATTTGCACGATTCCATGCGACGGGTCAGCATCCTAGTCTCTGCGGGTGGGCAGGTTAGGTTGCTTGGCAGGCCTGGTCGATTTAGAACACGGAGGGCTCCATGACAAAGTTGCCTGTCTTGACCGTACTACTGGTGCTTTTGGTGTCGGCGGGGCCATGCTTGTCCGAAGGTACCCAAACCGACAGCAAACTGACTTCGGAAGAAACGGTGAAAGCTGCCAGCGCTGAACTGTATTCCGACATTCTCGTGCGAGCATGCAGGAACGGATGGCGGTATCCGCGCAGCTACATTGAAAACGGATTCAGGCGCCACCTGGCGGAGCTGAAACTGCAGCTTGTCGATCAGGGTTACACTGTCGTACCCGACATGACCGCGAATGATCCGCAGGTCCAAAGAACGATATCGAGGACCAAACGCCGTCTGGTTGGCTCGCGCCAATTCAGCTGTTCCCACCCATACTGGCGCGATGAATGACTCCAACGCGACGGTGTGCAATCTGATAGCCTGATTTCCGGCGGTTCTCCCCAGGTTGGAAGGATGGCGTTGACGAATGGCAGGTTGTTATTCCGGGAGGAGTGACACTCCTCCTGGGGCTGTAAACAACTTCATGGAATGACCGCTCTTCGGCTGCGTGGCTCCGCAAGCTGCCGATCCGCTCCCGGCCCAAAAGCCGAGCTAGCCTCAGTTGGCCCTTAGTAGGCGAGTGATAGCCCAATTTTCCTGCAACGAAGACCCGCTAGGCCCGCTGACCGACGAAGAAAGTGCGATTTCTCCTGTCGTTGATCTCCCTTGCAGCCGGCTGGCCCAGGATTGCCGGTGCAAGCAGTCGAACATACTATTTCGCTAAAACCTGGAACCTATTGGTGCACTGAGCCTTGAGTCGCGGTTCGGAGGGTGCATGAGTAAGGCAGCAAACGGGCTCTCTTTCGTCGAGTTTCAGTCGCCGACTCTGGTCGCAACGGCGCCCGAGGGCAGCGAATGGATTCACGAGATCAAGTACGATGGCTACCGCACTGAGCTGATCATGCAGCGTGGCAAAGCACGGGCCTTCACGCGCCGTGGCTACGACTGGTCGCATCGATACCGCCGGATAGTTGAAGCAGCGGCGGGCTTGCCGGTGAGGACCGCGATCATCGATGGGGAGGCTGTCGTTCTCGGCGACACCGGCCTTCCGGATTACCAAGCCCTGGAAAGAGAGTTGGGCAATCCAGATTCCGCGAGACTCATCTTTTATGCGTTCGACCTGCTGCACCTTAACGGGCGCGATCTTCGGCAACTGCCATTGGTGAAGCGCAAGGCAGCCCTGGAGAGGCTACTGGAGAACACCGCGCCGACACTGACCTATGCCGAACATCTGGAGGTAAGCGGCAAGGATGTGTTTCAACATGCCTGCCGGATGGGGTTGGAGGGGATCGTATCCAAGCGCGTCGATGCGACCTACGGCTCGGGGGTTCAGACCAGTTGGTTGAAGGTAAAGTGCATCAAGAGCGACACCTTCCCTATCGTGGCTTTCGTAGAGAAACTCGGTGCTCACCCGCGCCGCATTGCATCGCTTTATATCGGGCGCCGCGAGGGCAACCGACTGCTCTATGCCGGGAAGGCTCGCAGCGGGTACACCTTGAGCGCTGCGAAACTTGTGCGAGAGCGGCTTGACCCGCTGATCATCAGCAAGTCGCCTTTGTCAGAGCCGATTGTGAAGCCGAAAGCGACTTGGGTGAAACCACACGTGCTGGCCGAGGTCCAGTTCAGCGGCGTCACCGATCGCGGGGTGCTGCGCGAGGCAGTGTTCAAGGGTTTGCGCGAAGACCTCGTGCCAATCCCGGCCAAGCCTCAAGCGCCATCAAAGCGACGCGGGCCAACCCGGAAACATGGCGTTCCCAGTGAAAACATCCTGCAACTGCTGCCAGACGCTGTCTCGCCCTCCAAGGACGAGCTTGCGCGTTACTGGGAGAGGGTTGCGGATCATGCCCTGGTTCATCTCGGCCACAGACCGCTGAAGCTGGTCCGCCATGCTCATGGCGCGACCTTCTATCACAAAGGCGCACTGCCGCAGATCCCGGCGGCAGTGCATCAATTGCGGCTGCAGAAGCGCGAGGGTGGCGAAGGTGTGCGCGTGTGGGTGGACGACCTTGCCGGTTTGCTGGGACTGGTCGAGATGGATGCGGTAGAGCTGCATCCCTGGAACGCCACCGTCGACGATATCGAACATGCCGACCGTATTGTTCTGGACCTTGACCCCGGCGAGGGCGTGGAGTGGGAGCAAGTCATCGAGGCCGCACTGGCGCTCCGCGACATCCTGGAAGCGGAAGGGCTGGAGAGCTGGCCGAAGGTTACTGGCGGCAAAGGCATTCACCTGATGGTCCCGCTGGAGAGCAAGATCACGCACGACAGCGGCCGCCTCTTGGCCAGGTCCTTCGCCAATCGGCTCGCTGAAGCGCATCCGGACCGCTATCTACTTTCGGCCTCGCCGTCGGCTCGAACAGGCCGCATCTTCATTGATTACCTCCGCAATGGTCGGGGCAGCACTGCGGTGGGCGCCTTCTCGCCACGGGCGCGCCGCGGTTTTCCAATCGCCCATCCGGTGACCTGGAGCCAGGTTGAGGCAGCCATCCGTCCAGATGCCTTCACGATCGACCGTCCGTTCAGGGCGGCCCTCAGAAAAGCTGCGTGAGCGCAAACGCCGGAAATGAAGAGTGCTCGCCGGAGACATCCCGAATGAGATCACGTCGTGTCTTTGCCGGACCGGCCGAGTTCTATCCAGGCTGGCGCATGATCACTCGGCTTTTCCCAACCGCGCACGTCAGCGTCAACGCCGGCGTCACACAACCTGTCCGAAAGGGATGGGCTGACCAGAAGATGATCCATCCTCAGGCCGGAACTTCGATCATAGCGACCCTGGTAGGAGAAGTTCCAATAGGTGTAGACGCCTTTCTCCGGGTGGATGCGGCGGACGCCATCGGTCCAGCCGCCATCAAGCATTTCGGCATAGGCTTGCCGGCTCTCCGGAAAGTAGACTGCATCGCCTAACCAACGTTGCGGCACCACGGCATCGATCGGGGTGGGCACGACATTGTAGTCGCCGCAGAGAATGCTTGGGACGCCTTCCCTGAGCAGCAGCTTGCCGTAGCTGATCAGGCGGTCGAACCAGCGCAGCTTATACTCGAATTTCGGGCCAGGAGCGGGATTGCCGTTGGGCAGGTAGAGGCAGCCGACGACGATCCCATCCACCTCAGCCTCAATATATCGGCTGTGCGTGTCGTCAGGATCGCCCGGGAGCCCACGACGGCGCTCCAACGGCTCTTTTCCACGAGCGAGTATGGCTACGCCGTTGTAGGACTTTTGCCCGTGCCAGATTGCGCCGTAGCCGGCGTCCCTGATGGCTTCGGCGGGGAATTTCTCATCCGAGGTCTTCAATTCCTGAAGGCACACGACGTCATAGTCGGTCTGACCCAGCCACTTGATGAGCACAGGCAGGCGGCCGTTCACACCGTTGACGTTGAATGTTGCGATGCGGGTCATCAGGAGCTCTCTCCAAAACTCTTCACGCGGTATCAAGGTGAATGGCTCAGCAGTTGATCCCTCACTACGCTGCACAGGAAGACCGCATGCCGTCGGACCCTCTGCCATCAGATTTCGACATCGTTGATCCTCTCGGCTCCTTTTAACCGCCGAGCGTGGGGAAAGTTCAAGATGACAGCGATAGGATGAGTCCGGCCGAACTCGAGCGAAACTCTCAGGCAGGTGCGATGCGGCCCTCGACTGACTGAATGTCTGAAATGCGCCTCGAAGCCGACATCAAGAGTCGGCGTGCCGAACGTCCTGTCTGGCAGAGAGCGAACAGGCAGCTTACGGTATGATGATCCTCAGACGGGGCCGTTCGCGGCCCCTAAACTCGCGTTGAAAATCCTTGGCGCGCCATTGCAGTAGTGATGTCACCGCCTCCCGCAGTTTCATTGGTGGCGCAATCGTAAGGCCAAACGTCCAAAGAACTGCGCCTTGGGCAAATAGCCAAGGTCACTTATCAAAACTGATGGTTATGATAAATTCGCTCTCTCTGGGCGGAGTTTGGCATGAAGCGTCGACTGATTTTTGCAGTGTGCATCCTGATAAGTCAGGTGGCGGTCGGAAACGCCCAGACGGTTGAGACGGCGGTAGCACGCGCCCAGACGACTTCCGACAACAATATCATCCAGAATGCCGCTCTTTCCAAGGACTACACCACCCTTATAGCAGCTGTGAAAGCGGCCGGGCTGGTTGAGACGTTGGAGGGTAAAGGCCCGTTCACTGTTCTCGCGCCGACAGACGCCGCATTTGCAAGATTGCAGCAAGGTGCAGTGCAGGTTCTTCTTGCGCCCGAAGCTAAAAACGAACTCTCCAAAATCCTAAAGTGTCATGTGATTTCCGGAGATCTGAGTACCGACGCGATCCTCGCTGAGATAGCCGCGAACAACGGAGCCTACTCGGTCGACACAATCGGGGGATGCTCTCTCACTTTTCGGGCGGCAGGAAGCAATATTTCTGTAACGGACCAATTTGGCGACATTGCCAGTCTCGTTGCCAGCGACGTGAAACAGACGAACGGCTTGGTCTACGCGGTCGACAAAGTACTTTCGCCCGGCGCTCCAGACACCTCTCACGAAATTCACGCCTCTAGGATCTTTGCCGGACCGAACGAATATCCACCCACTAATTTCGCGGCTTATGGGATTCTGGCATTCAAATCGAAAGTTACCATCTACGACCAGGAACGGCAAAAGATGCTGTGCGAGGCGTTTGTGAATGCCGTCCTGCCGTCGTCGTCGCTCGTCGTCCCTACAGCGGCCCAAATGGTAACGGTATGGCCGATGGACAGCGCCGAGCATGCAAAGGCCGCAACCAAGGCGAACATAACCAGGACCTGCGACGAAGCCCTTCAGGATTATGGACTGGCTGTTTCGCAAAAGGCAGTCCGCGATGCAGTTGCAAGCGGCGTTGCTGTCGACGGCGACGGGCCTTTTCTGATTGCGTGGGCACCGCCGACGCAAATCGGAAAGCCTGGTGCTGTGGTTCTTAAAGCCGACCTTTCAACAGTGACCGAATACAAGATGGCAAGTGACATCATGCACCGGTGGGTAGTGGAAATTGAAAACAGGCCCGAGCTTTGGAGATCGGGAACGTTCGATAGAAGCTTGATCGCAACAGCTCGCGAGTGGGCGGATCACTACGGGTCCCTGATCTTTTCAGTCGTCGGTGTAAAGTGACGCCCTTCCTAGATTTCATAGCCGGGTTCGGTGTGTCCGGAGTGGTGGGATTGGTGCTTGGGCTCATTGCGATGACGATCATTGCGCCAAACACCACTGGTGGAGCGTTGCTAATCATTTTTGTTGGGATAGCAGTGGGGATTATTTTCGGCGCGATTTACCGCTCATTTAGACCAGCTAAGACGCCACCCGAAACGAAACAGTGAAATTTGCTGAGTACACGAAACGCGCTGGACTAAAAAAAAGATATTGAATAAAAAAGCCGCCGAAGCGGGTTTTTCGTTATCAAATACTAGCCAAAAGCGCGGGGCCGAGGATCATTACCTCCGGCGGCCTGTCTGGAGGCAAAGCGCGGGAATATTCGAGGCCGCCCAGAGCGATCTGCAGGGCATTTGCTGATCCAGCAGAGCCGGGAGATCGGACTGAAGGCACGGATATTTGATGTGATTCTGTACCTCTTCTCAAGCAGCGTTCTGACGGTCGCTGGCGCAGACAGACCGTCAGAACGCCGATCATCACGATGTACGCTTTTGGACGCGGCAAATGTCGACCTTCTGGCCGAAATGAGGCGCATTGCAGACTGGCGACTCTGGGCCGGAAGCTGAATGGCAGCTTCAGCTCTGCAACTCCAAACAGCCGACGCTCAACGATGATCTACATCAGCTTGTAAGAGCCAAGCAACTCACCACTTGACGCGCAAGCCGAGCGAGCCGGTCAGTACATGACTGTCACCGAAGTCTTTGAGGCCCGTCCGGGCGATGGCTTCGCCGAAAGCCGAGAACCTGTCGTCGGCCCAGTTGATCGTGCCGCCAAAACCGAGGCCGCCCCAGAGTTGCTTCCTTCCCGGTGCACATCAAGCCGGCTCGTTGGCCGCTATCGCAAATTGTTGGATTCGTACGAAGCAGAGTTCTGTACGATTCCACCTTTAAATTTGTACACCCTGTTTTGTAATTCCGCGGCTGAGGGGACGCCGTGCATCAGTTTGCATTTCACTGTCAATCGCGCGCCAGAGGGCGTAAGTTCGCCAAATCGTCTGCACGTGTTTACGGGCGCGGACGGCAAGGAGATTGGAAAGCTCTTGCCCCAAGTGGGATTGAGCTATGACCAATCCACAGAACGATTCCTATAAAAACGAATTGCTGCGTCGGCTTAACCCTGGTGACCTGGCGCTTTTGCAGCCACATCTTGAGCCGTGTGCCCTCAAGCTGAAGATGACCTTAGAGAAAGCCGATTCAGAGATCGAGACGGTTTACTTCCTGGAGGACGGCATCGCTTCTGTGGTCGCGACGGCTTCAGGCAAGGAGGCCGAGGTTGGACTTGTCGGTTTTGAGGGAATGACCGGTGCCGCGCTCGTGATGGGCGCTGACTATGCCCCGCATGAATGTTACGTTCAGTCGCCCGGTAGCGCTTTCCGGATCGGAACCGAGCCCTTCAAGGATGCTCTTGCGAACAGCCCAACATTGCGCCTGTTCCTGTTACGCTATGTCCACTACTTCCACATTCAGACCAGCTATACGGCCCTGATCAACGCCAAATCAAACCTTGAAGAGCGTTTGGCGCGTTGGCTTCTGATGTGTGACGATCGGATCCACGGCGAACGCCTTGCGATCACCCATGAGTTTCTCGCCGTCATGCTTGGAGCAAGACGGCCAGGAGTTACCGTTGGGCTTCAAATGCTGGAAGGACGCGGGCTCATCTATTCTCGGCGGGGCGAAGTGCGTATTAGGGACCGCAGCGGCCTTGCGGCCTGCTCAAATGGCACCTACGGCAAGCCAGAGGCCGAATACGTACTGCTCGTTAAGACCATCGCATGCCGGACGTAAACCACTAAATAGCCATGACGAAGCTATCCGACCAGCACAGCGGCTAGCCTGCCGACGAGTCGCCGTAACACGCCTTATCCTCGAAGCCTCACGTAAGCTCTTGGAGAAAATTGCCAAGCACAATGACTCTACCCAACCGTAGGGAATGGCCGACGGACGCACACACAGGCCTTGGCTTCCGGGACCACACCTTAACTGCGCCTGGAAGAATGGCCATGTGTGTGTTAGGCGGCGGACCTGATGTCTGCTTGGCCAGCGCCGCACAGCCCAACAACTCCACATGCTGCCGGTACGCTCCCATGCCCTGCCGCGCGGCTACCTGTTACTCACCATCGAAAGTCGGCTCCCATTCGCGATTGCGCTTCCGTTGCTGACCCTCGTAATCGGGAATACATGTGAAGAACACCGGTCGATGGTCGCGACCCGCAGCCTTGCAATCCGAGCAGCCAAAAAGCCCGACCAGGTCCCAGTGCATCGATCCGTGATCTGGCCCGAGGCGATCTATCAGCGCATGGATGTCGAGCTTGATGGACTTGCAGCACATAGCATGCCCGCAATTTACATAGAGGCATTCGCGCGCGGCCAACGTATCGGCGAGGGTCTTCGTCATCCTTTGAAGCGCTCGGTATGCCAGGTGATCTTGCCGTCGATCTTCATCGGTTTGTGGATCAGCAGACGCTTCGGCAAGTGCTCTGGATGCACCTCCAGCAGCGTGATCTTGATCTGAGGTTGGCACCGGCTGCAATCGAACTTCAGCGTCTGCGGATCGACGCCGCCGCCGTAGACCATCATCAGGTCGGCCGATCGGCAGTAGCGGACATTGCCGCAGCTGCATTCCGCTTTCACAAGCATGTTGTGCCGGGTCGCTTTGCCCAGCGTGTCGATCGGTTCGTGTGCCATGAGAACAGAAAAGGAACATTTTCCTTGCCCGTCAAGTCTGACTGTGGAATCTTTCTGCCATGAGCGACGAACCAGCGAGACTAGCCGAAGGCATGACGCCGGCACAGCGCGACCACGTGAAGGTGCTTGGCCACACATGTGAGCGTAACGGTTGTGGCAAGGTCGCCGGCTGGGGCTTTGCCCGGCCGCGCAGGGAATCACATTGGTTCTGCTATGAGCACCGCGGCGACGGCGATCAGTATCTCTAGACGTCGAACAAATCGGTCGGCCCCAAACCGATCTCGTCGATGATGTCGGGCGTGTTGTTGCTTGGTTTCCCGACCTTGCTGTCGATCGGCCACATCTTCATGAGGTCGGATGGATAGGGCTTCATGAGGTCGCGAGGATCTGTTTCCGGCCCGAGCCAGCGCATGTAATCGGCCGGCGCCAGAATAACCGGCATGCGATCATGGATCGTCGCCATCAACGTATTTGGCTCGCAGGTGGCGACAGCGAAGGTCCGGATCAACTCGCCGGTCGCCTTGTCGGCATATTCTTCCCAGATTCCAGCCATGGCAAAAGGATCGTCATCCTTCATGGCGATAGCGTAAGCCTGTTTTTTCTTGCCCGAAGGGTCGAGCTTTTGCCATTCGAAATAGCCGTCGACAGGCACCAGGCAGCGGCGCGCGGCATATGCCTTTCGGAACATGCCATTGCTGGCAATGGTCTCGTAGCGCGCATTGACAGGCGGCGGACGGCCGCCGCCATCGCGCGCCCAGCCGGGAACAAGTCCCCACTTCGCAGAAACGAAACCGGCCATGCTCGTGGAAAGCTCTTCGCGGCTAATGATTGGATAGGTCAGGCTGGGCGCACCGTTCCAGATCGGGAACCCGTTGCCCAAGCGCTCGATGTCGCCGGGGTGCGCGAACTCGAAGCGCCGCACCATGTCCGGGATTGTCGATTTTACGAAAACGCGTCCACACATTTTAGGGTCGTCTCATTGACAAGGATCGAGGCCTGCCCAAAATGGGAACAGAGTGAGAACGAGTCAAGGCTGTCGTAGTGATGCCTAAGAAGCAAAAGGACGTGATGCTGCCAGGGGTATCGGGCGTCACAATCGATATCGACGACCGCGACAATCCCAAGGTCTGCCTGGTCGGGCTGTTGACTGATGAGGGGAAGCGATCCTTCACATTAAACGAAAACGGTGCGCGGATGATGGTGAAGGCGATGCACTCGTTTCTCGATCTTCTCGACGGAACTACGTCCGAGACGATGCCCAAAGGCCCCGCCAACTGAGAATGCAGCGCATGATCAATCCACCCAGGAGACAGGACGAATATCAGGACCGGGCAATTGACTGCCAGGAGGCAATGGAGCCCGGATTTCAGGCGATTGTCGATTGCATGATAGAGGCGGGATGGACGCGGGGCGAGATATTGCGGGCATTGAAACGGCTCATCGCCGCCGACAACATGACGCAGAAAGAGAACGCCAGGACGGAAACGCAGCTCGCGATTGCGCGGGCCATGATGCGCGCCGGCAAGCCGCTCTAATGCTCGCTGACGCCGGCCTCATCGACTTCCGCTTCCATCTGCTCACTGACAGGCTTGACCTTGCCGGCGTCGGCCAAAGGATGGTCATCAAAACCCTGCAGCCAAGCGTCGGCCTGTTCTTCCCAATACTCCGGCACTGAGCGCTCCTTACCGTCCTTGCGCGCTTGGGAGCCATACATCCAGGCATAGGTGATGCGCTCCTGATCTTTCTTGGCGACCGCCATTATTCCTCCTCCCGGTAATCGAGCAGCTTCGCGTGGCGTAGTTGCTCCTCACCTTTCAGGAACTTCACGCGGCCGACAAGACCCGGCTTCAGCCATTCCGCCTTGTCTCTCTTCAGGCCTTTCGGCACAGGGCCGCCCACCTTGCCCTGCACGCGGTCCCAGAGGCGCTTGCGTTTGTCGAATTTGAAATTGACGTTGGCGGTGCCGAGATAGCGGCCGTTGTCAGCCATAAGAACCCTTGCCGCCTGGCCCGGATCACGCTGAACGCCGATGATGTCCATCTCCTTTTCATCGTAGCACTTGATTTTGCGCCAGTTCATCGTCGGGCCGCTGCGATAGAGACTGTCCCGGCGCTTCGAGACGATGCCTTCTTGTCCAGTCTGGTCGGCAAGGTAGTAAACCGCGTCGCCCGTGCCGGGCATCGCCTCGCTGAATTGGATGCGGCCGCCGGCCTCGATCATTCCCTGCAGGATCTCGCGCCGATCCTCGAGCGGCATGCTGCGGAGGTCGTGCCGTTTAGGTGCAGCAAATCGAAGGCGACGAGATAATAGTCCTGATAGGTCTCGCGGCTGCTGACCGCCGACTGCAGCGCATGGAAATCGGAGCGTCCAGCCTCATCAACCACGATGGCTTCACCCTCAATGATGAAGTCGTCGGCTTCAATCGCGGCGGCTTGGTCGGCAAGGATCTGGTAGCGTGCAGTCCAGTCGTACCCTCTCCTCGTCAGCACTCGGATGCCGTCTTCGTCCTTGATGATCTGCGTGCGATAGCCGTCGAACTTTATCTCGTGAATCCAGTCGTCACCCTCTGGCGGGTTATCGACAAGCTCCGGCTCCATCGGCTTGATGAACTTCAAACGCATCAACTGACCCACACCCGCGATTCAATCAGCTTTAGCTAAAATAGTTCCAAGAAGGATGAACAATGCGACCCGGTGCGCGTTGCGGATCAACAACCTCTAGGAGCAACACCAATGGCCGACGACAAAAGCAAGCGTGATTTCCGCGACCGCGACCGGGTATCAGGCGACGAAGAATATGAGGTCGGTTATCTCGCCAGCAAGTTTCAGCTTACGATCCCCGAGGTGCGTGAACTTATCAAAAAGCACGGCAACGACCGTGAGACGCTAGAACGAGAAGCAAAAGCGCTGGGCAGTAGATGACCAAGCTATCCGACCTTGGACCACCCATCCCCGGCAGGCAGCACGGCGGCGAGCCAGCCGACGAGCGGGAGAATTTCTACACCTGCCCCACGTGCGGCCAGCAGGTCGACATGCGCGACCTACGCCAAGTCGCTTGGCATGAATTGCCAGGGCACCAGCCCTTGGAACCGGCTCTTTCCACCGGCAGTAGCAGACGTCGGCAGTAGTCGGCACGATCAAGCAGCCGAAGGATCGAGTGAGTGACCGTGCCGACCATGCTGGGCACGAGGGTGGGCCTAATGACCAGGCCCCATATGATACTAGACAATGGCGTCGCTACAATTACGCCTGATGGCCTATGCCGGATAAAGCGGAAGTCGCATGCTCTTGCCGCTGTGCAATTACATGGAACTGGCCTCCAAGTGGCACATTAACCCTACGAGCGGTCGATTCCCAAGGATGTAGCCGCTTAACAGGTCCGCCGCCGGCGCCCCAATAGGCGGCGGACTTCTAATGACGCTCCTTCAAGAATCGGGCTTCACGAAGCAGCGAATTCCAGTCCGTGCCGATAAGCTTGATCAGAGCGCGCGCCTCAGGTTCTGAAATGCCGACTTCTTCAGACAAACGACGGGCAAGCAGTTGCTGATTGCCTTTGTCTACACGCCCATCGCCTTCCTTTTTCATCGGCTCCTCCTTTGGGAAGCCAACTCACGGCATGACCGTTCGTTTCATCGAATAAGAAAAAAGCCCGCCGCCCCATTCACGGCAGCGGCAGGCCGTCCCAGGGATAACGGGACTCGCTGGGGTGTTGGTTTTCCCCTGCTGTCGCGGGCGATGCAAAACAGGTGCCACTAGGGTGAACCAACATGGCACAGATTGCAGGCGGCGATAACATATATGTCGACTAACTAATGTAATGGAACGGCCGTTGGACAAGCAGAGAACCAACTGGCACAGCTTGGACCTTCGCTGCGAAATGCAAGACTATAGTCCTGCTATCAACCCGCCGTGCCGGCCTAGCACGACGGGTTTTTCCAATGCGGCGACATCCTGAGAATCGACCGCTATGCATCAACCTGGGACAGGTCAGGTCAGCAGCCTTCCGTGGTCTTCTTCACCTGGCCAGGAGCAGCCGAGTTAGCATCGGTATCCTGTTGACCTGGCGCGGCCTGCTTGGCGCTACCAGTTTGTTGACCCGGAGCGCAGTCCTTGGCGGAGTTCGAGTTCGTTCCACTCGTGGTGGTCGAATCCGTCCCCTGATCGGTCGTAGTGCTCGGCATTGTCTTGGTTGTCGAGCTCGACGATCCGCCTGTGGTCGTGGTGGTCGATTGCGCAAAGGCGAGGCCAGTTGACAGTGCCATAATGGCTGAAGCGAAAAGAACCTGTTTCATGATCAACTCCATCTCGGAACGTCCCTTCGGTACCGAACTTCGCTGCGAAACGACGGTTCCCAGAAAAATGACTAATCAAGGCGCCCGCCCCGCTTGCGGAGCGATGAGGGGAGGCCAAGCGCGTCGCTGTCATAGAACGAGCGTCCTGAACATCGTCGAGTGAATGGGCTAAACAGCGCGGATCCACACAATTGCGCCGCTGCTATCGGTCTTTCGGGGGAGAGTTCACAGTGCACTGCCTGCGGATTATGGTGGATCTCTCACGCGAAGAAGCGAAGCTTGCCTAAAATTCTAAGCTCGGAGGCACCTCGCGTGTCCTGAATAGCCCGTACCTCGGTGCCGTAGTGGCGCTATGCCCGATGCGTTTTGGTGGGCAGCTCAAATTTCTGCAGAGTCGAGTAAACGACTATCATAGTTAATTGTGGCTGCCGGTGACCCTATGTAATCAGAAGCTCAATGTAGCTTTCCCAGGGAGGACGGTATGTTATATCCAGGTCGGTTTTTGGAGCCGAGCGATATTATGGTGCTTGCCCATGTTTGTCGGACGGTCTGCAAAGAGCGCGGTGTACGTGTTGCTTCGCAGGACGGTGAGCGCATAGCTGCACACGTACTCAGACTGTTTATGAACGGCTTGACTGGTGAGAATGAACTCCTCGATGTTGAGCGGAATTGGGCTCGACGGAGTGGCCTGTCTTTCCAGGAGTTTCCCGTCAACGACGCAGAAATGAGAGATGCCGCCTGATTCAGTTGATTGTTGCAGCCGAAGGCGCCCCACCTGCGATAGGTCGGGTGATCGGGAGCAAACCTTGCCTTTGAGAGTTGGTAGAGCCGTTTCAACGGGCGACTAATCGAATGCTTCTTTCCGCGAATAATGCGATCTCGACGGCCGTTTTGGCTGGCAGAGGCGTCAATGCGGAAGTGTTTGGTGTGGTCGACCTCTCCACTAAAACTGAGGCCAAAATCGGTCCCATCACCTTGGGTATGGCCATTCAGTTGGTGGCCAACGCTTCGGTGCTTGGATACGATGTTCGCGGAGCCATGATCTTCTATGGCGAACCGGGCACCCCGAGTCTAGGGCAAGAGAGTGCGAACGCTTGTGGGCGCAGTTTGGCGGCGCGCTTTGCGACCGTAACCCGACGATCTTTCGGATTACACATCTCGAAGGGGAGCATTCTCCGTCCGGGTAAATGTTTGGCAGATCACCGGCACGACCCTCAATCCGACCAGTGGCCCAGGCTCTCACAGGGCCGAACAAACCGCTAGGAGATACGAAATGCCGACCCTCCGCACGTGTGCCGGCACGATCAAGAGCGCCCAGCAATGCCCTCAAGCGCAAGGCGCAGATCTAAGGGATTGGCGCCCTTCAGAACCTGCTTTGTACGTTTCCGGCCCTTGCCTTTTTCGGAAAGTGCACCACAGAATGGGTCATTGAGGTTCTGTCTCTCTGGGAGGATGGGATGGACATTCAAGCACCTGTTTGGCCTGCGCAGCTAGCGGCCAAGGAGCTGGTTCGCGAGGCCCTGTTGGGCTATCTACCGGGCGACATAATTTCCGTGAAGGCGACCATTGCATTGGTGCGCGAGCGCGGCCGTGACCTTCGTGAAACCGACTGCCAACTAGTCGAAATGATCGTCAATACAGCCTCCATTTGGCAGCTATTCGTCGCGTTCGACGTGCGCGAACCCTGATGCCCCATCGTTGGTTCAACCCGCCTGTCTACGTCAAAACCGACCGACCGGGATTCCGCCTTGGGATCAGCCGTATCGGCACTGCCGCCGAGGAACTATTGAAGTGGTCCAACCGTGGCCCAAAGTGGCGGTCGGCGGCGGAGGCATGTCTGTCTGCGATGGATGGCAAAATGCCGATTGGTGACTTCCGGCTACTGTTCGAGGCTGCGGCCGACCAAGAGGAGATGCTGCTGCCGGATTAACAACGTTATGCGGGTCTGGTAGCTATGGCGGCGGCGAATTGACCAGCGCCTTTAAGGCTTCGGGTTCGCCCTTAGCACGGCCCGCTCAGCCTCTCCACCATGTCAGGTGGCGCCCGCAGAACGGTGACTTTGCGGAATTTCGACGCTATCAGGCGCTCCTAGGCAGTCGTACTTAGAGGTTACCTGGGGCGGCCCTTCGCTTCAGGTCGACAAGATTCAGAACGCTGACGAGATCGCGGGAATACTCCTCGTCAAGATACTCCGCCGGAGCGCCCCACGCGTCTGCTGGCTGCCCAGTGAACACGTCAAACACCGTCCAGGTTTCGTCGGGCTCCTTCCTGAGGTCGTATCTTTGAGAAGTCATGCCGTCGCTATTTTATGTCTGCGGTCGGGTTCGTCAAGCTGTGACCGGCGGATCGCGAAGGGCTTGGCTGAACGGATTATGAGCGAGCCAGCAGGCTCAGAAATCGGCACCTGTTTGCGCAGCCCTTTGGTGCAGATAGGTAGAGTCAAAATCTGCAGCGCGGACGAGCCCTGCCCAGTCGGTCGCATGAAAACGCGAGCCAACGGTGGATATCAGACCGTCGCGTCTAAGTTCCTGAAGCACCCGGTTCACGTGCACGGTGGAAAGCCCAAGTGCGTCGCCAAGTGCAGCCTGCGTGATCGGAAGGTGGGCCACACGATCCTCAATGCGGCCCACGGAGTGCAGGCGGACTATCAGTTCGCAAAGAAGGTGAGCCATACGAGCATAGGCGTCGCGTCTCCCGACGTTGGTGACCCACTCTCGATAAATCGCCGCATCGATCACCGTCGAGCGCCAAAACACTCTCGTTATCGAAGGGTGCTGGTCGCAAATATCGTGAAGAGCGTCATGCCGCATGAAGCCCACCCGCGTCGGCATGAAAGGTGTGAAAGTGGAATCCATGACCGACAAATGCAAACCATGCAGGTCGGGAATGTCGCCCGGAACAAAAAAGGAGGAAATCTGACGCTTGCCGTCGCCGGTTAGTTTGGTCGAGCCTATCAAGCCGTCCAGAACGACGAAGGAAAGGGTCGGTTTGTCGCCCTCGCGCAGAATGTCTTCGTTGGCATGATATTCCTTCTCCTGAATCGAGATGTTCCCCAAGAGCGCAATATCTGACGGTGCGAGTTCCGAGATGGTCTGGAGCTTGCGGATTAAAATGTTCGAAGAGGGAGCCTGTGCCATCAAGAACCTGTTTGGGGTTGGCCCTAACTTGCTGGGGGCGCTAATGTTCTCGAGGGCGGCATGGTTGGTGACCTTAGATTGTGCTTGATGCCTTTGGCCTCCCGCATCAGGGAGGACCAATTCGCTCCTAGAAGCGATATCAACTCCAGGGCTTGCGCCTCTGTGATGTCTGTCTCTCCGATAAGCCTTGGGACAAGGCGACGCTCGAGTCAGACCTCAAATCGTGCTCCCCTATGACCTACCACTCAGAACCCTCCAAACTATAACATATGTTTATAAGTTCCTATCTAAATGACTGTTTTGCGTGAGGCTCCTCCCTTTCGGCTGCGCCCTCCGAGTCCCAGCCCGCTTTCGCCGCATTAACATATGTTATTGTCTAAGGAGCATTTTCGGGCCTGCGGCCGTTGAATTGCCGAGGAATACTCAGGGAGGCATACCTTTCAATGCCGTCGGTTTCCGTACTGGTTGTGGAGATGAAAGCATCATTCTCTTGGACATCGAAAGCTCCCTCCGGGAGGCCGGGTTTGAGGTGATTCCCGTCTCAAAGGGCCTTGAAGCCATTGCAATTTTTGATCGTGAGCCGGAGCGAGTTGCGGCTCTGCTCACAGATATCAGGCTTGGAGACGGCCGAACCGGGTGGGATGTGGCCAGACACCTCCGAACCGTCAATCCCACTATGCCAGTGATATACATGAGCGGCGATGGCGCGGACGACTGGCCGTCGCTTGGAGTGCCCAACAGCCTGATGATCACCAAGCCGTTTGTTATGCCGCAGATCATTATCGGGCTGGCAACTCTCCTCAATCAAGAGAGCGTGAAGCAGCTACCTGCCTCAGAATAGCTGCGAGGTGGTAGCTGGTTAGTCATAGGGTCTTCGCGCAGCCGCGTCGGTCAGGCGTATCGGTACGGCCGTAGCTTTCATGGCCAACTCGAAGTCTATGCCAGGCTGTTCAGCAAATCCGAGCCAGGTCGGGCGCCCTGATAGTAGGCCAGCCGACCGACACTGCGATGCATTGCCAAGGCCTCCCGAAATGTGCGGCACATTCGAACGGCAAGCCAAAGATCGCCTTCGTCCATGTGGCCTTCTTGAAAGTGACGGATCACCGCCGGAGCGATGTGCTCTGCTTCTTCGCTCGTATGGTCGAAATTTCGCTCGGAACAAAGCCGCTCGAAGACCCGTTTGCAGGTCTGCAAATCATCGGGGGAAAGGTTTGGGTGATCGAGTCGGTTCAACATCAAGCGCCTCAAAACGCAACGTGCAAGAACGTTCCCTCAGAACCGATTTAGAGATTGCAAGGGGCGCGAGTCAATGAATGGTTAAGGACGTACATTTCGGGTTTTGTCTCGGTTTGAAATACAGAAAATCGACGGCGGCGTTGCGGGCGTCTCAAAACCCCGAACGCTTCGAAGGTCGTAACTGATGGTGTGGGCGCCCGAAAACAATGGCAACGAACCCTCCGGGTGCAGATCGCGGCGGCTGTCCTGACCGTAGCCTTTCGCGCTCTGCTACAAGCTGCGATCATTGAGCCGACAACCTCAGTATCTCGGATCGTCTAGCGGCATCGGCGTGCTACATCGTCCGTTCGCTTTAATGTCCGCTCCTCGGATGCGGCCGGGTTCTGCTCAACGTCGTTATGTGGGCGCAAAGCCGCCGTTCGGCTTCCACTATGCCCAGATCGCATGCCGTCACGTTCGGACGCTCAGTCAAAGCGAACGAGATCTAATCCTGAAGAATCAGCCGGCCGGGATTACCGGCGCAGCCGGATCGTGAGGTCCGGGAACATGGCCGGCAGGAACCACTGCCGCCGCGCCTAATACGTGCTTCTCTTGATCATCAAAGAAAATGTGGGCCCCGAGCGCCTTCAGGATGGGTGCTTTCTCACGGCTGCCTACGAAGTGCGCCTCGTCAGCTGGTGTTCCCCACGCTCTCAGCGTCCGAATTACGCGCTCATGCGCAGGGGCGTTCCGGGCAGTGACAAGTGCGATGCGGACCTTACTCACGTTGCCCTCATTAAGGAAAACTCGGCGCAATGCCGATAACTTGTGAAGAAAATTGCCAAACGGGCCGCGCGCCATCGGATTGCTCGCGTTCGCGGTCTCATGCGCAAGGAAAGCCTCCAGGCCCTTTTCTTTGTAGATTGCGTCGGACTCGGGGCCAAACACTACAGCATCGCCGTCGAACGCGACCCGGACCTCGCCCTGGGGTGTTTCGGCACGATCCTTGGGCGCCAAGCCAAGCCGAGCAGCGGCTGCTCCGCCGTCCACCGCTCCTTTTACATCCGTGTCCGCGTTTGAGAGAAATAGGTCAATGCCCCAAGCAGGAACAAAAGGAGCGAGTGACCGCCCGCTAGTAAAACTGCCTGTCTTGACGACAAGCCCATAATGATCGATCGACTTGAACGCTCGGAGAGAGAGGTCGGGCGAGTTCTGGGACAGAAGGATCACTTCAACATACGGAGCAGCCTCAGGATCGTTCAGCGCGAGTAACCGCTCGACTACCTCAAAGCCAGCACCCCTGCGGAGGATCACGTCCTCGCGTTCGATTGCATGGCCGCATACGACTTGACGCCGTAGTTCTCGAATACGCGATGTTCCTCCTCCAGATCAAAAAGAGCGCGCGTAGAGATTCCGATGCGGAGAGGGCTGGCCCTTAGCGTAGACCCTGGATCGCCATTCCCCTTGTCATCTTCGGCTGTAAGAGAGGCTTCCGCGATTTCCATTTGCCCTTCCTCCGATATTAAGACAGCCTAGGCAATGCCCTTTCTATATTTGACTTATTTCCGAAGAATTGAAGATCTGCGGTTCATTGCGGATCGCTGTCATTTCATCGCGATTTCCTAACTTTTCAAATGCCAGATGGACTTGGGAGCATCGACACGTCGTGGGAAGGTCCACTGGTGTGGTCTAAGCCCTCGAAGGCAGCGATATTCGACTGGACTTCATACGGCAACGAAGCATTGGTGTTGCCAGCGCAGCAGAAGAACAATGGATTAACAACGAGCAGAATCTCCAGCCCGCCAAGACAGCGGGCTTCGGTCAGTACAAGCGCCGGAATGGTCCGGGCTTCTAACTGATGGAGATTTGAAATGTCTATCTTTAACAACACCACTATGAAGGCCGACAATGCGGAAGCCGCCGATACGGCACCCAGCGTCGACGACAGCACCCCAACCCGGAAGCCGCGCGAGAAGTCCGTGGTGACCGTCGCGGTGACGGTCAAGAAGGCAAAGGACGAAGCGCCCGCAGCGCCTACCAAAACCGACATCGTCCTCAAGAAGCTGAAGTCGGCCAAAGGCGCTACAATCCAAACCCTGATGGATGCGACGGGATGGCAGGCGCATTCGGTGCGGGGTTTCCTCTCCGGTACCGTCAAGAAGAAGCTTGGCCACGAACTGCTCAGCGACACCGGCAAGGACGGACAAAGGCGGTACCGCATTGCCGAGGCGAAGACCGCCGGTTGACCTAGATGCGCAAAAGACAGGATCTGGATAGTGAGATCGCCGGGATTGGCGGTCTCACGCGTGATGAACTCACGGCAGCATGGAAAAAGGCCTATGGCTGCCCGCCGCCCAAAGGGGTCAAACGTGGGTTGCTTGAACGGTCGGCCGCCTGGCATCTCCAGGCCAAGCGATTGGGTGGTTTACCTTCGACCGTCAAGAAAACACTCGGAGCAGGCAACGCGCGCCAGTCCAACGTAAAGGCTGTCCAACCGAGCAATACTGGACCGGATCGCGAGGACGGTGTTCCGTCGGTCCGAGCAGCGTCATCGGATAAGGCACTAACGTCGCCGCCACGATCCCTTCCGCCAACAATCGGCTCCCGTCTGGTGCGGGAATGGAATGGCCGGATGCACGTTATCGAAGTGGTCTATGACGGCTTCGTGCTCGATGGCAAGACGTACGGATCGCTGTCGGCTGTCGCCCGCCGCATTACCGGCGCCCATTGGTCTGGCCCGAGGTTCTTTGGCCTATGACAGCAATCCCTCGCCTCAACTGCGCGATCTACACTCGCAAATCGACCGAAGAGGGATTGGAGCAGGAATTCAATTCGCTCGATGCCCAGCGCGAAGCGTGCGCGGCCTTCATCGCATCGCAGGTCGGTCTTGGCTGGAAGTTGATGCCAAGCCACTACGATGACGGCGGGATTTCGGGCGGCACGATGGAGCGCCCTGCCCTGCAGCGTCTCCTACAGGACATCCGGGACAAAGAGGTCGATGTGGTGGTCGTCTACAAGATCGACCGCCTCACCCGTTCGCTGATGGATTTTTGCAAGATCGTCGAGATCTTCGATGCCAGCTCCGTCTCGTTTGTCTCGGTCACGCAGCAGTTCAACACCACAACCTCAATGGGCAGGCTCACGCTCAACGTGCTCTTGTCCTTCGCCCAGTTCGAGCGAGAGGTTACAGCAGAGCGTATCCGCGACAAGATCGCGGCCTCGAAGAAGAAAGGCATGTGGATGGGTGGCGTGGTGCCCCTGGGCTATCGTGTCGAGTACCGCAAGCTGGTGATTGACGAAACCGAGGCACAAACAGTCAGACACCTGTTCGCCCGCTATCTCACCCTGAGGTCAGTGCGCGACCTTGTCGATGAGGCTGCGAGCGACGGGGTTTCCACACGATCGCGACACCTCATAGACGGATCAGTTGCAGTTACCATGCCGTTTGGTCGCGGCAACCTCTACCACCTGCTTTCGAACCCGGTCTACGTCGGCAAGATCAGGCACAAGGATCAGGTCTACGATGGAGAGCACAAGCCAATTGTCACGTCTGCCACGTTCGACGAGGCCCAGGCACTACTTGCCTCTCAGGCGCCGCGGCGGCGAAGCGAGTCCAATGTCACGCAAGCCCATTTGCTCACCGGTCTGCTCTTTGATGAAGCGGGCGAGAAATTGCGATCGGTTCATGCCAATAAGCAAGGTGTTCGCTACCGATACTATGTCTCAAAGCAGTTCGTCGATGAGCGCAGGAAAGGTTCCGAGGGCTGGCGTCTTCCGGCACCCGCACTTGAGTCAGTTGTTGAGCATCGCCTCAATCGGATTCTCAGTGATCAAGCCCAACTGTCTGATTGGATTCGGCAATGGGCAGACTCTGGCGAAATCCAGGCAGCGATGCGGCGAGTTGACGAGATGCGGTCGTGTTGGGCTTCAGGCACTACGGATGCGAAGCGATCTCTCCTCCAAAAGATCGTTCACAGGATCACCCTCAAGCTTGGTTTATTGACCATCGAACTGGATCGCCGCTCGCTATCGGAATTGCTTCTCGACCGAAAGCTGCCACCCAACGATAGCGCCCAAGTAACTTCCATCGAATGTCCAATCGGAATGAAGCGTCGCGGCGTCGAAACGCGGATCGTGCTTACCAACGGATCCAATATCAACCGGGCACCCGATGCCGCCTTGATCAACCTTCTGCGCCGCGCCCACCTATATCTCGGCCAACTTACAGACGGAGTCGGTCGCAGCCTTACCGACGTTGCCATGCTCAACGGCACCGATACATCCGAGGTCAGCCGCCTATTGCCCTTCGCTTTCCTCGTTCCAAAAATTGCGGCCAACATCGTTGCAGGTGATCAACCTGTTGAACTAACGGCGCACCGGCTGTCCCGATTGTCGGACCTCCCCCTTACTTGGACTGACCAGGCTGCACTCCTGGGCTTCTAACCATCCGGCGAGCATCTCGCTGACCAGTCGACCATCGCTTTGGCAAACACTTGGCTACGGAATTCGCCCGACAGAGACGGACGACTTAAAAGTCGGGTGTTTTGCGTTTACCGCGGCGTCTCAGCCAAGTGTTGCCCACTACTCGGCGCTAACCCACGGAAATGTCGGAGGTATTCTGAGACGGTCGAAACCCCGAAAAACGAGGGGACTGGATGGTGGGCCCGGAGGGACTCGAACCCCCAACCAAGCGGTTATGAGCCGCCGGCTCTAACCATTGAGCTACAGGCCCCACGCGGGCTGGATTAATGTTTTTCGCATCGCGGCACAAGGCTTTCCCGATGGGCTTCCGCAGATCGCCCAAATCAACCCATAATCGCGCTCTACGCGGCCCCTTGCGACTTGATCGCAGACCAAGGAGATTTTCATGACCAGACATCTTTTGCCTCTCGCGCTCGCCACTGCAATCGCTTTTCCGGCGATGGCTGGAGCCGCCGATCTGCCGACGCCGCCCCGCATCATCGTGTCGGGCGAAGGCGAAGCAACCGTAGCGCCTGATCTGGCGGTCCTGACGCTGAGCGTCATGCGCGAGGCCAAGACCGCGCGCGCGGCGCTCGATGCCAACAATGACGCCATGGCCGCCGTGATCGCGGCGATGAAGTCGGCCGGCATCCAGGATCGCGACCTGAAGACCGCCGGCATCCAGATCAACCCGCGCTACAACTACACCAACAAGCCGGACGGCAGCCAGGAAGCCGAACTCGTCGCCTATCAGGTGACCAACACGCTTTCGGTGCGGGTGCGCGATGTCGACAAGACGGGCGAGATCCTCGACAAGGCAGTGTCGCTCGGCGTCAACCAGGGCGGCGGCATCGCCTTCACCAATGACAACCCGGCGGCCACGGTCACCGAGGCGCGCAAGAAGGCGGTCGCCAACGCCATGGCCAAGGCCAAGACGCTGGCCCAGGCCGCCGGCGTCAGCCTCGGTCGCGTGCTCGAGATCACCGATCAGAACATGGCGCCGACGCCAATGCCGATCAACGCCAAGGCCTTCGACGCCGCGGCCGGTGCTGCGGCTCCGGTGCAAGCCGGTGAGAACGCCTACAATGTGCAGGTCACCGTCACCTTCGAACTGAAGTAGGCGGCTCTGACGATCCGTGGCTGAGCCTGACCACGGCAATCATCAGCCAATAGCGTGCATGAAAAACCCCGCGGGATTGCTCCCGCGGGGTTTTTTCGAGCCACACCCTTCAAACGGAAAGGGGCTCGGCTAGTCCCGGCTGATCCTCGCAGACGATCATGCCTCTATGATCCGCCAAAGCCGGCCTTAGCGATAGATGACGGGGCAGCCGCGCTCATTGGCGAACACGACGACGACGCGGTCGCCGTCCTGGCGGCCCATCACCTTCACCGTACGACGGCTGACGTCGACGATGCGGGCACGGCGCAGACCCATGCGTTCGGCCTTGTCGAGGGCGCGGTCCGGCGAGCAGCCACGGCGCCAGTCGCCACGGCGCTCGTCACGGCGATGGCGATAACCATCGTCACCGGTATAGACGCCGAAACGCGGGTCGTTGTTGTTGCCGAAGCCCAGATAGAGGCTGTCGGCGTGAGCGGGAACGGCCGCCAGCGTGCCGAGACCGACCAGGGCCGAAAGGGCTGCCGTCTTGATCGTGTTGAACATCATCTTCTCTCCTTTTGCGGGCCTTCGCCCCTTGTGAACCGATGAGGGGAGAATGCGCTTGCCTGTCTGAACTCTTTACGAACCTGCCGTTCATCTCCGGTTCATATGGCGGGAAAAGGAAAGTTCCGGCCATTCGCCATCGTCCCCAGCCCTGGTGAAGGCCAGAACGCCTGACCCGGCGCCCGGTTCCAACCCCGCGGATTGGCCGAATGTCTTCAAACGCGAGGCTCTTGCTCACCGCCGCTGGTCCTACGGCTCCTCGTCCAGTACATAGTCAAAATAGTCTTCCGGCTCGGCAAGATCGGTTTCGCTCGCCTTGACCCGGCCACGCATCGAGATGCCGGCTTCATGCACGGTCTCGGCGCTGCCCGACACCAGCCGGTGCCACCAGTAGAGGTCGCGGCCTTCGGCCACCAGCCGATAGGCACAGGTGCTGGGCAGCCAGCTGATGGTTCGCACATTCTGCGGCGTCAGCCCGACGCAGTCGGGAACGCGCGCCAGCCGATTGGCATAGTCCGAACAGCGGCAGGTCTCGGCGTCGAACAGCCGACAGCCGACGCTGGTCCAGTAGATCTCGCCGGTGTCCTCGTCCTCAAGCTTTGACAGGCAGCATTTGCCGCAGCCGTCGCACAGTGATTCCCACTCGGCCGGGCTCATCGCCTCCAGCGCCTTGGTTTTCCAGAATGGCGTTTCCATTTCCGGGATGTGGCCCCAGCCGCGGGCAAGGTCAAGCGCGGCAATGGTCGCAATTGCGGCTATTGCCAGGTGAATGACATGAAGTTGCCTTCAAAAGGTCGGTCAATCGCCCCGTACGGCCTCTATCAGTGCCAGACTGGAACCAATCGGCACAAGATCGGTTTCGGCAAGGATGGGACCCCACAAGGAGAATTTCGATGAAACGCCAACCACGGATTCTGGCAGGCACGGCACTTGGCCTGTTGATGGCATCCGCGCCGTTGGGCGCGTTCCCGCTTCAGGGAAGTGTCGCGTCCGGTCTTGCCCAGCGCACGGCAGCCCCATTCATCCTGGCGCAAGCAGCATGCGCCGAAGGCGAAGCGGCCGAAGCCTGCGCACAAAAGCAGCAGGCGGAACCCGAACAGAAGCGCGAGCGCAAGAAGGCCGAGCCTGAACAGCAGGCCGCGCCTGCCCAGAGCGAGCAGCCCGCCGAGGAGCAGCAGCCACGCAGGAAGAAGCGCGACCAGCAGCAGCAGGCCGAGCAGGCGCCGGCCGAACAGGCAGCACCCGCGGAGGAACAGCAGCCGCGCAGGAAGAAGCGCGACCAGCAGCAGCAAACCGAGCAGGCGCCGGCCGAACAAGCCGCACCCGCCGAGGAACAGCAGCCGCGCAGGAAGAAGCGTGACCAGCAGCAGCAGACCGAGCAGGCGCCGGCCGAACAGGCAGCACCCGTCGAGGAACAGCAGCCGCGCAGGAAGAAGCGCGACCAGCAGCAGCAGACCGAGCAGGCGCCGGCCGAACAGGCCGCTCCAGCCGAGGAACAGCAGCCGCGCAGGAAGAAACGCGACCAGCAGCAAACCGAGCAGGCGCCGGCCGGCCAGGCGGAACCGGCCAACGACAATCAGCCCGGCGAGCAGGCCAAGCCGCGCAAGAAGAACAGGCAGGACCAGCAGGCCCAACCTGAAGTCGCCCCGGCACCGAAGGAGGCTCCCGCTGGAGAGGCGACGGCCCCTGCCGGCGAACAGCCCGCGGCCCAGGGCGAGCAGCCCCAGGACACGACGAAGAAGCGTGTCAGGAAACCTGTTGGCGAGCAGCCGGCCACAGCCGAGCAGCCAGCCACCGGCGAACAACCGGCCAATGGTCAGACGGCAGCACCGGTACAGGGCGAAAGCCCGGTGCAAGGCGAAGCACCGGCCGATCCAAACGCCGCTCCCATCCTGGACAGCCAGAAGGACGCCGAGCGCAGAGGCGGCCGCAAGCAGGGCGACAAGATCGTCCCCCAGGATGGCGAGCAGCAGAATGGCGGGCAAAATGCCCAGCAAGGTGGCGATCAGGGCCGCAAGCCGGTGGCTGCTCCCATCGACCAAGGCCCGCCCCCCACCGACGACAGGGCCGCACAGCAGGAGATCAAGCCCGAGAAGATCGCGCCGGTGACCGAGGAAAAGGGCACACGCGTAGAGCGTGCACCCGATGAGAACGTCCGCGACCGCCGGCGTCCGAAAGGCGTCGACGTCGTCAGGGAACTCGGCGACCGCGTCATCCTGCAGTTCAACAACCAGACGTTCGTCGAGAGCAATGACGCCCCGCGCATGACCCGCGGCGCCAGGAACGTCTATTATGAGGATCTCTCGGGCAATCGCACCCGGGAAATCGTCGAGCGTGACAACGGTGTCCAGATCGTCACCATCCGCAACCGCTATGGCGACGTCATCCAGCGTTCGCGCATTGCGCCGGATGGACGCGAATATGTGCTGAGCTATGTCGATGAGCGGCACTATGAGGACGACAGCGACTGGCGCGATCCCGGCGATGATCTGCCGCCGATGCGGCTGACAATCCCGCGCGAGGAGTACATTCTGGACTCCGAGGATGTCCAGGATCCGGACGACTACTACACCTTCCTCGAACAGCCACCGGTGGAGAAGGTCCAGCGCCTCTACTCGATCGACGAGGTCAAACGTTCGGCACGCGTGCGCGACATCGCACGGCGCGTCGATCTCGACACGCTCAACTTCGAATTCGGCTCGGCCTCGATCTCCGACACCGAGGTGCAGAAGCTCGAGGGCGTCGCCACCGCAATGGAGAAGTTGTTGAAGAAGAACCCGGCCGAGACCTTCCTGATCGAAGGTCACACCGACGCCGTCGGCACACCGGAGGCTAACCTGGCCCTTTCCGATCGCCGCGCGGAATCAGTGGCGGAAGCGCTCACCAACGCCTTCGGCATCCCGCCGGAGAACCTGACGACACAGGGTTATGGCGAGGAGTATCTGAAGGTCAATACGTCGGCGCCGAACCGCGAGAACCGGCGCGTTGGCATTCGCCGCATCACGTCGCTGGTGGCACCGGTCGCCAGCAACAATTAGGTCATGATTTCAAAACCATGACCTGGTTTGCGGAATCGGCACGAGAAGCATCCATCCCCGGCACTGCCGGGGGTGGATGGATGTGCCGGGTTCAACAAGAATTGTACAGCCATTAGACACGGCTCATTGAATCGCGAGCGCACCTACCCCAGATTCAAGCCTGGGCGTTCCCTGCCCCGTCCCGACTCCAGCGGGACGCATTGAGCCCCGCCGGACATTGTTCGGCGGGGCTTTTTGTCTTGCAAACGGTGGCGACCTGGCGGAATACGGCCATTGTCCGAGAGATAACCAGCCGGAATCATCCTATGAAGCGTCTCGAACTCGCCATCGAATCGATCATCCTCGCGTCGCGCTGGCTGCTCGTCGTTTTCTATATAGGCCTGGCCCTTGCATTGGCCGTCTATGCGCTGTCCTTCGGCAAGAAGCTTTATGAGTTCATTACCCTGGCGTTCACGCTCGGTGACACCGACACCATCCTGAAGATGCTCGGCCTCATCGATGCCGCGCTGGTCGCTTCGCTGGTGGTGATGGTCATCATCTCGGGCTACGAGAATTTCGTCAGCCGCTTCGATGACCAGGACGGCGGCGACGACGGCGTGCATTGGCTGGGCACGATCGATGTCGGTTCGCTGAAGGTCAAGGTCGCCTCGACCATCGTCGCCATCTCGTCCATCCACCTTTTGCAGGTGTTTTTGAACTCGTCGTCCTACACCACCGACCAGTTGATGTGGCTGACCATCATCCACCTCGCCTTCGTCGTCTCGGCCTTCATGCTCGCCTATATCGACCGGCTGATGGGCCTGAGCAAAGGCAAGAAGGACGAGGCGTGACCTGCGCCGGCCGGAAGTTGAATCAGTCCGGCAGGAACGATGCCCTACCGCCTTGTTCGAGCAAGGCTTTGCCATGACTCTGCGGGTGGCGAAGGGCTTGGCTCAACGCCCGCGTCGCGTCAAAACAAAGAGTTCTAGTAAATATTCCTGATCTTGCTGTCCGTGCGGGCGAACACCTCGTCGGGGACAAAAAAGTCGCCGGCCAGCGGCCCGGTCGCATCAGGCGCATACACCGAAAAATCGCTGATGCCTTCGGCGCGCAGCACCTCCTCGTCGATGTAGAAATTGCCTGTTGTCTCGCGCGCTGGCCGCATGAAGATGGCATGCGCCGCATCGGCCATGATGTCCGGCGAACGGCTCATCGCCGCAACCGTCGCGCCGCCCAGCAGATTGCGCACCGCCGCCGTGTCTATGGTCGAGATCGGCCACAGCGAATTGACCGAGATACCGTCCTTGGCGAACTCGGCGCTCATGCCCAGCGTGCACATCGACATGCCGAACTTGGCCATCGTGTAGGCGACGTGGTTCCTGAACCACTTGGCCTTCATGTCGAGCGGCGGCGCCAGATTCAGGATGTGAGCATTTTGCGCCAACTTCAGGTGAGGAATGCACATTTTCGAGACCAGGAAGGTACCGCGCGTGTTGATCTGATGCATCAGATCATAGCGCTTCATGTCGGTCTCGAGCGTGCCGGTGAGTTGGATGGCGCTGGCATTGTTGACGCAGATGTCGATACCGCCGAATTTCTCCACGGTCCTGGCGACCGCCTCGGCCACCTGTGCCTCCTCACGGATGTCGCACAGCACAGGCAGCGCATTGCCGCCGGCCTGTTCGATCTCTTCAGCCGCCGTATAGATCGTGCCCGGCAGCTTCGGATGCGGTTCGGCGGTCTTGGCCGCGATCGTCACATTGGCGCCGTCACGCGCGGCGCGCAGCGCGATCGCCAGCCCGATGCCGCGCGACCCGCCGGAGATGAACAGCGTCTTTCCCTTGAGCGACATTTTCCCTCCGCCTGCATTGTCTCGCTGCGCGATCCTTGCCTGTGACGGCCTCGGACATCAAGAGCTTGCTGCGGGAGGCCACGGTGACGTTGCGGAGGCTATCGTGGCCAGCACTACAAACCTACTGGATTTATCGACCGCCTAGGTATATATTCTATATGGATAGGTATGATATAGAATGGCGCTATCGATCAAGAATCTGGAAGTCGAGCAACTGGCGCGCGAACTTGCCCGCCGCCGGCGCGTCTCGGTGACGGAGGCCATCCGCCAAAGTCTCGAGCGCGAGGTTGCACGCGAGCGGCTGGTGCCGCGCGACGAAGCCAGCGACCTGTTTCAGCGGTTGATGGCGATCTCCGACAGCGCCGGAAAAATCCCCAAACGCGAAAATGCGATGACCGACGACGAAATCCTTGGATACGACGAGTTCGGAATCCCGACGAAATGATCATCGATTCCTCGGCCCTGGTCGCCATTCTGCGCGCCGAGCCAGGTCACGAACGTTTCGTGCTGGCGATCACGCAGGCCAAGAGACGCCTGCTGGCCGCGCCAACTTTTCTTGAAACGACGATGGTTCTTGCCGGCGGCAAGCAAGATGAAATCCTGGATCGCCTCGACAGCTTCCTACACACCGCCTCGATCGAGACCGTCGCCTTCACCGCCGATCATGCAGCTGTCGCCCGCCAAGCCTTCCTGCGCTACGGCAAGGGTCGGCACCCGGCGGCGCTGAACTTCGGTGACTGCATCGCCTACGCCACGGCGCGGCTCGAGGCCATGCCGCTCCTGTTCAAGGGTGATGATTTCCACCTCACCGATATCGAGGCGGCGGTGTGATCGGGATCAGACCAGCACCAGCCCTTGGCGCATCGCAATGGCAATCGCATCGGTGCGGTTGGCGGCACCGAGCTTGATCAGGATTGCGGCGACATGAAACTTCGCGGTGTGCACCGAAATGTTGAGCCGCCGCGCGATCACCTTGTTTGGAGCGCCCTCGGCCAGCAGCGCCAACACTTCCGCCTCACGCGGCGACAGCGAAGGCCGGGCGGCATGCTCGTCGGAGGCTTCCTCCTCGAACGGCTCGCCATCGCCGGCACGGAAATCCTCATGGCGTCCGCTTCCGCGCTCGCCCGAGACGCGATAGCCGGCCGCGGCCAGCCGCGCCGCCGCGGCGATCAACAAATCGTCCGCGCCAGCGGACATCACGGCCAGCACCTCACCGGCGGGCCACTCGCCGCCAGCGCGTCCGGTCAGCAGCACCCGTGGAATGAGGGCCGGCACGCCATCACCAATGCTGTCGTCAACGATGGCGACGTCGGCTCTTCCACCGCCAGCCACGACCGGCAGCAGGTCATCGCTCGCGGCCAGCGATGCCGCCAGGCGCTCGGCGCGTGACGCATCGCCAAGCGCAATCAGCACCACCAGCCGCCGCGAGACGGCACCGTCATGCATGATCCGGTCGCTGGTGAGCGTGTCCATGGATCCTCTCAGCTCAGCGGCTTTTCGCCGATTGTCAGCGCGACATCGCGCTGTTCGCCGCCGCGCACGACACCGAGCGTCACCGAAGCGCCGGCACTGTCGGGTCCGAGCCTGCGGATCAGGTCCCGCGGGCCGTGCACCGCCTCGCCGTTCCACGCCACGATGATATCGCCAAGAGAGAGACCGGCGGCCTTCGCGGGACCATCGTCATCGAGACTCATCACCATCGCGCCGTGCGCGTCGCGGTCGCGTACCGGATGCAGGCCGGCGCCGAGATAGCCGCGCGCGACATGGCCCTTTTCGCGCAAGGTCGCGACCGCCCGCTCGATCGTCTCGTAAGGCATGATCAGCGCCCGGTGGCGCGGTCCGAACAACAGCATGCCGATCAGCGCACCCTTGGCGTCGAGAACCGGGCCGCCCTCGAAACGGCCGCCCGCGCCGACGGCAAGATTGATGCGCCGGTCGATGGTGCCGCCGCGCATCGAGCGCCAGGCCGGGCCGACTTCGCCCACCGAGCCTGAAACAGCCAAAGCGGAACCGTCACTGCTGCCGATGGCAATGGCGATGTTGCCCGGCCGCACCGCATCGGCCTTGGCCAACGGCGCGGCGCTGACGGCCTCCGCCGGCTTCAGCAGGGCAACACCGGTAGAAGGGTCGCGGCCAACCAGCTCGGCCTTCACCGTTTCCCCCGAAGCCAACACCAGTTCGATCTCCTCGCCGGCCTCGACAGCCTCTTCAGCGGTGACGAAATAGCCGTCGCGCCAGTGGAAGGCGCTTGCCGTGCGGTGATGATGCGTGGCGAAGCCAGCCGTTGCCGGCGCGGCCTTGGCGGCGAGATCGGCGACGGCTTGCGAAAACGCGCTCAGATTGAAATCGCTCATAATGGTCTCCTGGGTTCATCCATGCCCCAGATATCGCTCGACAGCGCGTCCGCGGGTACTCGCCTGACGGCTAGTTGCCGGTTTGACTGGCCATCTGGTCAGGTCGCTGCGGTTCCAGCCGCTCCGCACATATAGTCACGATCAAGCCTGAACACACGGAGCCCTCCCATGGCCCTCGCCGTCGCCAAATTCCAAACCGATGATACGCTGCTCGACGCCTATTCGACGACGGTTGCCGACGCCGTCGACCGCATCGGTCCGGCCGTCTGCCGCATCGAGCGCGTTGGCGGTCAGGGCGGCCATGGCTCCGGCTTCGTCATCGCGCCGGACGGGCTGGTCGTCACCAATTTCCACGTCGTCGGCGACGCCAGGACGGTGCGCGTGTCGATGCCGGACGGTGCCTCCCGCGAAGGCCGCGTGCTTGGCCGCGATCCCGACACCGACATCGCGCTGGTGCGCGCCGACGGCAGCTTTGCCGACATCGCACCGCTGGGCGATTCCAAGCGGCTGCGGCGCGGCCAGATCGCCATTGCAATCGGCAACCCGCTCGGTTTCGAATGGACCGTCACCTCCGGCGTCGTCTCCGCGCTCGGCCGCTCGATGCGCGCCTCCACCGGCCGGCTGATCGACGACGTTATCCAGACCGACGCAGCGCTCAATCCCGGCAATTCCGGCGGACCGCTGGTGTCGTCGGCCGGCGAGGTCATCGGCGTCAACACCGCCATGATCCATGGCGCGCAAGGCATCGCCTTCGCGGTTGCCTCCAACACCGCCAATTTCGTCATTTCGGAGATCATCCGCTTCGGCCGCGTGCGCCGCGCCTTCATCGGCGTCTCGGCCGACACCGTCAATCTGCCGCGACGCGCTGCCCTGTTGTCGCAAGTCTCGACCAGCACGGCGGTTCGCCTGCGCAGCGTCGAGAAGGACGGCCCGGCGGCCAAGGCCGGCTTGAAGGAGGGCGACATCATCGCCGCAATAGACGGCCGCCCGGTCACCGGCGTCGACGACCTGGTGCGCGTGCTCGACGCCGAGCGCATCGGCCGCGAGACACAATGCACCGTGGTGCGCCGCACCGGCGTCAGCCAGGTGACGGTGACGCCGGTGGCAAGGGCGGGCTGAGGACGGTCACCGTTCCGCAGCCCCCTCGGCGTACTGCGCCAGAAACGCCTCGCTCGGCGGAATCGGCTTGATGACGTCGATCAGCACGCCATTGGGGTCTTTGGTGATGAAATGGCGCTGGCCGAAGGGCTCGTCGCGCAAGGATTGGAGGATCGGCAGGCCGGCGGCAAGGATCCGCTCATAGACCGCGTCCGGGTCGCGAACCTCGAAATTGATCAGCAGGCCCGATGTGCGGCCCCGCCCCTCCTTCGGGATGGTCTCGTGGTCGCCCTGGACGATGCCGAGATTGACGCGTTTGTTGTCCACCGATTGCAGATGCACATACCAGTCGCTTTCAAACAGCGGCTGGAAGCCGAAATGCTCGACATAGAACGCCGTCGTGCCGGCGACGTCGCCGGTCATCAGCACCGGGTAATAGCTCGTCGTCTTCATCTTTCCTTCTCCCGTCAATTAACATACAGTCTGCATGTAAATTGAATTAACATACAGGCTGCATGTATGCAACGCGATTCCGCGCGCCGTTCCAACCGTGACCGTACCGAGGCGACGCGCGCCGACCTGATTGCCGCGGCGCGAAAGCTGTTTACGGAAAAATCCTATGCCGAGACCGGCACGCCGGAGATCGCCGCTGCCGCCGGCGTCACGCGCGGCGCGCTTTACCATCACTTCGCCGACAAGCAGGCGCTGTTTGCCGCCGTGGTCGACCAGGAGGCGGCAGCGGTCGCCGAGGAGATCGAGCGCGCCTCGGCGCCATCACTCAATGCCCGCGACGCACTGATTGCCGGTTCCGACGCCTATCTCACCGCCATGCGCACGCCAGGCCGCACGCGCCTGCTGCTGCTCGACGGCCCGGCCGTGCTTGGCCGCGCCGCCATGGACGCGATCGACAACCGCCATGGCAACCGCTCGCTGCGCGAAGGGCTGGTCGCGGCGATGCGGGCGCAAACGATGACGAGATTGCCGGCCGACGCGCTGACCGCACTGCTCGGCTCCGCCTTCGATCGTGCCGCCCTGGCCATCGAGGCCGGTGCGTCAGCTCAGGACTACCGCGCGGTGCTCATAGCACTGATCGATGGCCTGTCTCTTCCTCAGGCACCTCGCCCGGTTCGAACTCGTTGAAGCAGCCGAGCTGGCGCTTGAACTGGTCGATCAGCCAGGCGGCCGCTGGCTTCGGGCTGCGATCGTTGCGGTGCATGGCAAACAGCGGCGAACTCACCTCCCTGAAGGATTCGAGGTCGATTTCGACCAGCCGGCCACTCGCCAGGTCGTCTGCTATCAGCCAGCGCGGCAGCCCGCCCCAGCCCAGCCCCTCGCGCATCAGCATATGCTTGGTGCGCACATCCGTCAGCCGCCAGGTACGGTAGGCGAAGACTCCGAAGTCGCGCCCCTTGGTACGCTCCGACTGGTCGGTGACGACAAGCTGCGTGTGTTCGCGCGCATCCTCGATCGCCACCGGCTTCGGCAGCAGGGCCAGCGGATGGCTGGGCGCGGCGGCCAGCACGATCGACATGAAGCCGATGCGCGCGAGATGCACATCGACATCGCCCAGCAGGCCGCCAATGCCAAGGTCGGCCTGCCCGCTGACGACATGATCGGGGATCAGGCCGAGCGTGCCGATATGCAGGCGCAGCATCACGGTCGGAAACTGCACCTCGAATGCCTTCAACACCCGCACCAGCACCGGCGACGGCAGCGCCGCATCGACCGACAGCGCGACTTCGGCTTCGAGCCCCTGGTGGTGGCCGTCGACGCGGGAGCGGATGCGCTGCAGCACGCCGATCATGCGCCGCGCATCCTCCAGCATCGCCCGGCCGATCTCGGTCAATTGCGGCTCGCGCGTGCCCTCGCGCTCGAACAGTTTCAGCCCCAGCTGCGCCTCGAGATTGGCGATGCCGTAGCTGATCACGGACTGTGCCCGGTTGAGCTTGCGGCCGGCGGCCGAGAAGCTGCCGGCTTCGGCGACTGTCACAAAGATCTGAAGTTGATCGAGCGTCGGGTTGGGCTGCATCGATATATCTAACTTATAGATGGATCGTATAGAAAATATACCAGTTTATTGAATGGATCGAAAGCCCCATATCTGGTGGGACAAATCATTCCAACCGCTGGAGAGCCCAAAATGTCCATTCTTCTTGTCACCTCAAGCCCGCGGGGCGCCGCCTCGCATTCGACCCGCATCGCTACCGAATTCGCTGAAAAGCTCGTCGCCGCCGATCCGTCGAACACGCTCGTCGTGCGCGACCTCGTCGCCAACCCGCTGCCGCATATCGATGCCGACTACGCCAGCGGCATCTACGTGCCGGCGGAAGCCCGCACTGCGCGCCAGGCTGAAGTCGTCGGCGTCTCCGATGTGGTGCTCGACGAGCTGTTTGCCGCCGACACAGTGATCCTGGCCACAGGCTTCATCAACTTCAACATCTCCTCGACACTGAAGTCCTGGGTCGATCACATCTCTCGTTCCGGCAAGAGCTTTGCCTATGGCGAGAACGGCCCCAAGGGTCTCGTCACCGGCAAGAAGGTCTATATCGTGCTGGCTTCGGGCGGCATCTACTCCGAAGGTGCGGCCGTGCAGTTCGATCACGCCATTCCCTACCTGCGCGGCGTGCTCGGCTTCCTCGGCATGACCGACGTCGATGTCATCCGCATCGAAGGCGTCGGCATGGGTCCTGACGCGGTGACCGCAGCGCTCGCCAAGGCGACCGCCAAGGTCGATGCCGTGGTGGCCGCCAGCCAGGGTGTCGCGGCTGCCGCGTAAAGAGCCAAAATTTGTCCGCTTCGAAAGGCAGGCGTGCGCGCCTGCCTTTTTCGTTCTAGCCGATGAGGTGCCTCAGCAGACCAGCGGCGCTGACTCCGATCAGCACGGTCGGCAGCATGGAAAGCCGCGTGGCGGCTACCAGAGTAACAGCCAGCGCCAGAATATCCGCCGGGGACTTCGACACGAAGGCCGGTGCGATGACAGAGATCAGCACGCAACCAGGCGCGGCTCCCATGACCGCCGTGGCACGCGCGCTGAGTGTGCGGTTGCGCAGCACGACATAGCCGCCGATGCGCGTCAGGTAAGTGACGCCGGCCATCAGCACGATGGTGAGAAAGGTCATTGCGTCGATCATGCATCACCCGCCATCAGCCAAGCCGCGACCAGCCCCGATACCGCGCCGGCGGCGACATACCAGGCGCCGGGAACGAAGAGATAGACCAGTGCTGCCACGATCAGGCTGACCAGCCAGGGCCGCGCCGCCGCCATACCCGTCCACATGCCGCGCATCAGCACCAGGAAGACGGCCGGGAACGCCATGTCAAAACCATAGGTCCCGACGTCGCCGAGCATCGGACTGAGCAAGGCACCCAGCGTGGTGAAGGACACCCAGGCGAGATACATCGCCAGCGCCGCGCCCATATAGTAGCGCGGGCTGAAGGCCGGCGTGATGCCGGCGGCAGCGCGCTGTTTGGCATCGGCCAGGCCCAGCGCCCAGCTTTCATCGCACATAAAGAAAAGCGCCGGAAACACCTTGCGTCGTGGCAGGTGGCGCAGGAATGGCGCCAGTGCCGCACCCATCAGCAGGTGACGGCTGTTGACCAGGAAGGTGATGGCGACGATGAGCACGACGTGCGGCGGCGACGTCCACAACTGGATCGCCGCGAATTCCGAGCCGCCGGCGAAGTTCAGCCCTGTCATGGCAGACAGTTCGACCGTGCTTAAGCCTTTCTGCGTGGCCTGGGCGCCAAGCACCAGCGCATAGGGGATGGTGCCGAACAGCACCGGCGCGCAGGACGCCACGCCACGGCGGAACTCGGATCCCGAACCATTGCCCGCCGCCTCGACTGCCTGTGAAATGCTCATGCGTCTCCCCTGGCGCGCCTCGCGGCCGCCGCTCCCGGGTTGCTTCTGGACTCTTGTGATGTCGGCCGCAAACATAGCGGCACCGGCTCACAATTTGGTTGCGAAGATTGTTGTGTTTCATCAGAATTTGGCATTTGGCGCTACAAAGCCATAAATAGATGGAATCCAGAGCCATGAAACTTGATGAGATCGACAAGCGGATCCTGCGGGCGCTGCAGCGCGACGGCCGCATGGCCAACAACGATCTGGCCAATGAGGTCGGGCTGTCGCCATCGCCTTGCCTGCGTCGCGTGAAGCTGCTGGAGCAGGCCGGTGTCATCGACCGCTACGTCGCCGTGCTCAACCCCGCCAGCATCGGCAAGGGCCTGACCTTCTTCACCCGCATCTGGTTGAAAACGCAGGACGAGGACACGATCGAGCATTTCGCCACCGAAGTCGCCAAGCTGCCGCAGGTGATGGAGTGCTACCTGATGCTCGGCGATTGCGACGCCATGGTGCGTGTGGTGGCGGCCGGCATCGACGATTACCGCCGCTTCCAGTCGGAGCATCTGAGCCGCATCAAGGGCGTGCAGAACGTCAAGACCGACGTCCCCAGCCAGACGATCAAATACACGTCGGAACTGCCGATCTGAGCTACTGAAAACGGCGTCACGTCAAACTGGATAAAAAATGCAACCGGATTGTAGGATCGAACCCGGTGCCGGCGTCCTTCGGGTGCAAGCAGCGCGCAGCGCTGCCCTTAGGCATGGGAGATTTGAATGAGCCTTTCCTATCGTTGGGTCATCGTCGCCGCTGGCGCGCTGATGTCCTGCGTCGCCATCGGGACGATGTTTTCGCTGGCGATCTTTCTCGAGCCGATGGCGGTCGACACCAACTGGTCGCGCGCCGGCATTTCGAGCGCCATGACGCTCAACTTCCTGGTGATGGGCCTTGGTGGCTTCGCCTGGGGCGCGATATCGGACCGTTTTGGCGCCCGCATCGTCGTGATGATCGGCGCGGTGCTGCTCGGGCTGGCGCTGGTGCTGGCCAGCCGCGCCGGTTCGCTGCTGAGCTTCCAGGTCACCTATGGCGTGCTGGTCGGTCTCGCGGCAAGCGCCTTTTTCGCGCCGATGATCGCGCTGACCACAGGCTGGTTCGACACCAACCGCAGCCTTGCCGTCTCACTGGTCTCGGCCGGCATGGGCGTGGCGCCGATGACGATCTCGCCCCTCGCCCGCTGGCTGATCTCCGCCTATGATTGGCGCACCGCCATGTTCGACATCGGCATTACCGCCTGGGTGCTGCTGTTGCCGGCGGTGCTGCTGGTGCGCCAGCCGCCGAAGCCCGTCTTAGTCGACCCCGGCTCCGCGCCGGTTGCCGAAGGTGCCGGCCTGACGGTCGGCCAGGCGCTGCGCTCGCCGCAATTCATCGTGCTGGGGCTGACCTTCTTTGCCTGCTGCGCGGCGCATTCCGGGCCGATCTTCCACATGGTCAGCTATGCCATGCTGTGCGGCGTCGCCCCCATGGCAGCGGTCTCGATCTACAGTGTCGAAGGCCTGGCAGGCCTCGGCGGCCGGCTCTTCTACGGCGTGCTGGCCGACAGGCTGGGCGTCAAGCCGGTGCTGATCGCGGGCCTGGCGATCCAGGCGATCGTCATTGCCGCCTATCTGTCGATCAGCCAGCTTGAGCAGTTCTACATGCTGGCCGTTATCTTCGGTGCCACCTATGGCGGTGTCATGCCGCTCTATGCGGTGCTGGCGCGCGAATATTTCGGCCAGCGCATCCTCGGCACCGTGTTCGGCGCCGCCACCATGCTGTCCAGCCTCGGCATGGCGCTGGGACCGCTTGCCGGCGGCATGGTGTTCGACGCCTACGCCAACTATTCCTGGCTGTTCATCGGCTCGGCTCTTATCGGGCTCGGCGCGGTCGGCATCGCCATCGCGTTCCCGCCACTGCCGCGCAGGGAGTTGCAGCCGGCTTAGCCCAGGTCGATTTCCCAAACCTTGCTGGCCAGGCGCGCAATCAGCCTGGCCCGTTCGGTTCGCCACGGATCCTGTCCCCTGTTTCATCCGTTCCCCCCCTTGCGCGGGGCAGTCCACGGACAACATTTGCACCGTGGGATCTCGACTGAGCTCGCGCATCCAGTCCACGCCAGAGAGGACACCCTGATGGCGGAACATCCGAGTGGAAGCGAAAGCAACAGAATTGCCGCAAGCGCTGTTGCCGACGACGATCCGCGTCTTGCATTCATTTATCAGGAGGCGGTGAGAGGTCTCACGCAACAGCAGACCCTTGTGGAGAACATGAGCACCCGCGCCGGCAGCCTTGTCTTTGCCACCGCATTCGCAAACTCATTGCTCGGCGGTGCGGCCCTTTCCAATGGGCTTGGGCTCTGGGACTGGACCGCGGTGGCCCTGCTGTTCGGCATCGGCGGGTTGATCGTCTTCATGCTTTGGCCCTACCACCAATATACATTCCGCTTCGATCCGGAAGAGCTGCTTGATCAATATGTCGACGGCGACAGGCCGACGACGATGTCGGCCATGCGCCGCGCGCTTGCCCTTCGCATCAAGGCGGACATGGCCGGCAACTGGCGAATTATCCAGCGGCTGCGGGTGGCGCTGCAGATTGCGCTGCTGTTTCTGCTGCTCGACATCCTGGCCTGGCTTTTGGCGATCGCAGGCATTTGAGCCGAAGGCGCGTGGCTCCGCCACGGCCAGGCTTGAATGGCAGGCAACGGTCGATGGATCGAAAAGCTCTCTTGAGCATTTAAGCTTTGGCTAATAGTAGCCCCAGGAGAGAACCAATGAAAAAGACGCTGCTCATTTTGAGCCTGCTCATTCCGCTCTCGGCGTGCTCCCGTACCGAACAAGGCGCCGCCGTCGGCGGCTTGGGTGGCGCGGCCGTAGGCGCCGCGGTGGCCGGAGACCCTGTGGAAGGGGCGGTTGTTGGCGGTGCGGTTGGTGCGATAGCAGGGGCCGTCATCGGCCACGCCAGCGAAGCCGGCCAGTGCAGATATCGCGATCGGTACGGCCGGGTTTACGTCGCGCGGTGCCCGAACGGCTACTGATCTCAACGCGTGATCTCCTTCGATCACGCGTTTGCTGGGGGTTAATCGAATGGCCTATCGGATCAAAAAGCTGCTGGGTTTCTTGTGTGCCGTTATCGGCGTTGCCGCGGTGAATGCCGGGGCTTCGGCCGCGCCGGTTGAAGCAAAGACGATTGCCGATCACTTCTCATCGGTGAAATCCATGTCAGGGGATTTCGTGCAATCAGGCCCGAAAGCGGAAAGAAAACACGGCAGGTTTTTTCTCCAACGCCCAGGCAAGATCCGGTTCAACTATGCAGGCCAATCTGGGGTCAGCGTGATCGCGGATGGCAAATCCCTGGTGGTTTATAACAGGAGACTGAAGACATCGCGGCTTTATGCTCTCTCGAAGACGCCGCTTAAGCTGCTGCTCGACAACAAGGTCGACTTCTCCGGCAGTCGCGTCAAAAGCATCAGAGAAGACGGCGCTCAAGTAACCGTCAAGCTGGCCGACAGATCGGCTTTCGGCAATTCGAACATCTCCATGGTGTTCGACAGAAAATCGCTAGATCTGCGCAGATGGAGCCTCACCGACGAGAAGGGACTTACCACGACGGTGACCATCTCAAATGTGAGGCAAGGCGTTCGCGCTCCCGAGGGCACCTTCGTTATCGATTATGCGGCAAACCGTGAATTCAACACCACAACGAAATAGCCGAAACCGCAGCCATAATCACAGCGCCGGAACCAATAGGATCAGCGGCGGTTTAGTCCATGAAGGGACCGGAACCGCAAAGGACGCGGCACAATGATTGAAATTCACAGCATCGAAGCGGCCAACGCCAGACTGCGCATAAGGAGAGCCGAGCGCTCTCTAAAGCGCGCGAATGACTTGCTGGACGAGGAAGGCGGCGTCGCTCTTAACTTGGCATTGTGCGGCCGGATAAGGGCCGCGAGAAGGCATCTGATCGAGGCCAGGACCCGCCTGATGACGATTGATCCCACCAGGACGAGTTGATCGCCGGCGGTCGTACGTCAACCCGGACCGAGAGGTCCATCGTGGCGCAAAGGCCCGCATGGTTAGGCAGTGACCTGCTGGCGGTGATCTACCCAAAAATCCGGTCGCCCTGCTCGTCGACCAGTTGGATGCCCTTCTTGATCGAGATGTCGACGGCGTCGTCGAGCCCGGCGAAGCGGTCGGCGCGGATGAATTTGTGTTCCTTCACCACGCCGTCGATCTCCTTGGAGACGACGCCGCACGTCTGGTACTGGCCATCCGCCTTATAGGGCGTGGCGCTGATCAGGAAGCCCTTGTGCTCGACCTGCTTGGCCGGCGCTGCGCTCGTTGGCCCAGCCGTTTCGGCTCCGCTGGCGCCACCGCCGAAAAGACGCTTCAGAAAAGACATCGGGCTTCCTCCAACAGCATTCATCCCGCACCATGTAGAGTGACGCGGGATGAATTTCACTATCGGTCCTTGGCCCAGCGGGCAAGGGCTGCGTCCGGTCGGCTGGACGAGCTTACTTGTGCGACAGCGCTTCCAGAGCCTCGGCGGCGGCTTCGAGGATGGCGATCGCCTCGGCCTGCTTGTCGGCCGGGGCGTCGACGAAGTCACCCAGAGCCGCGCGCAGCCGGTGGCGGACTGCGCGGAATTCGTCGCGCGCTTCCGAACGATCCCCGCGGCCACCCCGGCCGCCACGACGCCCGCCCTCTTCGCTCTCGTCGTTCCAGCCGAACCAGTCGCGCGCCTTGGCCATTTTGCGGCCGAAGCGCTCGAGATGGTCGAGCACGCCATCGATCATCTCGCGGTTGTCGGCGAGATGCGCCTGGCCAGCTTCGGTGATCGAAAACACCTTCTTGTTGCCGTCGGCGGCGGAGGCGGCATAGCCGGCCTCTTCCAGGAAGGTCAGCGTCGGGTAGACCACGCCGGGGCTCGGGCTGTAGATGCCGCTGGTGCGTTCCTCCAACGCCTTGATGATGTCGTAGCCGTGGCGCGGGGCCTCGGCCAGCAGCGACAGCGTGATCAGCTTGAGGTCGCCGTCGGCCAACATGCGCCCGGCGCGGAACATGTCGCCCGGGCCGCCCCGCCCGCCACCGCGACCGCCGTGCCCGAACGGGCCAAAACCGCCGCCCCCTCTGCCACCAAATTTGCCGCCGAATTTGCCGGCCATGTGCATGAACATGCGCTCGCCGAAATGATTGTTCCCAAAATGTTTGTGCATTGATGCTCCTTGAGTTGTATCTTACGATATATCTTAATTATGCAAGCCGATCGAGAGAGTCAAGATATATCTTACGATGTATCTGAATGCGGCGCCAGAGGCTTGCTTTCACCGGAACGTACCGCTAGAAGGCCCGCGAGCGCCTCGGCTGCTCCGTAAGCGTCTGACGTCAAGCAACGCATCCAACCCCGGTCTTTCCGGGCAATTTTGCCGGTCAACGGCGAATGGATGCCAAAAGTGACGGACCGGATACTTCAGGGAAACTCTCAAAATGACTGCAAGACATCAGCGCAGGAAGCTGCCTGCGCGCTATGCCGCTGTTCTTAGCCCGCTGGTGCTGTCGCTGTTGATGACCTTCATCGTCTCGTTCATCTCGACACTGAAAAGCCTTGGCTTCCACCCCGAGCTGCCGTCCATCTGGCTGACCGCCTGGGGCCCGTCCTGGCTGGTGGCGTTTCCGACGCTGCTGCTGGTGCTGCCCGTGGTACGCCGCATCGTCGGCGCGCTCTGCGAGCCGGCCAGCCGATAACTCGCACGAAAAAAGGTCCGGAGATGTCCTCCGGACCTTTTGCCCTGCGGTCATCAATGACGAACCGCTACCAGCGACCCTTGCGCCGGTTCCAGGCATAGAGAAGGTCGGCGAAACGATCATAGGCAAAGCGTGTCAGCGGCAAGACAACCGGATTGCCGAACACCATCGCCAGCCAGCCCTCGCCCGGCGTGACCTTCCACACGGCGATGGCAACGTCGGCCCCGACCAGCAGCCTGCCCGCCGCGTCGGTGGCGTGCAGCCGGCGGCGGATATCCTCAAGCGACGCGCCATGTCCGGCAAGCGCTGCCGGTTCAAAATTGATGTCTCGGAACTCGATCCGCCCGGCCTTGACCGCTTCGATCAGCCGCCGCTTCTGCCTGCTGATACCGGCATCGCAGACCGGGCAGCGCGTGTTGTACCAGACGGTCAGCATTTATCCGTGGCCATGCCTGTGGTGCAGGTCGGGATAATGCGGATGCCGGTGTCGCATTGGGGCATGCCGGTGCCAATGCGAATGCGGCTCGCTCACCGGCCCGTCATGATGGTGCTGGTGGTGCTCGTCATGCACATGGCTGTGCTCATGCTCCAGTTCCTCATGGTCGTGCTCATGCTCATGGCGCTCCGACAGATGCAGCCACAGGCCAACACCCATCAGAAGTCCGGCGGCCGCAAGCTTGAGCGTGACGGCGTCACCCAGGATGGCGATTGCCAGCAGCGCGCCGATGAAGGGAGCGAGCGAGTAATAGGCCCCTGTCCGGGCGGTACCCAGATGACGCAGCGCCACGATGAACATCACCAGGCTGACCCCGATGCCGAAGAAACCGACTGCCGCGGTCGCTGCAATGACCGACCCCGGGGGAAACAAAGCACCGCCGGCAAGCGCCAGCCCGACATTGACGACACCCGCCACCAGCCCTTTGAGCATCGCGATCACCACCGGGTCGGTGGCGGAGATCCTGCGCGTGAAATTGTTGTCAATACCCCAGGCCAGACAAGCCCCCGCCACCAGCAGGGCGCCACGGTTGAAGGCGACGCCCTCACCTTGCCACGACAGAAGAACGGCGCCCGCCAGAATGGCGAACGCGCCGAAAAGCAGGCGCCGGTCGACATTCTCGCGATAGACGAGCCAGGCGATCACCATCGTCGCCAGCCCTTCCAGGTTGAGCAGCAGCGCCGAACTGGACGCCGTGTTGAGGGTCAAGCCGAACATCAGCAGCACCGGCGCGATGATGCCGCCCATGCCGATCGCCAGCGCCAGCCAGGGAATATCCCCAGCGGTCAGTTGCGCCTCCCCGGCCGCGGCCTGCCTGCCCCGAAGCAGGCGGTACAGAGCCAGCCCGAGACCGGCACCGAGATAGAGCAGCCCGGCCAGCATGAAGGGATTGACGCCATTGAGCAGCAGTTTGCTGAGCGGCGGCGTCGCCCCGAACAGGGCGGCCGAGCCAAGCGCGAGTGGCACGCCGGGCCACAGATGCGAATGGGAATGCGGTTCGGACATGATCTCACCCTATGATGGCAGGTGTGTCACTTGCGGCGCATGGCAGCCTTCGGCCCGACGCACTTGTAGTCGCGAAACAGCGCCCACTCCTCGCAAAGGCGCCCATTGGGCAAGCCGCAGAATCCATATTCATTACCGGCCTTATCCTTCCTGATCACCAGGCGCCCGCCGATCTCGCCACAATGGACGGACGCCGGATTGGCCATGCCGACCGGTTTTTGCGCGCCGGCGCCGGCGGAAAACGGCAGCGACGACAAAGCGGCAAAGCTGGCGACCAATATCGAAACCTTCTTCATCGCGATCTCCCCGGCCGCATTCTATCACGGCGAAGCGCCCCGTCTTGCGGCAAAGCGCCACCAGGCCGGCACCAACCAGCGACTTCGAGAAACCCTGCCGATTCCTTCACCCGAGCGAGGTGATGATCTCGCGGTAGGCTAATTCGGGAAAGGCCTTCAGCGTCCGCGTCCTGACATTGCCCGCTGCCGCCAGCATCAGCGAGAAGCGCGCCAGCACCGCGTCGTCGGGGGCTTCGACCACAGCCACCATATCGTATTCGCCCATGGTCAGGTAGAACCCCTTGAACGATCCGCCCATGTCTCCCAGTTGCCTCCTGGCGGCGTCGAGCCGCTTCGGTGACTCGCGTACGTTCCTGGCACCTTGCTCCGTCCAGTTCATCAGCACGATGTAGCTTGTCATGGCACACCTCCCTCCGGGGCCACGGAGCACGGCGGCTTCGCCGGGGCGGGCATCCGGGTTGTCGCCCAGAAAATGCATCCGACACCGAAATTATCCTCCCGAAGGGCCTCGCCCGCAAGAGTGCGTCCCACAACAAAAAAGGGCGCCATCGGCGCCCTTGAACTCTTTGCATCGGTAAGTCTCAGCTATCCAGGAAGCTGCGCAGCTTGCGCGACCTGCTCGGGTGCTTGAGCTTGCGCAGCGCCTTGGCTTCGATCTGACGAATGCGCTCGCGGGTGACAGAGAACTGCTGGCCGACTTCTTCCAGCGTGTGGTCGGTGTTCATGCCGATACCGAAGCGCATTCTGAGCACACGCTCCTCGCGCGGCGTCAGCGAGGCCAGCACGCGCGTGGTGGTCTCGCGCAGATTGGCCTGGATCGCCGCGTCGATCGGCAGGATCGCCATTTTGTCCTCGATGAAATCGCCCAGATGCGAATCCTCCTCGTCGCCGACCGGCGTTTCGAGCGAGATCGGCTCCTTGGCGATCTTCAAGACCTTGCGCACCTTTTCGAGCGGCATGGCAAGCTTTTCGGCCAGTTCCTCCGGCGTCGGCTCGCGGCCGATCTCGTGCAGCATCTGGCGCGAGGTGCGCACGATCTTGTTGATCGTCTCGATCATGTGCACCGGAATGCGGATGGTACGCGCCTGATCGGCGATCGAACGCGTGATCGCCTGTCGGATCCACCATGTCGCGTAGGTCGAGAACTTGTAGCCGCGGCGATATTCGAACTTATCGACCGCCTTCATCAGGCCGATATTGCCTTCCTGGATCAGGTCGAGGAACTGCAGGCCGCGATTGGTGTACTTCTTGGCGATGGAGATGACGAGGCGCAGATTGGCTTCGACCATTTCCTTCTTGGCGATCGCCGCTTCGCGCTCGCCCTTCTGCACCTGGTTGACGATCTTGCGGAATTCCAGGATCGAGATCGCCGTTTCGGTGGCGAGGTTCTGGATCTCGGCGCGCAGGTCCTTGATCGCATCCTTCTCGTTCTTGGTGAATTCCTTCCAGCCGCGCGATGTCAGATTGCCGATCGAGCGCGTCCAGTTCGGGTCGAGCTCGGAACCCTGATATTCCTTCAGGAACTCTTCGCGGCGCACGCCGTAGCTTTCGGCCAGCCTGAGCAGCTTGCCTTCGTTCTGCACCAGGCGCTTGTTGATGTCGTAGAGCTGCTCGACCAGCGCCTCGATGCGCGCCGTGTTGAGCGACAGCGACTTCACCGCCTTGATCAGCTGGTCCTTGAGCTCCTTCAGCCGGCGGTCCTGGCTGGGCGACAGCGTGCCGGCGGCGGCCAGACGGTTCTCGACCTGCTGGTCCTGCAGCTTGCGCAGCTTTTTGTAGGTGTCGGCGATAACGTCGAGCGTCTCCATCACCTGCGGGCGGAGTTCCGCTTCCATCGCGGCCAGCGACAGGCTGGCTTCGTCCTCGTCTTCGTCGTCGTCATCCGTCAGCCCACGCGTATCGGCGCCGACATTGGTGATGTCGTCTTCGTCGTCGCGCGAACGGCGCGGCTTGTCCTCGACCTTGGCTTCCTCGACGCGCTCGACCACCGGCGCCTGCTTGGCCTCGGGGCCAGCATAGGTGGCTTCGAGATCGATGATCTCGCGCAGCAGGATCTTGGATTCGTTGAGTTCATCGCGCCAGATGATGATGGCCTGGAAAGTCAGCGGGCTTTCGCACAGGCCGGCGATCATCGTCTCGCGGCCGGCCTCGATGCGCTTGGCGATGGCAATTTCGCCCTCGCGCGACAAGAGCTCCACCGAGCCCATCTCGCGCAGATACATGCGCACCGGATCGTCGGTGCGATCGGTCGGTTCTTTCTTGGTGGTGGTGGCGGCGACCGCGGTGCCGGTCTGCTCGGCCAGCTCGTTGGCGTCTTCCTCGGCATCGGCCGCGGTGTCGGTGGCCTCGGGCTCCTCGCCCTGCTCGTCGTCCTCGACCACGTTGATGCCCATGTCGGACAGCATCGCCATCGTGTCCTCGATCTGCTCGGAGGTCACTTCCTCCGAGGGCAGCACCGAATTCAGCTCGTCCATGGTGACATAGCCGCGCTTCTTGGCGGCCTTGATCATCTTCTTGACAGCATCATCGGAAAGGTCGAGCAGAGGGCCATCGGTGGCGCCTTCGCGTTCGGTTTCGACCTCTTCCTTTTCCTTTGTCGCCATAGTCTTTATCTTCTCCTAGCGGCCGAACTTCAAAGCCGCGTAAGCTGTCGGACCAGTCAAATCGGATGCGCTCGCTTATGAAACGCGCTTCACCGGGCCAGTAACTGCATCAACTCGTTTCGTTTGTGTATGTCGTTGCCCAAATCGGGTTTCCCCTTTTGGGCGACATGCATTAAGTCCAGATTAACCCTGATATCTGTGGCAGGCGGGCTGCCTGTCCAGTGACCAGTACCTCACATCGCTTATTTCCCGTCGACGCGGGTTCGGGTTAACGTTTCGAATCGTCCTGATTCCGCCAATCTGCCAGAAGGTCAAGCGCCTCTCGCATGATTCGCATGAAAAAAGCGAATCAATTACCCGACTTAGCCCGTTACGCGCCATTTGGACGCGCAACGACGCTTTCTCAATTCACTCGCTTCCAACTAAGCTCGCCCCGCCCTGCCCGAGGAGACGCCAAACCCTTCGATTAGCGCTTCCGTGGCCTGCACATCCTGGAATTGCGCCTGAATTTCGATCAGATGCCGATAGTTTTCGTCTGTGGGATCGGTGGCGAGCGCCGCTTCCGCCTGTTTCAGCTCCTTATGTAAGGTGCGCGCGCTGCGCTGCAAGTGCAGCGCCTGGCTGAAAGCATCGCGGGCATCTTCAAGGGCGGCGGTCTCCAGCGCCGGCCATTGCCGCATCCGCCGGATCAGCCCGACGGCCCGCTCCCAGATCTCGGCGCAGCCGGCGCGTTCGATCGTCGCAATCACCGCCTGCCGGTCATTGGCCATGTCGTGCGCCATCGCGTCGAGAATCGCTCCATGCAGCCGCCTCAGATCGGAGTTGGCGAGATCGAGGAACTCGATATGAGCGAAATTCTCGTCGATCAGCGCCGGATGGTTGACCAATGCGACGATGATCGTCGCCTCGCGCACCGACATCCCTTCGCCGCCGCGTTTGACCAAAGCCGACTGGCCGAGGCTTTCGGTGATCGCCATGCGGCCGCTGCCGGCCTTGGCGAACTGCCCGCCGGGCGCGGCCGTCTTGCCTTGGCCCTGTTTCCAGTCTTGCCGACTTTGCCTGGTGCCGCGCTGCGAGCCGAAGAAGCTCAGCACACGCTCGCGCATCTCCTGCTGGTAGTGGTAGCGCAGGCTTTCGTCGCGGATGCGGCTGGTCAGTTCGCGCAGCGTCTTCTCGAGCTCGGCCCGCCGCTCCGGCGTATCGAAGACGCCGCCCGCCGTCTCACGCATCCATAAAAGGTCGACCAGCGGCCGCGCCTCGGCCAGAACGCGACGAAACGCATCCGGTCCTTCGGCCTTGACCAGATCATCGGGATCCTTGCCTTCCGGCAGCAGCGCGAAGCGCGCCGAGCGCCCGGCCTGCACAGACGGCAGCGCCATATCGGCGGCCCGCCACGCTGCCTTCAGCCCGGCCTTGTCGCCGTCGAAGCACAGCATCGGCTCCGGCGCCATGCGCCAGAGCAGTTCGAGCTGGTTCTCGGTAAGCGCGGTGCCGAGCGGCGCCACGACGTTCTCGAAGCCGGCCTGCGCCAGTGCGATGACGTCCATATAGCCTTCGACGGCGATGACCGTGCCGCCCTTGGCCAAGGCCTTGCGGGCGCGGGCGAAATTATAGAGCACATTGCCCTTGTGGAAGAGTTCGGTGTCAGGCGAGTTCATGTATTTGGCCAGCGCGTCCGGCTGCAGCGCACGGCCGCCGAACGCGATGATCTTGCCCCGGGAATCCGGAATCGGGAACATGATGCGGTCGCGGAACCAGTCATAGGAAACCGGGATGTCGTCGCCGTGGCGCACCAGTCCACAAGCCTCGATGTCGGCCTTGGGCACGCCCTTGGCGGCGAGATGCTCCTTCAGCGCATTGCGGCTGTCGGGCGCAAAACCGAGCCGGAACGATTGCTGCGTCGCCGGCGTCAGCCCGCGGTCTCTGAGATAGGCGCGGGCTTTGGCGCCTTCCGGCCCCTGCAGCCGTTCCTGGAAGAAGGCGGTCGCCATCTCCATGACGTCGGTCAGGCTGGCGCGTTCCTTTTCGCGCCGCTCCTCCTGCGCATCGCGAACCGGCATCGGCACGCCGGCCATATCGGCGATCTTTTCGACCGCTTCGGGAAAGCTCATCCCGTCGAGTTCGGTGAGGAACTTGAAATGATCGCCCGAGACCGAGCAACCGAAACAATGGTAGCGGCCCTTTTTGTCCTCGCAGTGGAAGGAGGGGCTCTTCTCGCCGTGGAACGGACAACAGGCCCAATAGTCGCCGCGCGGCGCGTTGGTTTTCTTCCTGTCCCACGCAACGCGCTGGCCGATAACCGATGAAATCGGCACGCGGTCGCGTATCTCGTCGAGGAAGGCGGGTGGAAAGCGCATCGGGGAACTCGTTTCCCGATTATATAATCATACCCGCGAAATCCGACGACCCTTAATGCGGGCCATACCCGGTTTCCACAGGCAAAAGAGGCGGCCGTTGCGGGCCGCCTCTTTCCAATATCCGCCTGGGGACCGCTTAATGCGCGGCAAGCGCGCCGAAAATGACGCCGGAGAGCACACCGACCAACACATAGTCGTTGCCGACGCGGATCCATTCCTGGCCGCGGCCGGGACGATGCAGGCCGTAGCGGCCGTAGTCGCGGATCGGCTGGTGCTGTCTCCAGCCTGAATATTTATGGCCGTTGCGCCAGTTGTTGCGCTTCACGATGACCTTCCTATGGATGACGCGCTTCTGGATGAAGCGCTTCTTGACATCCCTGTTGGTGGGCTTTTGCCAGTCGACCTGGCTGTAATTCGACTGCGGAGCGTTCGGTGCATTCAGCGGTGCGGCTTGGCCGGTGAGCGACGTAGCGGCCAGCATCGAGAAAGCGAGTGCGGAAAGGACAATGCGTTTCAAAAGAAGTCTCCTTGGTTGTCGATGCCAGAGGAATAGCGGGCCACCGATGAACCGAAGCTGAACGCCTGCATTACAATTGTGTAATGATTTCCTTTATTTACCCAATAGAGCTGAACATAATCGCAAAGGCAGGAGCCGGTCGCGCTGCTAACTCTGCCTATCCGTTGCTTCGAGCCCGCCCCGCAATGCAACCATTTGCGCGTCCGTCCATTTTCCGACACCGCCCGTCGCGCTGCAACGGCCCTTGAAATCGACAAGATTTTATTATCCGGCTAAAATATTCGAGTTATTATAAGTCACCGCCATGAACATGATTCGTACCCTCGTTTTCCCTTCTGATCGCCACGCCAAACAGGACGCGCATCCTGTTTGCATGCGGGGGGCGAAATGAGCGGGTCCGTCGTCCTTCTGCATCTGGCCGGCGCCGTGGCGCTGATGCTGTTTGCCACCCGCATGGTGAAGACCGGCGTTGAACGCGCCTATGGCGACGTGCTGCGCCACCGCCTGCGCGCCACCATGCGCAATCCGATCATGGCGGTGCTGGCCGGCACCGGCCTTGCCATCGCCCTGCAGAGTTCCACAGCCGTCACGCTGCTGGTCGGCTCCTTCGCCGGCTCTGGCATCGTCTCGGGCGCCGCGGGCCAATTGGCAGTGCGCGGCGCCGAGATCGGCTCTGCGCTGGTGGTCAAGCTGCTGACCTTCGACCTCACCTTGCTGGTGCCGCTGTGCCTGATCACCGGCACGGTCATGTTCATGGCCACCGAGCGGCGCGACTGGCGCCAGACCGGCCGCATTCTGGTCGGCATCGGCCTTTTGATCCTGTCGCTGGAGATGATCGGCCAGGCGTCTGAGCCGCTGCGCAACAGCCAGCTCATGCCGGTCATCATCAACTACTTCTCGACCGATTCCATCACCGCCTATCTGCTGGCGGCGCTGATCACCTGGCTGTTCCAATCGAGCATCGCGGCGGTGCTGTTGATGGCGACGCTGGCAGGCCGCGGCCTGATCACGCCCGAACTCGGCGTCGTTCTCATCCTTGGCGTCAACCTCGGCTCCTCGATCATCGCGCCGATGCTGACCCGCTCGTCGAGCCCCGAAGTGCGCGTCGTGCCGATCGGCAACCTCCTGATGCGCGGGCTTGGCTCGCTGGTCATGCTGATCCTGGTCATGATCTTCAGGCCGCACTTCGCCTTTCTCGGTTCGACGGCGGCGGACCAGATCGTCAATGCCCACATCCTGTTCAACGTGCTGATCCTGCTCGCCGGCCTGCCGCTGGCAGGGTTCGTCTACCGCGCTTCGGAGAAGATCGTCGCACTTGGCACCAAGCCGGTGCCGGCCGCCTCGCTTGACGTCGTCGAACTGTCCGCGCTCAACGAAAGCGCGCTCGACGTGCCGAGCCAGGCGCTGGCCAATGCCACCCGCGAGGTGGTGCGGGTCTGCGAGACGATCGAGATCATGCTCAAGCGCATCATCGAACTCTATGAAAGTGCCGATGCCGACAAGATCAAGGCGCTGGCCGCACTCGACGACCGCGTCGACCGCAAGCACGCCGCGATCAAGCTCTACCTCGCCAAGTTGACCAGGAACCCGCTGACCGAGGACGAAGCGCTGCGCTGCCAGGAACTGATCGGCGCCTGCGTCAAGCTCGAGCAGGTCGGCGACATCATCGTGCGCAACATGCTGGTGCATGTGAAGAAGAAATTCGAGCGCGGGTTGGAATTCACCGACGAGGGCTGGGCCGAGCTGTGCGCCTTCCATGGCTCGGTGCTGGCCAATGCGCGGCTTGCCTTCAATGTGCTGGTGTCGCGCGATCCCGAGACTGCCCGCCAGTTGGTGCTGGAAAAGGACCAGCTGCGTGACCGCGAGAAGGAAACCAGCGCCAGCCATTTCGTGCGGCTGCGCGACGGCACCGCCAAAAGCGTCGAGACCAGTTCGATTCATCTCGATACCATCCGCGACCTGAAGCAGATCAATTCGCTGCTGGCCTCGATGGCTTATCCGGTGCTCGAAGAGCGCGGTCTGCTCACTGGGTCGCGGTTGAAGGCGAGCTGAGAAGCAGCCGAGCTCCCCCCTCGTGGGGGAGATTGGCGCTTCACCGCCTCGCTCACTGAAGAAAACCTAAACTCGCGACAAAAATTTCTTCATTGCCCGCAAAGCCCATCCGTGGTTTGAGGCCGTTCCAGCTAAGGCCTTGCCATGTCGCTTCCGCTCATAGCCCTGTTCATTGCCGCTTTTGCCTTCGGCACCACCGAATTCGTCATTGCCGGCGTGCTGCCGCAGGTGGCGCAAGGTCTTGGCGTTTCGGTCCCCTCGGCCGGCTACCTCGTCTCCGGCTATGCAGGCGGCATCGCCATCGGCGGCCCGCTGCTGGCGCTCGCCACCAAGTCGCTGTCACGCAAGAGCCTGCTGCTCGGCCTCGCCATCGCCTTCACCATCGGCCAGGCGGCTTGCGCGCTGGCGCCCGACTTCACCTCGATGCTACTGTTGCGCATTGCCGTGGCGGTCGCGCATGGCGCCTATTTCGGCGTTGCCATGGTCGTCGCCGTCGGTCTCGTGCGCGAGGACCAGCGCGGCATGGCTGTCGCCGTCATCCTGTCCGGCCTCACCGTCTCCAACGTCATCGGCGTGCCGGCGGGCACCGCGATCGGCAACATCTGGGGCTGGCGCGCGACCTTCTGGGTGATGTGCGCGCTCGGCGTGGCGGCAACGCTGGCCATGGCAGCCCTGTTGCCGCGCACCACCGGATCGTCGGTCAGGCCCGCCGGTTTCGCCCGCGAGGTCCGTGTGCTGGCCCGCCAGCAGGTCTGGACCTCGCTGATCCTGATGCTGATGCTGATGATCGGCCAGTTCGGCCTGTTCACCTACATCACCCCGACACTGCTGGAGGTCACCGGGCTCGACGAGAACCTGGTGCCGTGGGTGCTGCTGCTCAATGGCGTTGGCGCAACGCTCGGCGTCTTCCTCGGCGGCAAGCTCTCCGACTGGAAGCTGATGCCGTCATTGATCACCATGCTGGCCCTGCAGGCGGTGACGCTGGCCGTCATCTACGCCGTCAGCCCCTATCCCTTGCCGATGGTTGTGGCGATCGTCGTCTGGGGCGGCCTCAACTTCGCCATCGGCACACCGATCCAGACCCGCATCCTGGCCTGGACGGCGGACGCCTCAAACCTCGCCTCGTCGCTCATTCCGTCCGGCTTCAATGTCGGCATCGCGCTGGCCGCGTCGTTGGGCGCCGCGATGCTGAACAGCGGCTATGGCTACCGCAGCCTGCCGCTGCTGGGCGCCATCGCCATGCTGGTCGCTATCGCGGTGGCGCTCGCCTCCTATGTCTGGGAAGGGCGCAGCAACGCCACGCCGCCGCTGACGGCCCCAGCGGAGTAGGTCACGATCCGGAAAAGGGGACGCCGGTTTTCCGAAAAGATCGTGATCAACCAAAAACACTTCACCCGCGCCAGCGCAGCAGGCGCATGGCGTTGGCGGTGACCAGCACGGTGGCGCCGGTGTCGGCCAGGATCGCCGGCCAAAGGCCGGTGATGCCGGCAATGGTGGTGACCAGGAACACCGCCTTCAGCCCGAGCGCCACGGTGATGTTCTGGCCGATATTGGCCATCACCGCCCGCGACAGTTTTACCATGCGCACGACGTCCATGACCCGGCCATGCAGGATCGCCGCGTCCGCGGTCTCCAGCGCCACATCGGTGCCGCCACCCATGGCGATGCCGATGTCGGCGGCGGCGAGCGCCGGCGCGTCGTTGATGCCGTCACCGATCTTGGCGACCTTGAGCCCTTCGCGTTGCAATTCGCCGATGATGCGCTGCTTGTCCTGAGGCAACAGCTCCGCCCGCGCCTCGATGCCGAGCGAAGCGGCAATGGCTTGCGCCGTGCGGCGATTGTCGCCGGTCAGCATGATCGTGCGGATGCCTTCGGCCTTCAGCGCCGCAATGCCGGCCGCCGCATCCGGTCGCGGCACGTCACGCATGGCGATCAGCCCTGCCACCACGCCGTCGGCGACCAGCACCGAGACGGTCTTGCCCTGCCCGTTGAGGCTGTCGACGGCAAGGCGCTGCACTTGCGTCATGTCGGCGCGTTCGCCCGCCGCCGGACCGGAGCCGAGGAAGACGGCGACGCCACCGACGCTGCCCTCGACACCTTTGCCCGAGATCGCCTTGGCCGCCAGAGCCGGCGGCACCGGTGCCTTGTCGGCCTTGGCCCGGTCCAGGATCGCCATCGCCAACGGATGGCTGGAGCCCTGCTCCAGCGCTGCCGCCAGCGCCAGCACGGTGCGTTCATCCCTTCCATACGCCACAATGTCGGTGACCACGGGCTTGCCTGCCGTCAGCGTGCCGGTCTTGTCGAAGGCGACCGCCGTGATCCGGCGAAAGCCTTCCAGCACCGCGCCGCCCTTCATCAACAGGCCGCGCCTCGCCCCGGCCGCAAGGCCCGCGGCGATTGCCGCCGGCGTCGAGATGACCAGCGCGCAGGGGCAGCCGATCAGCAGGATCGCCAGGCCCTTGTAGATCCATTCGTTCCAGTCGCCGCCAATGAGCAGCGGCGGCAACAGGGCAACCAGCGCGCCGACCGCCAGCACCGCCGGGGTGTAGTATCTTGAGAAGCGGTCGATGAAGCGTTCAGTCGGCGCCTTGGCTTCCTGCGCCTCCTCCACAAGCCGCACGACCCGGGCGATGGTGTTGTCAGACGCGGCAGCCGTCACCCGCACCTTGAGCACGCCGTCGGTGCTGATCGTGCCGGCAAAGACGACGTCCGCAACGCCCTTGCGCTTGGGCGTGCTCTCGCCGGTCACCGGCGCCTCGTCGATTTCGCTCGACCCCTCGATGATCTCGCCATCGGCCGGAATGCGGTCGCCCGGCCGCACCAGGATGATGTCGCCGACGCCGAGCTGTTCGGCAGGAACTTCCGATGTGCCGCTCGCGCGTTCGACCAAGGCCGTCTTCGGCACCAGATCGGCAAGTCCCTGGATGCTCGCCCGCGCCCGGCCGGCTGCGACACCTTCCAGAAGTTCACCGATCAGGAACAGCACCACCACGGCGGCGGCTTCTTCCGTAGCCCCGATCATCACGGCGCCTATCGCCGCGATGGTCATCAGCATCTCGATCGAGAACGGCGTGCCGGCCAATGCCGCCATCAGCGCTCGCCGTGCGATCGGCACTAGGCCGACCAGCAGGGCGGCAAGGAAGACCCAGCGCTCGGCCGCAGGAAGAAGATGGCCGATGCCGTAGGCGGCGAGAAGCGCTGCCGCGCAGGCCAGCGTCAGCACGGCACGGCGGGAGCGCCACCACGCCTGCCCCGGCGCCGCATCGCTGTGATCATGATCAGCATGATCATGATCCTTGGCCACTGAAGCACGCCCATCGGCCCCGCCTTCCGCCTTGACGATGCCGTAGCCCAGCCGCGCCACCTGCCGCAGCACCTTGTCGTCGTTGAGCCAACCGCTGTGGCTGACCGTCATGCTGGCGCCGGTCACCGAAACCGAGACATCGGCGACGCCGTCGAGACGACGCACCGCCGTATCGATCTTGGCCGCGCAAGAGGCGCAGTCCATGCCGCCGATCTTGAACCGTGTCTGCCCGATCGTTTCCTGCTTGAGCGGCGTCGTCATCACATTACCTGCCTGTCTTGCCCGCGCGGCGTCGCCGCATGGGTCTTGAATGCTGATGTCAGGCACTATAATTGCTCTAGTCACTAGAGCTTCAAGGGAAAATTTCATGTTTTCGATCGGTGATCTCTCGCGTCGCACCGGGGTCAAGGTGCCGACAATCCGCTATTATGAGCAGATGGGCCTTGTCGCCGCGCCCGAGCGTTCGGAAGGCAACCAGCGCCGCTATTCCAGGCAGGAGCTGGAGCGGTTGGCCTTCATCCGCCACGCCCGCGACCTCGGCTTCGCCGTCGACGACATCCGCTCCCTGATCGACTTGAGCGGCCACCCCGAGCAGCCCTGCGGCCACGCCGACAAGATCGCCGAGGAGCAACTGATCTCGGTGCGGGAAAAGATTGCCCAGTTGAAGCGACTCGAGGCCGAGCTCGAACGCATCGCCACGTGCTGCAATGGCCAGACGGTCGGCGACTGCTACGTCATCCGCGCGCTGTCGGATCATGCGCTGTGCGCCGATGAGCATGGTTGAGACACATCCTACAGCTCGATCCGGAACCGCAAGCTTTCCGCCCCGCCATAGGCGGCGTCCTCGAAGAAGCGTTCGACGAGCTTGCCGCCATTGGCCAGGATCACCTTGTGCGAGGCCGGATTGCCCGGCTTGGCGGTGATCTCGACGTGAGCCAGGCCGACCGCCCTCGCCTCGTCCAGCATCAGCCGCAGCGCCTCGGTGGCGTAGCCGCGCCGCCGCTTCCACGGCACCACCGAATAGCCGATATGGCCGAGCACATGCGGCGGCAGTCCCGCCGTGCCCTTCTGCCAGCGAAAGCCGATCGAGCCCGACGCCTCGCCATCCCAGATCCAGCGGCGGAAGCCCGGCAGGCGCGGCACTTTTTTGCCGTCGGGCAAGCTGATCGGGCCGCCCTTGGCCTGGGGATTGTCGAGGTCGGCAAGAAAGGCCACGGGATCCTTTTCGATGGCCGCGAGCTGCTCGCGCGTCGCTTCCATCAGCCGCACATTGTCCGGTGACCAGCCGCGCTCGAGCGCCACCTTGTAGGATGGCAGATGTTCAAGCGCGGGTTTGACGATTTCGATCATGGTGCATCGGCGGAGACGCTACGCCGATAAATAGCAGCATTGCCCGGCAAGGCACGGTCCACCAAGGAGCAGCCTCTTACGACAAGGCCGCGTTTCCATCGCTGGAAACGCGGCCCCGATCTTATGTCCTTGGGAGGACTGGAGCTCCGGCGCAGGCGCGCGGGAGTACCCTTATGCGAAGTCAGGCGATGTCGAAGCGGTCGGCGTTCATCACCTTTGTCCATGCCGCCACGAAATCCCTGGCGAATTTCTGGCTTGCATCCGCGGAGCCATAGACCTCGGCAAGCGCACGCAACTGGGCGTGCGAGCCGAAGATCAGATCGGCACGGGTGCCGGTCCACCTGACCGCCTTGGTCTTGCGGTCGCGCGCCTCGTACACCTCTTCCGAACCCGGAACAGAGCCGGCGGCCGGATCCCAGACCGTGTTCATGCTGAGCAGATTGACGAAGAAGTCGTTGGTCAAAGTGCCCGGCCTGTCGGTGAACACGCCGTGCTTCGATCCGCCGGTATTGGCGCCGAGCACGCGCAGACCGCCGACCAGCACCGTCAATTCCGGCGCGGTCAACGCCAGCAACTGCGCCCGGTCGACCAGCATGGCCTCGACCGACATCGGCTGCTTGCCCCTGACGTAATTGCGGAAGCCGTCGACCTTTGGCTCGAGCGCGGCAAAGGAATGCACGTCCGTTTGCTCCTGCGAGGCGTCCATGCGGCCTGGCGTGAACGGCACCTTCACCTCATGGCCTCCGTCCTTCGCGGCTTTCTCGACCGCGGCAACGCCGCCAAGCACAATCAGGTCGGCAAGAGAGACTTTCTTGCTGCCCGCGTTGAACTCCTTCTGAATGGCTTCGAGCTTGGCAAGCACCTTCGACAGTTCCGCCGGCTGGTTGACGTCCCAATCCTTCTGCGGCGCCAGTCGGATACGTGCCCCGTTGGCGCCACCGCGCTTGTCGGAATTGCGGAACGTCGAGGCCGAGGCCCACGCAGTCGAGACCAATTCGGAGACTGAAAGGCCCGATGCCAGGATCTTCGCCTTCAGCGAGGCGATGTCCTGCTCGCTGACCAGCTCGTGGTCGATGGCCGGGATCGGATCCTGCCAGATCAGCTCTTCCTTCGGCACGAGCGGGCCGAGATAGCGGGCGACCGGACCCATGTCGCGATGGGTCAGCTTGTACCAGGCGCGGGCGAAGGCGTCGGCGAATTGCTCCGGATGCTCGTGGAAGCGCCGCGACACCTTTTCGTAGGCAGGATCTACCCGCAGCGCGAGATCGGTGGTCAGCATCGCCGGCGCGCGGCGCTTTGACGGATCGTGCGCATCCGGAACGGTGCCGGCCCCGGCGCCACCCCTTGGCGTCCACTGATGGGCGCCGGCCGGGCTCTTGGTCAGTTCCCAGTCGAAGCCGAACAGATTGTCGAAGAAATTATTGCTCCACTTGGTCGGCGTCGTGGTCCAGGTCACTTCGAGGCCCGAGGTGATGGCGTCGCCGGCAATGCCGGAAGCATGCTTGCTCGACCAGCCGAGGCCTTGCGCCTCGATGATCGAGCCCTCTGGCTCCGCGCCAACCAACGACGCATCGCCGGCACCGTGCGTCTTGCCGAAGGTGTGACCACCGGCGATCAGCGCCACGGTCTCCTCGTCATTCATGGCCATGCGGGCGAAGGTCTCGCGAATGTCGCGGGCCGAGGCCAGCGGATCCGGCGTGCCGTTCGGCCCTTCCGGATTGACGTAGATCAGCCCCATCTGCACGGCGCCGAGATGGCCGCGAAGTTCACGGTCGCCGGAATAGCGCTTGTCGTCGAGCCACTTGGTTTCCGAACCCCAGTCGACGTCCTGCTCGGGCTCCCAGACGTCAGCGCGGCCGCCGGCGAAGCCGAAGGTCTTGAAACCCATCGATTCCAGCGCGACGTTGCCGGTGAGGATCAGAAGGTCGGCCCAGGAAATCTTGCGGCCATATTTCTGCTTGACCGGCCACAGCAGCCGGCGCGCCTTGTCGAGATTGGCATTGTCCGGCCAGCTGTTGAGCGGTGCGAAACGCTGCTGGCCTGCCCCGGCGCCACCACGGCCATCGCCGATGCGGTAGGTGCCGGCACTGTGCCAGGCCATGCGGATGAACAGCGGCCCGTAATGGCCGAAGTCGGCCGGCCACCAATCCTGCGAATCCGTCATCACCTGGTGCAGGTCCTTGATCACCGCATCGAGATCGAGCGACTTGAATTCCTCGGCATAGTCGAACTCTTCGCCCATCGGATCCGAAAGGTTCGATTGCTGATGGAGAACGCCAAGATCGAGTTGGTTGGGCCACCAGTCACGGTTGCTCCTGCTGGAGGATCCGTGTGCAACGGGGCATTTGCCGGCGCTGGGATCATCGGTCTGTGCGTCCATGTTCTTCTCCGATCGTGGCTGTGTTGAGCTGTTCAACTGCTGGGTGACAGGGACATAGAAATGTCCCTGGAGGCGGTCCGTTTCATGGCTGGCGCGATGACCATATGCCCGATACGCGACCGAATATGTTGGATGTCCTGTTGCTGCGGGCATGCGCCTCACCAGGCGGTCCCGGCTGCTCCTCATCTTCGTTGCGACTCGTATAGCAAAGCCGTCTGATTAATTTAAGTTGGATTTCCTGATTACAGCGATAAGATGACATTATGACAAACCTGACGCTGAAGCAGTTGCGTTATTTCGAGGCACTGGCGCGGCACAACCATTTCGGACGCGCGGCGGATGCCTGCGCCATCTCGCAGCCCGCCATCTCGGTGCAGATCCGGGAGTTGGAGGAAACGCTTGGCACGGCGCTTTTCCAAAGAGGCCCACGCCAGGTCCGGCTGACCAATTTCGGCGAGGAATTCGCCTTGCGCGTCCGCGACATCCTGCGCTCGGTGGACGAGCTGACGGATCTGGCCCGCGCCTCGCGCGACCGGCTGGTGGGACGGTTGCGCATCGGCGTGATCCCGACGATCGCACCCTATCTTCTGCCTGCCATCATCGGCAACCTCGCCCGCATGCATGACGGGCTCGATATCCACGTGCGCGAAACGCAGACGCAGAAGCTGATCCAGGAACTGGCCGACGGCCGGCTCGATGCGGCCATCGTTGCCTTGCCGGTGTCGGAACCCTCGCTGACGGAAATCGTGCTGTTTGCCGAGAACTTCGTGCTGGTCCGGCCCGGCGAGGATGAGGGAAAGCCGGTGCCCAACCGCGAAATGCTGCGCGAGATGCGGCTGCTCCTGCTCGAGGAGGGCCATTGTTTTCGCGATCAGGCGCTGTCGTTCTGCAACATGCATTCGGCACGGCCGCGCGAGTTGCTGGACGGCAGCTCGCTGTCGACCCTGGTGCAGATGGTCGGCGCCGGCGTCGGCGTCACCTTGATCCCCGAAATGGCCGTGCCGGTGGAGACGCGCTCCGCGGCAGTCTCTATCGCCCACTTCGCCAATCCCCAACCATCGCGGACGATCGGCATGATCTGGCGCAAGACAAGCCCGATCGCCAAACAGCTGCTGCTTATATCCGAAGTGGTTCGCCAGGCGGCCGAAGCATTGCGCGCGCAGCACAGTTCGGCATCGGTTGCACAGCCTCTGAATCTACCGGCAGCGGCCCAATGAAGGCTGGCTGACCGGATCGTCAGCCTGCCGCGTGGAACCGGATTTCGCCCTTGTTCAGGAAGCAGGTCTTGTCGAACAGCGACAGGTCCAGAGGGTTTGGTAACCGCACGTCGCTGATATCGGGAACCGGCTTCCTCGCCGGATCGTATGAGCGATCGATCTGCGAGATGAAAACGAGGATCAATCCCCTGTCGCGGGCAAAGGCCTTCAGCGTGCGGACTTGCGCCATCAGGTCCGGGTTTTCCCGCTTCTGATCGAGCAGTTGCAGATAGTCTATGACCACCAGCGTACCGCGCGCCGCCGCCGCCAGCGTTCTGACGATGTAGTCGGCGCTGATGGCGTCGGAATTGTCGAACACGAACCGGTCGTTGAACCGTGCAGGGTCCGCCCCGATGGCGCGAAACCGGCCCAGCACATCCCGCTGCGTATACTCCAGCGTGAAGAACACACCGCGATGGCCTGATTTCATGGCTTCGACCGCGAGTTCGAGGCACATCAGCGTCTTGCCGTGGCCGGGTCGTGCACCCACCAGAACAAGATCGCCGGGCGCAAGTTGCGCAAACAGTATGCCGGCAGGCGCCGCCTCGGCTGCCTTGGCTGCAAGCAGACTCCAGCTGGCGAAGCCTTCCTGTGCTGCAACACGATCAAGCGCTTCGTGGAGCGGAATTTTGGCCTCGCGGGACAACAGCTTGGCTTGACGCTTCAGATGGTAAACGGGCGCGGACAGCTTCATTGCAAAACCTCCTGGTGCGAGCAGTTTCCGCAATCCCTCCTTATGCCTGGCGCTCGAACAGTCGGTTCGGTGATGAGAGTGCCCTGCATGAACGATGCTTTCCCGGCGGAGGGAGGAGGCGTGGGCTGCGCCAGAATCAGATGATAGCTCAATCCCTGCGTATCGAAAATCGCAGACATTCAAAGATGCGGGGAGCCCGCTGCAAGCCTCGAGCCAGCATCCCGGCGTAGGAGCATTTGCGCGCGTCGATCTCCTTCATGGCTCTTCGTGCGGACTTGCGGAGGGCACGCGTTAACAAAGGGTGCGCTAAACAAGATGTGTTTCGCCTGATAATGCGAGACCCTTTATGATCGATTCCCGGCGGCAACACCGCAAGGAAACGGCTTTGGCAGGAGTTGATCCGGTGCGGTTGAGATTCGTCCCTCTGGGTATCGTCCCGATCCTCAGCCTCCTCGTCGCCGCCATTGCCTTGACGATGTCGGCTCGATCCTTTGCCGCACCATCTGACGTTCCGGCCTGGCTGCAGGCTCACATCGGCAACAGCGACGGCCAGATCTCACAAATTGTCCTCGAACGAGCCCGCGCGCTTTACCGGAAGAAGGTCGCGCAAGGTGCAGTCAAGAACCCCTGCTACTTCGCCATGGATGCGACGCGCCCCAGCGATCTGGGCGATGGCGTTCTGGGGCGCCGCTATTACGTCATCTGCGAAGCCAGCCAGTCGTTTCGCGCGATTTCGTCGGGTCATGGCAGCGGCCGGAATTTGAAAGGCGTTGTCGATTTTTCGAACAGCAAGCGGTGCGCGAAGAATTTCGGCAATGCGATGGATTCGTCGTTGACGGCCGGCGGCGGCTATATCACCCGCGAGGCAAAAACCTCGTTCAAGGGCTATTACCGCACCGCTGCGAAACAGGACGCGGTTTTCCAGCGCACCTTCATCCAGTTCGACGGCGAAGGCGAGGCCGCGAACGCCAGGCAGCGGGTGATCGGCGGCCATGCCGCCCAGGTGCTGCACGGCCTATGCCTGCGCAAAAACCCGAAAAGTTCGCATGCCGACCATGACGGCTTCGTGCCGTTCGGCAAACTGGTCGACTATGCCGGCGGCCGCAGCAATGGCTGCACCAGCTGGTCGCCGGCGGATGCGCAGCAGATTATCCCGATGGTCAAGGACAATCCGACGACGCTCTATATCTACCCGGAATCGCGCGACATCGCCGCGGTCGCAGCCAACCATTCACAGCCGGGCGCCTACTGGAACGCGTCCTGCCTAAAGGAAATCGGCACACCTAAATTCTGGCCGCGAAAGACCCTCGAGCCGATCATCGCCCAATACAGGAAGGATCACCCGGCACCGCCGCCGCAGCCGCTGCCGATCTGCGAAGCGTCTTGAAGTCCGCATCGCACCGCCGCGCCGCTTTATGTTCGGCGTGCGAACCGCATTGATCGGCAGCCCTGCGACCCACCATCAATGATTTCAATCCGATCTCCAGGCCAGCGCGCCGGTAGCTCCGGTGCCCCGCCTCTCCTCCTCGATGTCGCAACTCGAAACAGCTGTGTGCATAAGGCCGGATGGATCAAGACTGGCTGAATGCTCTGGCCGAGGAAAGAATTTCCGGCACCACGTTCAGCCGATTGTGGTGGTTGGAACCAACGGCCTGCTACCCAGTTAGAAGGCCAGCAAGTCTGGTTGCAGCCTTGCCGCCATATGAATCAGAACCCGCCGACGCAGTCTACGGCCTAGCAGGATGCCGTCCTTGCGGCGGCGTTGCCCGGCTGGGAAGCCGGTGTGGCTGCCTCCGCAACCTGGGCTGCACAGCCGCTGACGACATGCAGACACCGTCGCCGACAGCCAAACAATAGGAGGTATGCCGACATGAAAGCAGTCCGCATCCACGCTTTTGGCGGACCTGAGGTCCTTTCGATCGATCAAGTCCCCTCGCCTCAGCCGCTTGACGACGAGGTTGTGCTCAGGGTCCGCGCCGCAAGCGTCAATCCGATCGACTACAAGACCCGCGAAGGGTCGGTGAGCGAAACCCTGCCGATCACGCTCGGGCGCGACGTGTCCGGCACGGTGGAAATATGCGGTACGCGGGCGCATACGTTGAAGAAGGGCGACCCGTTATTTGCGATGCTTGGTCATGACCGGGGCGGCAATGCCGAATATGTCGTGGTCAAGGCGACGGAGGCGGCTGCGAAACCGGATCGTCTAAGCCATGTCGAAGCCGCGGCGGTGCCGCTTGCCGGCATCACTGCATGGCAGGGCCTTTTCGACCATGGCGGCCTCAAATCCGGGCAACGGGTTCTCATCCATGGCGGCGCCGGCGGCGTCGGTCATCTGGCGATCCAACTGGCCAAGGCCGCGGGCGCGTTCGTCGCGACAACCGTTTCCGCCGAGGACGTCGTTTTCGTGCGTGAGCTTGGCGCCGATCAGACGGTCGACTACAAGAATCAGCGTTTCGAAGAGGTCGTCAATGCGGTCGACCTGGTGTTCGACCTTATCGCGGGCGACACGCAGGACCGTTCCTGGGATGTGCTCAAGCCAGGCGGGACGCTCGTTTCCACTCTTTCCCAACCGTCGCAGGAAAAGGCAAACTTGCGTCGGGCGCGTGGCGTCTCCTATCTGGCCGAGCCGAATGCGGCGCACCTTGCCGAGATCGGCCGCCTCATCGACGCCGGCAAGGTCACCCCCTTCGTGCTAGCCACCTACCCTCTTGGAGAGGTCGCCAAAGCGGAAGAACGGCTGGAAAATGAGCATGTGCGTGGCAAGATCGTGCTTGAGGTTTCCGCCTAGCGAGTTGGTGCTTCTGCAGTCCCTCTCGAACGGGTTATCCGATCCGCGCCTCGCCGTCGCTGTCCGGCAGGTTCGGAAACAGCACCTTCAGCTTGTGCTCCGCGCTTGCCCAACTGCGCGTGTGATGTTGCCAGAGGCACCAATTGCTCACCGCAAAGGCTAGAATGCCAACAGTCACGGCAAGACTGACTGTCGAGCCAATGACAACCTTGAGCATCACGCCGGCAAAGACACCGGCGATGGCACCGTTGACGACATTCACCATTCCTGCGGTTCCGGCGAACGCTTGCCAGGGCCTTGGCTTGAGGCCGACATCGGCCAGCAGAGCCGTTTGGTTGTCATGAGTGGAGTGAACCAGATAGCGCGCCATCGAGGGAGTAAGCTCGGTGTAGTAGTGCCTGATGCGTGCCATGCCGCGGGCGTGGACCATGTCTTCGATGGCCACCTGTACAGCCCTGACGAATGTCACCAGCCCGATGAAGTAGAGGCATGGCAACAGGATCAGGCTGAACAGCATGAAAGGAAGCCCCATCCTTGTCACCTGGGCGACGAAGGCAAGGGCGATCGTGGCGCTGGATACCGAAGTCAGGAACAAATTTGCGCGCTGATTCGCCTCCTGAATCGTCGCCGCCCTGGCGGTCCCCAGCACCAAATGCTCCGTGGTCATCATCTGCAGGAGTTGCTGCCGGTTCTCGCCTTCATCGGTTTTTGTCTTCCTTGCAGGCATCGCAAAAAACCTGTTGCGGGACGCGCTCCCCCCACCCAATCAACTCCTCAAAGCCGCCCACCCAAGGAACGAACTGCTTCGGAAGGGGTTCCAGCGCAACCAAGAGCGGTTCCGTGATCCCGGAGCAGAGCCGGATCACAGACCGAGCCAATTTTGTAGACAGATAGCGAAACGATTGTCCCCAAGCATCGATTCGAAACCAGACATGAATTTGATGAGGAGGCGATGATGAGCGCTACCGGTTTGGATGTTTTTGACAGGACGCTGCAGACGACCAACATTTGGCTCGACGAGATCATGGACGATCATGGTCCGGATCGGCGGATTGCATGGCACATATTGGGCGCGGTCTTACGGACCGTAAGGGACAGGCTGCAGATCGGGCTTGCGGCCAAACTTGGGGCGGAACTGCCGATCCTGGTGCGCGGCGCCTATTACGACCACTACCGGCCCGCAGCCGAGCCGGACAAAACGCGCTCCCTTGAAAACTTCTCGCAGCACATCGGCGAGGAATTGAAATCGATCCGCCCCGTCGATCCCGAGGAGGCGGCACGCTCGGTGTTCCGAGTTCTTGCACGGCATATTGATCTGGGCCAGTCGGCCAAGGTGCGCGATGCGCTGCCGAAGGAAATCCAGGCGCTCTGGCCCGAGAGCCTCGGCGTCAAATAGCGACGGCAACGACTCTGACGGCCTCCGAGCGGCGCGCCGAGGCTGGCGTCCAGCAGGGCGTCAGTCCCGTAAACGGTTGGCGGCATGATCCTGATGCTGCTCTGTCGCGACCTGCCTGGAGTCCAAACCGCGTTCTTTGGAATGCTGTGCCTTGTCGCGATTGGACAGAACCTTGTTTTCTTCGAGCTTGTCCTTTGGCGTTACGGTCATGGCGCCTGTGCCAGAACCCTTTCCCTGCGAACCTGCTCCGATGTGTTTCTTGCTCCCGCGTGCCATGGGCTGCCTCCAATCTATGACAAATGTTCCAGGATCGGTGCTCATCTAGTCGTCAGGACGGTTTTTGTGATGGACGCTTTCCTGATTTTTGCCGCGAAGGATGTTGCGGTCGTCCGGATCGACGAGGTCCGGTGTGTCGGTTCTCATGTCCGATCCCTTGCGCAGCGCTTCGCGTTCCGCCGCTGATCGTTTCAGATCCGCCTCTGAATCGAAATCCTTGCCGGCGTTCTTTGTGTTTTCCCGCTCTTCAATGATGCGAATTTGTTGATCGTGGGTTTTGCGTCCAGTCATCGCTTCCTCCGGCGTGTTCGTGTTGGCGCTCGAAAGTCACCGGCCACCTCTAAGGTCGGGTCCGAGCCTGCCCTCGTGCTGATAATGGCAAGGTGACGGGATCGTTCCGAAAAGCGTTGAAGACGCTTTTCGCCAGATGGGCTCGGTTCGGCTTAGGCGCTCACGTTGACCGAGGCCGCCGCCCCTCTTCTGAACCATGGCCTCCTTCGAACGTTCGGCGACCACCGGACTGGCGCCGGACGCCTTTCCGTCGCGCTCCAGCTCAGCGCAGGAAATCGACCACAGCCTGGATGAACTCTGCCGGATACTCAATGTTCGACAGATGGACCGCGGGCAGCACGACCAGCTTCGCGCCGGGCACCGCCGCGGCAATCATCTCGCCGTGGCTGGCTGCTGTCACCGTGTCGTGCCGACCGGCGATCACCAGCGTCGGTCGCGGTATCAGTGCTACGGTACGGCGAAGATCGGCGTCGCGAACCGCCGCGAACAGGCCCGCCAGGCCTTGCCGGTCGATAGCCAGCAGCATGGTGCGAAACTCTTCGACCACGGGCTCGTTGGCGGCAACCATCGACGCGGGGAACCAGTTGCTCAGGAACGTCTCGGCGGTTTCCGACATGTCCGGTGCCTGCCGCACCGCGGCAATCCGCTCGTCGAAATAGCTTGCCGGCGAGAGATGAGACGAGGTGTTGCTCAGGATCAGCCGGTCGATCCGCTCGGGCGCGTGGATGCCGAGCCACTGCGCGACGAACCCGCCAAGCGACAGGCCAAGGAAATGTACGCGTTGCAGGTCGAGCGCGTCGAGCAGTTCGATGACGTCGCGGCCAAGCCGGTCGAGCGAGTAGGCGCCGACAGGAACGCTCGATCCGCCATGGCCGCGAAAATCGTAGCGCAGGATACGGAAATGCTTCGACAACTCGCCAACCTGCCTGTCCCACATGTGCAGCGTGGTGCCGATGGAATTCGATAGCACCAGCACCGGCTTGCTTGCCTCGCCGTCGAAGCGGTAGGCGATGCGCGTGCCGTCTCCCGTTATGACGAAATTCAGCTCATTCATGATGAAGATTCCTTCTGGAACGTTTTGAATGAGGCCAAACGTAGCCGAGGGACAATTTTGTTGATATTACAAAGACAGGACAATCTCTGTAATAAAAACCGACATGGCCGAATTTACCCTCCACGACCTTCAATGCTTCGATGCGGTGATTCGCACCGGAGGCTTTCAGCCTGCGGCGGCCGTGCTGCATCGCTCGCATCCGGCGGTGTTCGCTGCCGTCGCCAAGCTGGAGCGACAGCTCGACCTTTGCCTCCTGGACCGCAGCGGCTATCGCGTGCGTGCAACCGAGGCAGGGCTGTCGTTCCACCGCCGAGCGCTATCGCTGCTGCGCGAGCTGGACGGTTTGCGCGTCCATGCCGCCCAGTTGGCGATGGGTGAAGAAAGTGAGATCCACGTGGTGATAGGCGACCTGTGCCCGCGCCCGCATGTGCTGGGCATGCTCGGGCGGTTCTTCGCACAGTGCCCCGGCACGCGCCTGCATCTGCATTTCGAAGCGGTCGGCGGCCCATGGGAGCGTCTCTTCGACGACGAAGCCGATCTGATCCTGCACTGGGTCGACAAGGGCGATGCGCGGGTGGAATGGGTCGATCTGTGCAAGGTGTCCTTCATTCCCGTGGTGGCGCCGGGCTTTCTGCCCGAGCGTATCGAGCAGCCGATCACCCTGGACCAGATGCAGGCACTCACCCAATGCGTCATGCGCGACAGCGCCCGCCATTCGCCACAACAAAACTATTCGCTGATCGAAGGCGCGCCGCAATGCCTCGTCGCCGACCAGGGCATGAAGAAGGAGATAATCCTGCAGGGCCTTGGCTGGGGCCACCTGCCCCGCTTCCTGATCGAGGAAGAACTGCATGACGGGCGCCTGCAATCCATTGCCGGCCGCCATCTGCCGGGCCGCACCGACGAACTGGTGGTGGCGCGGCGCCGCGACCGGCCGCATGGGCCGATCGCCAACCGGCTGTGGGATCATATCCAGCAGGAAGCGCCGGCATTGCGCCGTGCATTGTAGCCGAGGAGGCCCGGACAGATACCGACCAACCAGTCGCGAAAGGCGCAAGTGGACCTCTCGGGTCCCGTCCAGCGATCACTTCTTGACATACGCTCCAGGCTGGCGGCCGCTCTTCGGAGCCTTGGCGTCCTTTGAACGCTCCGCGATAGCGGGGCCGGCCCCGGACGTCTTTTCGGTTGCGGCGCTCGGCGTGCCTTGCCTTGGCGGGTTTTGTCCGTCCGACTGGCGGGTTCGGTCTTCCACTTCGCCCACCCGGCGGGTGAGCCCGATGCCGCCGGCGGGCTTCTTGTTGGCGGCCGCATCCTGGGAGAATTCATCGGAAGCGTCGGCATCGGTCTTTGCCGGATATTTCGTCGCACCGGTTTCATAGCGGGTTTCGTTCTCAGTCATGACATCTCTCCAGTTGCATGACGGATAAACATCTCGGCGGTATCCGAGTTCCACTCCTGGACTTCGATTCCGGACGAATCTGGGTTCCGGGAGCGGGCGGTCGGCCACCCAAGCGACGAGATGAGCAGCACCCTACTGCAGCAGACCCTTGACGATGCCGCTCGCCTTGCCGAAATCCATCTGGCCGGCATATTTCTGCTTCAGTGCGGCAATCACCTTGCCCATGTCCTTCTGGCTGGCCGCACCCGTCGCCGCGATCGCCTCACGCGCCGCCGCTGTTACCGCCGCATCGTCCAATTGTGTCGGCAGGAAGGTGCGGATGATCTCCATCTCGCCGCGCTCCTGCGCGGCGAGCTCCGGCCGTTTGCCGTCGTCGAACGCTTTGGCGGATTCCTCGCGCTGCTTCACCATCTTGGCCAGGATCTGCAGGATCTCCTCGTCGCTGGCCGGCTCCTTCCCCGAACCGCGATTGGCGATGTCGCGATCGTGAATGGCGGCTTGGATCAGCCGCAATGTCGGCAGCCGGTGCTTGTCCTGCGCCTTCATCGCGCTCTTCAGGGATTCGGCGATTTTGCCGCGCATGATGCATTCTCCTTCGATCGGCGCGGACAATAGCGCCGGGGGCGAGCCAAGGCAAACCCTGATATGCCGGGGCAAGCCACTGATTTTGCTAGGCGAAATAAAACATGGCGGCATTTCGCATGATCATTGACCGCTCTGCCCCCTTCCCCTATGTACTGGGCCTTGCATGAACGGAAATTTGACTGCGTGGAGGCCGCGAAAATCGCCGCTTCGCGCCGTTTGCCGCGCAGATGGCCCGCCGGGCCGGTTGCAGCGGGCAGCCCGATAGGAGTGCCGCCATGGCCGAGATGACCGCCGCCTCGACGCCCGCCTGGACCACTGAAAAGCCGACCGCCCTTCTGGTGCTGGCCGACGGCACCGTCATCGAAGGTCGCGGCCTCGGCGCCACCGGCTCCGCCGTCGCCGAAGTCTGCTTCAACACGGCGCTGACCGGCTACCAGGAAATCCTCACTGACCCTTCCTATGCCGGCCAGATCGTCACCTTCACCTTCCCGCATATCGGCAACATCGGCACCAATGACGAGGACATCGAGGATCTCAATCCGGCCGCCCGCGCCGGCGCCGTTGGCGCCGTGTTCAAGGCCGATGTCACCGACCCGTCCAACTACCGCGCCGGCGCTGGTCTCGACCAATGGCTGAAGAAGCGCGGCATCGTCGCCCTGTCGGGCATCGACACCCGCGCGCTGACCGCGCTGATCCGTGAAAGGGGCATGCCCAACGCCGTCATCGCGCATGCGCCCGATGGCGTGTTCGACCTCGACGATCTGAAGCGCCGCGCCGCCGCATGGTCGGGGCTGATCGGGCTTGACCTCGCCAAGGAAGTCACGTCGGGCCAGTCCTCGGTCTGGCGCGAGACGCCCTGGGTGTGGAACGAAGGCTTTGGCGAGCAGACCGAACCGACAATGCACGTCGTCGCCATCGATTATGGCGTCAAACGCAACATCTTGCGCCTGCTCGCCGGCCTCGGCGCCAAGGTCACGGTGGTGCCGGCCAAGACCGGCGCCGAACAAATCCTTGCCATGCAGCCGGACGGCATTTTTCTCTCCAATGGCCCCGGCGACCCGGAAGCCACCGGTGACTATGCCGTGCCGGTCATCCGGGATCTGTTGAAGACCGACATCCCGGTGTTCGGCATCTGCCTCGGCCACCAGATGCTGGCACTGGCGCTGGGCGGCAAGACCGCCAAGATGCACCAGGGCCATCACGGCGCCAACCATCCGGTCAAGGACCACACCACCGGCAAGGTCGAGATCGTCTCGATGAACCACGGCTTTGCCGTCGATGCCGACTCGCTGCCATCGGGCGTCGAGGAAACCCACGTCTCGCTGTTCGATGGTTCGAACTGCGGCATCACGCTGACCGGCCGGCCGGTGTTCTCGGTCCAGCATCACCCCGAAGCCTCCCCCGGCCCGCAGGATTCGCACTACCTGTTCCGCCGCTTCGTCAATTTGATCCGCGAAAAGCGCGGCGAGGAATTGCTGGCCGAACGGGCCTGATCCTTTGAGGATCGGCTGTTAGCTATAATATCGCTTAACGCAAAGCGATAAATGTGCGATATTATTTGTTGTGAAGACGATCATCCTTTCAGTATCGGCGGCTCGCGATCTCGATAACCTGCAGGCGGATGTCCGCGAGCAGGTTTCCGAAGGTTTGATCACTTACGCCGTCAGCGGTCGTGGAGATGTAAAGCGTCTTGCCGGCCGGAACGGTTATAGACTGCGTATCGGCCGCTACCGCGTCATATTCGACGAAGACCGCACCACGATTCTCGCGATCTACATCGCAAGCGTGAAACGACGACCTATAGCAGGCCATAGGACAGGACATCATCATGAACGCCCCGCAAATCATCAAGACCTCAACCGGCGAAGAACTGGTCGTCATCCCGAGGGCCGACTACGAGGCATTGCTGCATGCCGCTGAAGAAGCCATGGATGCTGCGGATGTGGCGATCTACGATGAACGGAAGGCCGAGCTCAAAACGGAAAAGCCCCTGCCCGCTGCCGTGACCATGGATATCCTGCGGGGCTCGAGCCGGCTCAAGGCGCTGCGCAATTGGCGCAACCTGACCCAAGCCGATTTGGCGACTGCTATTGGTGTCAGCCAGGGTTTCCTGTCCGACCTCGAATCCAATCGTCGCAAACCATCGCCGCAGACCAGTGCCATGCTGGCAAAGACGCTGGATATCCCCGGCGAATGGATCGAAACCTAGAGCAATCCCGGGAAAAGTGTGAAACGGTTTTCCGTCCGGGAATTGCGTCAAACAAAGACTCTAGTATCTCGTCCTACGCCACCGGCCGGCCTTCGCTGGCTTCCAGGATGGCGAACCATTGCTGGCGGTCGAGGCTGATCTCCAACGCCTTGACCATGGCGGCCAGCCGTTCCGGCTTCATCGAACCCAGCACCGGCACCAATCGGGCCGGATGGCGCAATAGCCAGGCGATCGCGACGGCAGCCAGATCGCCGGCTCCGATCTCGGCGGCCACCGCAGCAAGCGCTGCCCGCACCCGCGCCTCGCGCCCCTCCTTGCCGGTGAACAGCGAGCCGCCCCCGAGCGGCGACCAGATCATCGGCGCATAGGCAAGGCGCTGCGCGTGGTCCAGGCTGCCGTCGGTCAATGCGGCCGTTTTCAGCACCGACATTTCGATCTGGTTGGTGGCGAGGGCGAACGGCAACCGTGAGGCCAGCAGATCGAACTGCGACGGCGTGAAGTTGGAGACGCCGACCGCCCTCACCTTGCCAGATGTGACCAGCTTGGCAAGAGCTGCCGCCGTCTCGTCGGCATCCGTCAGCGGGTCGGGCCGGTGCAGCAGCAACAGGTCGATATAGTCGGTGCCGAGATTGGCAAGCGACCGCTCCACCGACGCAACAATATGGCCGCCACCGGTATCGTAGTGCTTCAGCCGGTTGTCCGGCCGGTTTGGCGACTTCAGCATGATATCGCATTTCGAGATCAGCTCGATGCTGTCGCGCTTGCCTTCCCAGCGCGCCAATCCCGCACCGAAGGCCGCTTCCACCTCGTAGTTCCCATAGATGTCGGCATGATCGAAGCTGGTCAGGCCGAGATCGACGGCGGTGCCGATCAGCCGTGCGACCTGATCGGCATCCGGGCGGGCGGCGCTGTCGAGCAGACGCGAGGCGCCGAAGACCAACCGCGACAGCGACAGTCCGTCCCGAGTCAGCGCAATGCGGCTGTGACTCACACCTGCGCTCGATCTTCGGCGACGCCGGCGGTGACATTTGCGCGCGCCGCGGGCCTCGCCACCTTGGTGACGAAGACGATGACCGCCAGCGTCAGAAAACATGCGCCCACCAGATAGGGCGCACCGCCGAAGGTCACCGGCGCGCTTGGCCCGGTGAACCAGGAAAAGATCGCCGTATAGAGCAGCGGCGTGATGATCGAGGTGATCGAGAAGATCGAGGTCATCGCCCCCTGCAATTCGCCTTGCGCCGATGGCGGCACTTTGGCGGCGGCGAGGCTCCTCAGCGGTGGATCGGCCAGCGCTTCCAGACAGCCGACGACGATCACCGCATAGATCATCCAGCCTTGCGACGCGAAGGCATAGCCGAAGGCGCTGGCTGCCGTGAATGTCAGGCCGATGACCGCCGTCTTCCACTCGCCAAGCCTCGGGATCACGCGCGGCAGCACCGTCGCCATGACGATCGCACCGCACAGGCCGAAGGCGCCGAGCGAGAAGCCGATCTGCTGCTCGCTCCAGCCATAGCGATAGCTGGAGACGAACGACCAGACCGCCGGATACATCATGTGCCCGAGCGTCATCAGGAAGAAGACAAGCCCGATCCAGCCGATGCCTTGATATTGGCGCATCTGGAGCAGCGTGCCGACCGGGTTGGCGCGTTTCCACTCGAAGCGGCGGCGATGCTTGTCATCGAGCGTTTCCGGGAGGAAAAACAACGCAATGAGGAAATTCACGAAGGCGAGCCCGGCGGCGAAATAGAACGGCACGCGCGGCCCGAACGTACCGAGCAGCCCGCCGAGAACCGGCCCGATGACGAAGCCGACGCCAAACGCGATACCGAGCAGGCCGAAATTCTTTGCCCGGTTCTCATTATTCGAAATATCGGCGATGAAGGCTGAAGTCGTCGAATAGCTGGCGCCTGAAATGCCGGCCAGCACACGCCCGATGAACAGCATCGGGTAGGACCAGGCGACCGCGCAGATCAGATTGTCGATGGAGAAGGTCAGCACCGATGCGAGCAGGATCGGCCGCCGCCCGAACCGGTCGCTCAAGCCGCCCATGATCGGCGCGAAGACGAACTGCATCGCCGCATAGACGAAGAACAGCCAGCCGCCTTCGATCGCCGCGCCGCTGATGCTGACCCCGGTCAATTCCCTGAGATAGGCCGGCAGCACCGGCATGATCATGCCGAAGCCGATAATGTCGAGCAGCAGCGTGGTGAAGACGAGCGCAAGGCCCCGTCTGGCGGTTTTAGGGTCGATCATGCAGGATCAAGCTCCTCTGCTCGCCCTCAGGCGCAGGCGGACGCACTTATAGGCGAGCCCGCCGCAAGGAACAATGTGAGAACAGGCTGATTCTATTCATCCTGATACCCCCTGACGGCAGCATCGCCGGCAGGTGAAGCTCGAAAACGGTCTGTCAGATCGGCCCACTCAGCGTGTTGCACTCCGACAGCTTGCCGCTCTTGTAACCACGCGCCAGCCAGGTCTGCCGCTGCTGCGAGGTGCCGTGGTTGAAGCTTTCCGGCACAACATAGCCTTGCGTCTTCTTCTGCAGCGTGTCGTCGCCGATCTGCTTGGCGGCGTTCAGTGCGCTCTCGATGTCGCCCTGCTCCAATATGCCTTTCTGCCCGGTGTAATGCGCCCACACGCCGGCAAAGCAGTCGGCCTGAAGCTCGATTCGCACCGACATCTGGTTGGCTTCGACCTCGCCCATGCTTTGCCGCATCTGGTTGAACTTGGACATGATGCCGGTCAGGTTCTGCACGTGGTGGCCGACCTCATGCGCAATCACATAGGCGCGGGCGAATTCGCCCGAGGCGCCGAACTGCTGGTCGAGCTGCTGGAAGAAGGTCATGTCGAGATAGACCTTGTGGTCGCCGGGACAATAGAACGGTCCGGCCGCCGCGGAAGCGAAGCCGCAGGCCGAGCGGACCTGGCCGGAAAACAGCACCAGTTTCGGATCCTCGTAGGTTAGGCCCTGAGATTTGAAGATGCCGGACCAGGTGTCCTCGGTCTCGGCCAGCACGGTGGCCACGAACTGCTTCATCTCGTCATTGGCCGGTGTGGCACCGTTGTCCTGTCCGCTGTTGTCGGTGATCTGGCCGCCGCCGCCCGGCAGCAGGCCGCCGTCGCCGCCACCTAGGATCGTCGACGGATCGAAGCCGAAATACCATCCGGCCAGCACCACCAGGATGACGAGGAAGATGCTGCCGCCGCCACCGGTGCGGCCGCCGATCGGAATGCGGAACTGGCCACCGCCGCCGCCGAGTCCGCCACCGCCGCTGTCGCTGCGGTCGTCCTCGATATTGTCACTCTGACGACGGCCCTTCCAGAGCATGGCAACTCCTCGTGCAGCAACTTCCCCGTTGTTCCGGGGCAACAAACAATTATCCCAATGGTTGCGCCAAGTCACAGCATTTTTCGATGGCCTTTTTTGCCATACGGGTCGCCTTGCGGCCAAGCTCGTTGCGGCGAGCGGCTCGGCGTTGCAATCGTCCCCATGGCCGAGACTATCGAAGACCGTTAATGTCCGTTTCTCTGGGAAGCGAGGGGCGCTTGCGGACGATCGGCCAATTCCTGCTGTTGCTGACGGCATTGACTTGTTTCGGCATCGGGTCCGCCCGTGCCGCCACGCTCGATTCCAGCGTTGCCGTCACCGATCCCGCCACCTTGCAGGCGCTGGAGCGTGGTGGCCTGTCGATCAGCCGCCTGCTGGGCCCGGCACTCGGCCTCACCCGCGAGGTCGACAATCGCGGCCTGTTTTCGGTGCCGGCGCTGGCCACGGTGCGCGACACAGTCAAGCGGCAGATAGCCGACGAGCCGAAGACCAGCCCCGATCCCTATGTTGCTGCCATGGCGAAGTCGAAGGACACCAGCCAGAAATTCAATCCGAAATACATCGATGACGACGGCTCGACGCTGGACCTGACCGGCGTCGTCAACCGCATGGACCGCGGCTATCTCGGCCACACCGAATGCGGCGAAATCCGGCTGATCTACCGTTTCCACTATTCGGTCGCGGAAAAGCCTGTGAAGGGAAAGGCGGGCCAGCGCATTTCCTCGCGCCTGCCGCTGACCATGAGCCTGGTGTTCAACGCCAAACCCAGGCAGGCACAAGCGCGCGCCTCGAAGGACCTGCCAAGCGCCACTGACGTGTCCTGCGCCGATGTTGCCCAGCGCTGGCTGGCAGCTGGAAAAAAAGACCTGCCACCCGACCAGCTTGCCGCCTGGCTGCGCTCCGACGAAGGGCCGCTGTCAGGCACCATGCTGAATTCGTCGCAGATCATGCGGCTCGAACTCAACATGCAGGTGCTCAGGCTGTCGGCCTCGACGCGGCGCGATTTCGGCGGCCATGCCGAATATCTCCTGAAGATCTTCAAATGGGATCCGGCTGCGTCCAGCTTCTATGAAGCGAAGATGGAAAACCAGATCGACCGCGCCATTGTGCTGGCCGACAAGCCGTCCTTCGCCAAATGGCTGCTCACCGACCGCAACATCTACGACCTCGACCATGGCCGGCTGGTGATCGACGAAAAGTTCCTGGCCAGGAGCGCCGTCTCCGTCGCCCCCGGCGGTCTCAGCCGGTCGCAGAACAACATCGTCTACGGGCTGGTCGACGACGCGGACATCGACAAGGCGCTGAAGAACTATATCGCCAGGGGCAACACACTCTCGACCATCAAGTCGGTGGCCGGCTTCAACTTGCGGCTCAACGAGATGAGCTGCACCGGCTGCCATCAGACGCGTGGCATTGCCGGTTTCCACTACACCGGCGCAGATCCGGTGAGCGAGCCGCGCCGCAACGCCGTCTTCGTGCCGGGCTCGGCCGTGTTCTTCGCCGACCTGCCGCGCCGCCGTGCCATCGTCGAGCAGTTCGCCGCCGGCAGTCAGCTAGACTTTACGCGCAGCTTCGCCGCCCGTCCGGACGCCAGATATGCCGAGGCGCTGAAAGACACCGACCTCTACAATGGCTGGGGCTCGATCTGCTATCGCGGCGAGGATGCAAGTTTCAAGGACTGGAGCTGCGGTGCGGGCCTGCGCTGCGCCGGTGTCCACGAAAGCGCCTTCCATCCAGGCTTCGGCACCTGCGTCAGCGAAGCAGGCACGGTGGTCGGCGACCCCGTCGAGTTCGGCGAGATCAAGATGTCGAGCTGGGGCAGCGACCAGTATTGCCGCCTGTCGCCGGCCACCGCCAAGGCCTGCGCCATCGACTCCGCGAAGGACAAGAAGCCGCTGGTCAAACTCGCCGGCTATGGCGCCGCGCGCCAGCGCTACGACAATCCGCAGCAGAAGACCGGCGGCTTTCCCGGTGGCATGCTGCGCAAGGCAAGCTGCGACAAGCTTCCCGACGAAGCAACGTGCGGGCGTCTGGCCAAGACCGGCTTCAACGACTGCATCGCGTCGGGCAAGGACCACAAATTCTGCACGAAGGAATTTACCAAGACCGCCGGCCTACGAGCCTGCGACAAGGCGCATCCCTGCCGCGAGGACTACATCTGCACCGCAGGCTATGACGATCTGGCGGAAGCGAAAGCTGGCAAAGGCACCTGCATTCCGCCCTATTTCATCTTCCAGTTCCGCGTCGACGGCCACCCGCGCAGCTGGGTGCAGGACGTCCGCGAGTGAGGGAACGGTTTGTTGAAAGCGCCGCCACCACGTTCCGGCAGACGGCGTTCGCCCAGAACAGCTGACGTCAACCTGACAGACGTCTAATCTTCCTGCTTGGCGCCGGCGCTCTTGCCGTCGGAGCTCTTCGAACGTTCCTCGAAACGCGCCGCGCCCTTTTTCAGCGAATGGTGGGTTTCGGCCTCGGTTTTGCGCTCATCGCTTGCCGCCGCCTGTGTCAGTCCCTCGGCAGCCTGCTTGCCCTTTGCGGTCGGTGCCCGTTCAACGCCCATCGCTTCCTCCCTTGCCGCGACATCGCGCGGTGTCAGCAGCAACGTGCGTGGCGTACGGCGGTTCCGGCGGCTCAGGAAATCCAGCGGCGGGTTCGGCTCAACGCGTCGCCGTCATCGCCTTGCGAAACGCTTCCAGCGTCTCGACGCTGACATGGTGCTCGATGCCTTCGGCGTCGATGCGCGCCGTCTCGGCGCTGACACCGAGCGAGCGCAAAAAGGCTTCCACCGTCTGGTGGCGGATGCGGCTCTCCTCGGCGACCTTGCGGCCGGCATCGGTCAGGAAAACGCCGCGATAGGGCTTTCGCGACACCAGCCCGTCGGCGCACAGCCTGGTCAGCATCTTGGCCACCGTCGGCTGGGCAACGCCAAGGCGTGCGGCAATGTCGACCTGGCGCGCCTCGTTGCCGTCCTCGATCAGATCGGCGATCAGCTCGACATAATCCTCGACCAGCGCGCTGCGGCGCGCTTCGCGCTGCTGCCGGAATCCCTCCGAATGAATTTCGGCGTCGAGCAGCGGCTCACGCGGGACTGGTCTGTTCTTCGGCGCCAATACGCGCTCCTCCCGAGGCTATCACCCGTCCACGCTTTCATAGCACGGGCTCTGATTCTTCAGGCCGTTTATTTGCATTCCGCCACAGGTGCAACCAGCGCTTCCGATTGCCGTTTCACCCGATGACCGCCAGCCGCCTAAAAGCAACGACAATGAAATATAGCATATTGCATAATGTTGAGCCATGGCATAGCTTGAGGCAACATCGTCCAGTCCCGCGGAAAGCCCTCCTTCATGTCTGAAGCCGAAGCCACAGCCTCCCGTTCCTCATGGCGGTTCGCCAGGCCCGACGAGGACGAGCAGCCCAGCCTGCGCGAAGTCAATTCCTCCATCGCCGTGCCGAACTCGGGCGTCTGGTTCCGTCGCCTGTTCGCCTTCATGGGTCCCGGCTACATGGTCTCGGTCGGCTATATGGACCCGGGCAACTGGGCGACGGATCTCGCCGGCGGCGCGCAGTTCGGCTACACGCTGCTGTTCATCATCATGCTGTCCAACCTGATGGCGATCCTTTTGCAGGCGCTGGCGGCACGGCTCGGCATCGCCACCGGCCGCGACCTCGCCCAGGCCTGCCGCGCCTACTATCCCCGTCCAGTCAATTTCGTGCTGTGGATCGCCTGCGAACTGGCCATCATCGCCTGCGATCTGGCCGAAGTCATCGGCACGGCGATCGCGCTGCAACTTCTGTTCGGCATTCCGCTGATCGGCGGCGCCATGCTGACGGCGCTCGATGCCTTCCTCGTGCTGCTGTTGATGAACAAGGGCTTCCGCTATCTCGAAGCCTTCGTCATCGCGCTTTTGATCATCATCTTCAGCTGCTTCGCCATCCAGATCTTCGTCGCCGCCCCGCCGGCCGGCTCGATCCTGCATGCCATGTTCGTGCCGTCGTCGGAAATCGTCACCAATCCGGCGATGCTCTACATCGCCATCGGCATCATCGGCGCCACCGTCATGCCGCACAATCTCTATCTGCACTCCTCGATCGTGCAGACCCGTGCCTATGAGCGCACCGACAAGGGCAAGCGCGATGCCATCAAATGGGCAACGACGGACTCGACCATCGCCCTGATGCTGGCGCTGTTCGTCAACGCCTCGATCCTCATCGTGTCGGCGGTCGCCTTCCATAACACCGGCCATCAAGACGTTGCCGAGATCGGCCAAGCCTTCGAGCTGCTGTCGCCGCTGCTCGGCCTCGGCATCGCCTCAATCCTGTTCGCGGTGGCGCTGCTGGCTTCCGGCCTCAACTCCACGGTGACGGCGACGCTTGCTGGCCAGATCATCATGGAAGGCTTTCTGCGCCTGCGCATCCCCAACTGGGCACGCCGACTGCTGACGCGCGGCCTCGCCATCATCCCGGTGGTGGTCGTCACCGCGCTCTATGGCGAAAAGGGCACCGGCCAGTTGCTGGTATTCAGCCAGGTGATCCTGTCGATGCAGTTGCCCTTCGCAGTCGTCCCGCTGGTGCAATTCGTCTCCGACAAGAAGAAGATGGGCAATCTCGCCATTCCGCGCGGCGTCGCCGCCCTTGCCTGGGTGGTCGCCGCAGTCATCCTGGGGCTCAACTTCAAGCTGCTCTACGACACCCTGTTCGGGATCGGCTAAGCTCCGCCTCGCCGGGAAATCGACTACCCTCTGCGCAGAGGGTAGCCTCGCGACAAATTGGCAATCCGCGCTATGTTGTCCCGCAGCATGGCCCGGATCGAAGACATCAGGAAATTCTACGCGCGGCTGCTGGTCGCCAATGCCGGCTCGCCCGACCCACGCCTGGAAGCGGCTTTCGCCGAGGTGCCACGCGAAGCGTTTCTTGGTCCCGGGCCGTGGACGGTCATCGCCGGCAACGGCAAGGTCACGACGCCGAGCGCCGACCCGGCTCATATCTATCAGAACGTGCTGGTGACGCTCGACGACGACAAGGGCATCAACAATGGCGAGCCCTTCCTGCACGCCATGTGGATCGGAAAGCTTGCGCCTAAACCTGGTGAGGCCGTCACTCATATCGGCGCCGGCACCGGCTACTACACCGCCGTGCTGGCCAGGCTGGTTTTACCAGGCGGCACCGTCACCGGCTTCGAACTCGACGAAAAACTGGCCGATCTGGCGCGCAAAAATCTCGAAGCATATGGCAATGCAACGGTCGTCCATGGCGATGCGGTGACGACGCCCCTGCCGCCATCCGACATCATCTATGTCAATGCTGGCGTCGCAGCGCCACCAGCAGGGTGGCTGAAGGCGCTGCGACCTGGCGGCCGCATGATCTTCCCCTGGCGCCCGGCCGAGCGCGTCCCACTGGCGGTGATGGTGATCCGCACGCAAAAAGGCTTCGCCTGCGATCCGTTCATGCGATCGTGGTTCATTCCCTGTGTCGGCGCCTCGCTCGCAGACTCAGCGTCGAGGATCCCGACGCGCGAGCAGGCCGCGCGCAGCCGCTCGATCTGGCTGGTCCAGGACAGGGCACCGGACGACACCGCCACCGCCATATCGGGCGATGTCTGGTTCTCGTCGGAAGATCTCCACCCCGGGCCTCGCAAATGATGGTGGTTTGCCAAAATTTCATATGTCCTGTCGGACCGGTGGCTCGTCGCCCGTCCTTGGGCTGAAGTCCGGCCACGACGGCGTGGATCGAAGAACGGGAGCATTGGAATGAGAAAGATCATCTCTGCGACATTCGTCAGCCTTGACGGCGTCATGCAGGCACCCGGCGGCCCGGAAGAGGATCCGGCCGGCGGCTTCAAGTTCGGCGGCTGGACCTTCCATTACGTTGACGAGGCGGGGGCCGCGGCGATGGATGAACTGTTCTCCAAGCCTTTCGCCCTGCTGCTCGGCCGCAGAACCTACGACATCTTCGCCGCCTACTGGCCGTATCAGAAAGATCCGATCGCGGATGCCTTCAACCCCGCGACCAAATATGTGGCGACGCATCGGCCTGACACCCTCACCTGGCAGAACACGCAAGCGCTCGGACCCGATATCATCGCGACGTTGCGCCGCCTCAAGCAGGAGGATGGGCCGGACCTGCTCATCCAGGGATCTGGCGATCTGATCCAGACTTTGCTCGCCAACGGGCTGATCGACGAAATTCGGCTGATGATCTTCCCGCTATTGCTGGGCAAGGGCAAGCGGCTGTTCGGCGACAGCGCGATGCCGGCCGCCTTCAAGCTCATCAAGTCGCAGGCAACCAGCACCGGCGTCATCATGGCGACCTACGAACGATCAGGCGAGATCAAGGTTGGGTCGTTTGTCACAGGGGAGCCGTCCGACGCCGAGCTCGAACGGCGCAAGAACTGGAAGTAGCAGGACGGCCTTTGCACCCTTTCCTCTCCCCCGATCGACGGGGTAGAGGAACCCAAGTTCTGAGAAGTCTCTCAAGCCGCCACCGGCCGTCGTGCCAGCCCATCGCGGATATGGCGTGCGAATTCCTGCGCCGCCGGCCCTACCCCATGCCTCGGCAGATGCAGGTTGATGGCAAAATTCGGCAGTGGCGGCAGGCCGGACTCCGGTGGCAATATGTCGAGATCCGCCGGAACCGTGGAGGCTAGCCAGGCGGTGACGGCGAGGTCGGAGCGCACCGTCGCCGTCGTCGCGTCGATGTTGCCGTTTTCGAACACGGTGCGCCACTCCAGCCCATGCTCACCGAGCGCCGCCAGCACCGCCGGGCGGAAGGCGCAGGTGTCGGCGACGATCGACACCGGCAGCGGCCGCTTGGCGCGGGCAACGCCGCCCTTGGCGCCGACCCAGACCAGCCGGTCGATGGCAAGGCACTCGCCCGCCGACGGGCCGACGCGTTCCTCGATCACCGCAAGTTCGATGGTCCCGGCCGCAAGGGCAGCAGCCAATTCCGGCGACGAGGCGCAGACCAGCGATATCTCGACCTGCGGATAGGTCTCGGCATAGGTCTTCAGCACCGGCGCCAGCAAGGTGCCGACAAGGTCGTAGGGCACGCCGAGCCGCACCTGGCCGGCCACCGGTGTCCCAGCCATCTCCGCCCAGATCTCGTCATTCAAGGCCAGCAACCGCTTGCCCCTGCCGAACAGCTGTTCACCGGCGCGCGTCAGCCGCAAGCCGCGCCGGTCGCGCTCGAAGAGGCAGGAGCCGAGCGCCTCCTCCAGCCGCTTGACCTGCTGGCTGACAGCACCTTGCGTCAGGTGCAGCGCATTGGCCGCCGCCGTCATGCTGGCCTTGTCGGCGACGGTGATGAAGGTGCGGATCAGCGCCATGTCGAGATTTCGGATCATGGCTGGCATTATCCATCCTAATGCCGACCATGGCAAACATTGCATTTACTGAAGTTCGCGCGCAGCTACGATCGCAGCCCTGACAGAGGACGCCGCATGCTCGAGCCCATTCTCCCGCTCATCCTGTTTGCCATCGTCGCCACCACCACGCCCGGCATCGCCACAACCCTGTCTACGGCGTCCGGCGCCCAGTTCGGGTTTCGCCGTTCCGTGCCTCTGCTGGTCGGCAGCGCCGCCGGCCTCGCCACGGTGACGGGTGCCGCCGCCGCCGGGCTCGCCGGTCTGCTGATTGCCATGCCTTCGCTGCAACTGGCCATGAAGGTCATCGGCTCGCTCTATCTCCTCTGGCTGGCGATCAAGATCGGCCGCAGCGGACCGCCCAATCTGGATGTGAGCATGGCCAGGCCGAACAGCTTTCTCGGCGGCGCCGGCATTCAATGGATGAACCCGAAGGGCTGGGCGATGGGGCTGGGCGCCGCGGCCTCGTTCGCGGCGCTGGCCAGCGGGCCGATGCAGCTCGCGCTGCTGCTCGGCGCCACTTTCGGCCTCGCGGCGGCCGCCTCGCTGTCGCTGTGGTGCGTGGCCGGAATGGTGCTGGCGCGGCTGCTCAAGACCGAATGGCAATGGCGCGCGCTCAACATCGTGCTGGCGCTGGTGCTGGCCGCCTCGATCATTCCGATGTGGCGGACGGCGTAAAGCGCGGCCTTGCAGAACCTGGGTTCCTCGCCCCCGCAACGCGGGGGAGAGGTGGCCGCGAAGCGGTCGGAGAGGGGGCTTCGTAGGGCGGATACTTCTTGAAACTTGATCTCCGTCGAGCCAGTCCCCCTCTCCGTCTCGGCTTCGCCGAGCCACCTCTCCCCCACATTCGTGGGGGCGAGGAACCCAGTTTCTGCTATCGGCCTCGAAACCCTCAAGCCGCGTAGCGGGCCGCCGGCTTGTCGGCGTGCAGGCTGCCGTAGAAGGCCTGCCGGGCACCGAGGAAAATGTCCAGCTTGGCCGGCTCGGCGAGCGCCGGCACGGTGACGGCTTCACCCCTGGCAAGGCCGACAAGGGCCGCATCGACCATATCGTCGGCCGTCATGATGATTTCCTTCGGAAGCTGGTCGATATCGCTGCCGGCAAGCTCCCAGAAATCGGTCCGTGTCGCGCCCGGCAGCACCACCTGCACCTTCACCTCCGTACCCGCGACCTCGCGGTGCAGAGCCTCGGTGAAGTTGACGACATAGGCCTTGGTGCCGCTGTAGATGCCGCCGAACGAGGTCTCATAGGCGAGCACCGAGGCGATGTTGACGACCGCACCTCGGTTGCGCGCCAAAAACCCCGGCAGCACGGCACGGGTCAGCCGCGTCAGGGCGATGACATTGACCTTGATCATGCGTTCGGCAGCGTCCGCATCGGCGGTTGCCACCACGGACTGGCCGCCAAGGCCGGCATTGTTGACCAGCAGCGTCACGCTGTCGTCGCTGGCGATCGCCTGCTCGACGCGGCGGACGTCGTCGTCGTTGGAGAGGTCGGCGCTGATCACGCTGACCTTGCGGCTATAGGTCTGGCGCAGCTTCCCGGCCAGTTCCTCCAGCCGGTCGGCGCGCCGCGCCACCAGCACCAGATCGTAGCCCTGCCCCGCCAGCCGGTCGGCATAGACCGCGCCGATGCCCGACGAAGCACCGGTGACGACCGCCGTGCCCTTGTTGCCCTGTCCACTCATTGTCCTGTTCCTTCTTCGACTGATCTGGTTCGCTTCGACTGATCCGGCGCCGTGGCATCTGCCGCGCTGCCGGAAAGCCGCTTGATTTGAATTAGTGGCATATGCCACTAATCGTGAAGTAGGCATATGCCACTATCTTGTCAATGATACGGACGAGGATTATTTGAGGGTAGCAGCCGGGCCTCATTCGCCGGCGCCAAGGACCATCATGTCAAAGGACAGCTTGCCCGGCCTCACGCTCTGCAACAACGCCGCGCTGCGCCGTGCGGCGCGCAAGCTCGGCAAGTTTTATGATGATGTGGTGGAGCCGTCAGGCCTCAAGGCGACGCAGCAGGGCCTGCTCTACCAGATCCATATCGGCGCCGAGCCGGCGATGGGGGCTATCGCCACGTCGCTGATCATGGACCTGTCGGCGCTCGGCCATACGCTGAAACCACTGATCCGCGACGGCTATGTCGAGACTTTCGCCGATCCGGAGGACCGCCGCGTCAAGCGTGTGCGGCTGACGCCGCAAGGGTTGGCCAAGCTCGAGGCAGCGATGAAGCTGTGGCAAATCGCCCAGCAGCGTTTCGAGGATGTCGTCGGCAGGGACAAGGCTGAAAAGCTGCGCGCGGCGCTGGATGACATCGCCGCGCTGGATTTTGATCTGCCCCCGGCCAGCTGAGCCGGCCGACGGCTTTCAAAGAGATTACTCGGCAGGCATCTCTACAGGCCGAGCCGCCCGGCGGCCGGCCACCACGATGCCAAGCCCGACGATCGGGAAGATCGCGGCGATCAGGCCGAGATCGGCCGGCGCGCCGTAGCGCAGCACGGCACCGCCCACCACCGCGCCGAGTGCGACGCCCAGATAGAGCGCCGAGGCATTGAGCGACAGCACGATCGGGGCGGCATCGGGCGCCAGCTTGATGATGCGGCTGGCCTGCGCCGGCGGGAAGGCCCAGCCGACGATGCCCCACGGCACCATCATCGCCATCAGCGCCGGTCCGGCAATATGCGGCGGCAGAAAGGTCGGGATGACCGACAGCAGGACCAGCATGCCGGCGCTCAGCGCCAACGACCAGCCGACGGTGCGGGTCGCGCCGAACCGGTCGGCGGCCTGGCCGCCGCCAATGTTGCCGATGACGGCGCCGACGCCGAAGCCGAGCAGCATGCCGGGCAGCGCGATCTGGCTGAGACCGCCGCCCTCGATGGCAAGCGGCGCGACATAGGCAAAGACGGTGAAGGCGCCGATCAGCGCCAGCACCGTCGTCAACAGGATCGGCATCACGCCGGGACGCAGCGCTGCCGCCAGCCTGCGCTTCAAGGGCAGCCTGGTGCCAACGATGCCCCGCGGCAGCCGGTACCACAGGATCGCGCCTGCAAGCGCGCCAAGGCCGGCGATGGCAAAAAAGGTGCCGCGCCAGCCGGCAACGGTGGCAACGAGCGCGCCCAGTGGCGCACCCAGTGCAACGGCCACCGTGGTTCCGCCGACGACGACGGCGATGGCACGCGCCCGGTGATGGTCATCGACCAGCGCCACCGCGGTGCCTTGCGCGGTTGCGGCGAACAGGCCCGACGACAGCGCCATGACGATGCGCGCGATCAGCAGCAGTTCGAAGGAGGAACTCAAGGCAGCGGCGATGTTGCCGAGCACGAAGAACACCAGCGTCCACAGGATGACGCGGCGCCGGTCCCATTCGCCTGTCAGCGTCGCCAGGATCGGCGTGCCGATCGCATAGGCGAGCGCAAAGGCGGTGATCAGCGTGCCGGCCAGCGGAATGGAGATGCCGGCATCCGCCGCGATGTCGGGCAGAAGGCTGGAGATGACGAAGCCTTCGGTCGAGATCGTAAACGATCCGAGCGCTAGCCAGAAAAGGCGCTTGTCCATGGCGGGATGTCCTTAGTTCAAAAGTTATTGAACAATTGGACATAATAGGGCATCATGTCAATGAAGCCAGGGAAAAATAGCTGAACCTTCCTGACAGCCCTGTGTCAGCACAGGTCGGCGCGAGACGGAGAAAGGCCGCGTGCGGGCCAACAATGATGGATGCGTTGAAATCGGACCCGACTGTGCTTAGTTTCGAGCCATGACCTTGCCACACCCCAATACGGACCAGATCAGCCTGCCGATCGTGCTTGGCGTGCTCGGCGATCCGACCCGGCTCGCCATCGTGCGCTATCTCGCCAGCAAGCAAGGCGTGCCGCTGAACTGCAGCCAGTTCCTGGATTTCGGCTCGAAGACCAATCTGAGCTACCACCTCGCCAAACTGCGCGAGGCCGGCGTCACCCGTGCCGAGGTGGTCGGCACCAACCGCATGATCACACTGCGCCGCGCCGATCTCGACGCCCGCTTCCCCGGCCTGCTCGACAGCGTCATCGCCGCCGCCGGCGACGATCCGGCAGTGCCGGCGGTCGGCGGCCACGACATCGAAGTGCACGCGTAGGCTGTTTCCTCGCACGATGAAACGCAGAGCTCGCATATGAATTCTTACGAAGATGGCCCCCACTCCGTCGAGCTTCTATCGTCGACGGAGGAGAGGGAAGGCGCGACTTCGCCAACCTTGGCTCCCTTCCTCTCCCTCCGGAGGGGGGAGAGCGACGGGGGAGAGGAAAGGCGCGAGTCAGGTGGGGTACATCGTAGAGCAGAAGCCTCGGCTTCCCATATGCGATAGCCCTGCCGTAAAACGGGGCCGCCAACCCACGGAGCCTCCCCCTATGCGCATTGCCGTACTGGCCGATATCCACGGCAACGTCCTGGCACTCGACGCTGTGCTCGATGATCTGCGCCGGCGCGGCGGCGCCGACCTGACCGTCAACCTGGGTGACAGCGTTTCCGGCCCGCTCTGGCCGCGCGAGACGTTTGCGCGGTTGGAGGCGCTGAACCTGCCGACAGTGCGCGGCAACCACGACCGCCGTGTCGCCGCCGACCCCGCTGATGACACCATGTGGCCCTCCGACGCCTATGCGCAGGAGCGGCTGACCGAGACGCAGCGCCAGATGCTTTTCGCCCAGCCGCTGACGCTGGAGATCGCACCCGGAATCATCGCTTTCCACGCCCGTCCCGACCATGACGAGAAATATCTCGCCGATACCATCGTCAATGGCCAGCTGGTGCGTGCGCCGCTGACGGCGATCCGGCGGCGGCTGAAGGCGCTCGACCCGGCTTGCCGCATCGCGCTGTGCGGCCACAGCCACCGCGCGGAACTGATCCGCGTCCCCGATGGTCCCGTCATTTTCAACCCGGGCAGCATCGGCTGCCCCGCCTATGACGATTCCACACCGCCGGCGCATGTCTCCGAGCAGGGCTCGCCGCATGCGCGCTACGGCATCGTCACCTTGGGCAGCAACGGCCAGTCCGACCGCTTCGAGGCCATCGCCGTCGACTACGACCACGAGGCGGCCGCCAGGCAAGCCGAACAGGCGGCCCGGCCGGAATGGGCTCACGCGCTCAGAACAGGGTTCATGCCCCTGCCCGGCTGAACGCTCTTGCGTTCATGCCCGGCTGAGTAGGCTCACGGCCTGGCGGGCCGGGTTGGGACCGGCGGAACGGCGAGCCGAATTTTCGGGCTTACATGGCGCCGCGGCGTCCCTTATAAAACCGGCCGGGCTTGCGGCGGGCTCGATCCGCCGCGGCATGATGTCAGCGCACGGCCAAACGATGAGGCGCACAGTCACGCTCCGAACAACCCTGCATGCGCTGATTGCTGCTCCGCTGTTGATGACGGCGTGGCCGGTGATTGCCCCCGCTATGGCTGAAGAGATGGCCCAAGAGGCGCCGGACCTCGTCATCTCCGTCGTCACCGGCCTGGCGCCGGACGACCTTCTCAAGGTCCGCACCACCGCATCGCCGGTCGCCACGGTCGAGGCGCGGCTGAGCAGCGGCGACATGGTCACCAATCTCGGCTGCAACGACATCAACGGCTACAAATGGTGCAAGATCGAGAGCACGGGCAAGGAGAAGCTGAGCGGCTGGGCGCCGGCGCGCTATCTCATTCCCCTCAATCCGGCCCCTTATGTCGAAGGCGAGACAAGACCGGCCGATGCGCCGGTGGTTGCCTCCACCGGCAGCGCCAATGAGGCCGGGCAGGCCTCGGCGCCGGATCAATCGCAGGCCACCAATAGCGCGCCGGTCGCACCGCCCGACCTGACAGCGCGGCTTGGCGGCGCCGGTCCGGCTGCCGAAAGCACGCCGAAATCGGCCGCGGAAATCGGCCGCGCCGCGATGCAGGATGCGTATGTACTGGCGCTGGCGGCGCCTGACGTCCCGCTTGATTCCGTTCCGACGCCGGCTTCTGGCCCCGAGATTCCCTGCGCCCGCTATGTCGGCCAACCAATGGAGCGCTGCAAGGTCAGCGTGGTGCACACCGCCGACAAGGCGAACATCACTGTGACCTGGCCCGATGGCGGCACGCGCATCATCTCCTTCCGTGCCGGCCAGCCGGCCGGTTCCGACGCGGACGGCAATTTCCGCTTCACTCGGGAGGGCAGCCTCAACATGATACGCATCGGCGAGGCCGAGCGGTTTGAGATTACGGATCAGCTGGCGCTGGGGAATTAGAATTTAGGGGAGTAGGGGAATAAGGGAGTATGTTTGGAATTCCCTCGAACCCACACCCTATTCCCCTATTCCCCTATTCCCCTATTCCCCTATTCCCCTATTCCCCTATTCCCCTATTCCCCTATTCCCCTACTCCCCTACCTCGCATTTTCGGGGTTACATCAGTCAAAACTCTTCCCTATAAGGCCCTCCTAGCCTGATACCAGAATCGCGAGCACAACCGGCCGGGTCTTCCCGTCCCGGTTTTTTGTGCAAGCCGCCCGCCGAACGGACCTTTGACATGCCAAGACGCACTGACATCAAGTCGATCCTGATCATCGGGGCCGGCCCCATCGTCATCGGCCAGGCCTGCGAGTTCGACTATTCCGGCACCCAGGCGTGCAAGGCGCTGAAGGAGGAAGGCTTCCGCGTCATCCTGGTCAATTCCAACCCGGCCACCATCATGACCGATCCGGAACTGGCCGACGCCACCTATATCGAGCCGATCACGCCTGAAGTGGTCGCCAAGATCATCGCCAAGGAGCGGCCCGACGCGCTGCTACCGACCATGGGTGGCCAGACCGCGCTCAACACCGCTTTGTCGCTGCGCCGCATGGGTGTGCTCGAGCGCTACAATGTCGAGATGATCGGCGCCGACGCCACGGCCATCGACAAGGCCGAGGACCGCGCTCTGTTTCGCGAGGCGATGAAGAAGATCGGGCTGGAAACGCCGAAGTCGATGCTGGCCAACGCCACCGACGTCAAGAACACCGACCGCAAGACGCATGAAGCCGAGCGCGCCGCCGTCAAGGCCGAGGCCCCGGCCGATCTCGACGCCGCGCTCGACGCGCTGGAAACCCGCTGGAACCTCGGCGAAGGCGACCGCAAGCAGCGCTACATCAGCCATGGCATGGCGATCGCCGCGCAGGCGCTCGACCATGTCGGCCTGCCCGCCATCATCCGCCCGTCCTTCACCATGGGCGGCACCGGCGGCGGCATCGCCTACAACCGCGCCGAATTCTACGAGATCGTCCAGTCCGGCCTCGACGCCTCGCCGACCACCGAAGTGCTGATCGAGGAGAGTGTGCTCGGCTGGAAGGAGTATGAGATGGAGGTCGTCCGCGACAAGGCGGACAATTGCATCATCGTCTGCTCGATCGAGAACATCGACCCGATGGGGGTGCACACGGGCGACTCGATCACCGTCGCTCCGGCCCTGACCTTGACCGACAAGGAATACCAGATGATGCGCAACGCCTCGATCGCGGTGCTGCGCGAGATCGGCGTCGAGACCGGCGGCTCCAACGTGCAGTTCGCCGTCAACCCGGCCGACGGCCGCCTGGTGGTCATCGAGATGAACCCGCGCGTCTCGCGCTCGTCCGCCCTTGCCTCCAAGGCGACCGGTTTCCCGATCGCCAAGATCGCCGCAAAACTCGCTGTCGGCTACACGCTGGACGAGCTGGAGAACGACATCACTGGCGGCGCCACGCCGGCCTCGTTCGAGCCGTCGATCGATTACGTTGTCACCAAGATCCCGCGCTTTGCCTTCGAGAAATTCCCCGGCGCCGAGCCGGTGCTGACCACCGCCATGAAGTCGGTCGGCGAAGTCATGGCCATCGGCCGCACTTTTCAGGAATCGCTGCAGAAAGCCTTGCGCGGACTGGAAACCGGCCTGACAGGTCTCGACGAGATCGAGATCCCCGGCCTCGGCTATGGTGCCGCGACGGCCAACCATGCCGACGACCGCAACGCCATCCGCGCCGCGCTCGGCACGCCGACGCCCGACCGGCTGCGCATGGTGGCGCAGGCGATCCGCATGGGCACGTCGCTGGAAGACGTGCACGCCATGTGCAAGATCGACCCGTGGTTCCTTGAACAGATCGCAGGCATCGTCGCCATGGAAGCCCGCATCCGCGAGCACGGCATTCCCGAGGATGCCGTCAACCTGCGCATGCTGAAGGCCATGGGTTTCTCCGATGCCCGCCTCGCGTCGCTGACGAAGACCGACGCCGAAGTGATTCAGAAAGCTCGCGAAAAGCTCGACGTTCATCCTGTTTACAAGCGCATCGACACATGTGCGGCCGAGTTCGCCTCGCCGACCGCCTACATGTACTCGACCTATGAAGTGCCGTTTGCCGGCGCGCTGGCCAACGAGGCGCAGGTCTCGTCGCGCAAGAAGGTCGTCATCCTCGGCGGCGGCCCGAACCGCATCGGCCAGGGCATCGAGTTCGACTATTGCTGCTGCCACGCGGCCTTTGCGTTGCGCGACGCCGGCTACGAGGCGATCATGATCAACTGCAACCCGGAGACCGTGTCGACCGACTACGACACTTCCGACCGGCTCTATTTCGAGCCGCTGACGGCGGAAGACGTGCTGGAGATTCTGCGCGTCGAACAGTCGTCGGGCGAACTGGTCGGCGTCATCGTCCAGTTCGGCGGCCAGACGCCGCTGAAGCTCGCCGATGCGCTGGAGAAGGCCGGCATCCCCATCCTCGGCACCTCGCCCGATATGATCGATCTCGCCGAAGACCGCGACCGCTTCCAGAAGCTCTTACACAAGCTCGGCCTCAGCCAGCCGAAGAACGGCATCGCCTATTCGGTCGAGCAGGCCCGCCTTGTCGCCGGCGAGCTCGGCTTCCCGCTGGTGGTGCGCCCGTCCTATGTGCTGGGCGGCCGCGCCATGCAGATCATCCATGACGAGGGCATGCTGCAGACCTATCTGCTCGACACGGTGCCCGGCCTGGTGCCGGAGGACATCAAGCAGAAATACCCCAACGACAAGACCGGCCAGATCAACACGCTGCTGGGCAAGAACCCGCTGCTGTTCGACACCTATCTCAGTGGCGCCATCGAGGTCGATGTCGACTGCCTCTGCGACGGCAAGTCGACCTTCGTCTCCGGCATATTGGAGCACATTGAGGAGGCCGGCATCCATTCGGGCGACAGCGCCTGCTCGTTGCCGGTGCACTCGCTGCCTTCCGAACTGGTCGACGAGTTGGAGCGCCAGACGGCGGCGCTTGCCCGCGCGCTCAATGTCGGCGGGCTGATGAACGTGCAGTATGCGATCAAGGACGGCACGGTCTATGTGCTGGAGGTCAACCCGCGTGCATCGCGCACCGTGCCCTTCGTCGCCAAGACCATCGGCCGTCCGATCGCCAAGATCGCCGCCCGCATCATGGCCGGCGAAAAACTGGAAGACGCCTTCGCCCATTACGGCGCCATGCCCGACCCCAGGAACCCCGGCCACATCGCGGTGAAGGAAGCGGTGTTCCCCTTCGCCCGCTTCCCCGGCGTCGACATCCTGCTCGGCCCGGAAATGCGCTCGACCGGCGAGGTCATGGGCCTCGACCGCGATTTTGCGCTGGCCTTCGCCAAGAGCCAGTTAGGGGCCGGCGTCGACCTGCCCCGCTCCGGCACACTGTTCGTCTCCGTGCGCGACGAGGACAAGAAAGGCATCTTGCCAGCGGTCAAGCGCCTCGCCGGCCTCGGCTTCAAGGTGCTGGCCACCTCAGGCACCGCCCGCTTCCTCGCCGAAAACGGCGTCGTCGCCGAGAAGATCAACAAGGTCCTGGAAGGCCGCCCCCACATCGAAGACGCCATCCGCAACCGCCAGGTCCAGATCGTCTTCAACACGACTGACGGCCAGAAGGCGGTGTCGGACTCAAAATCGCTGCGCCGCGCGACGCTGATGCAGAAGGTGCCGTATTACACGACGCTGTCGGGCGCGGCGGCAGTGGCCGAGGCGATCGCGGCGCTGAAGGCGGGGAGCCTCGAGGTGAGGCCGCTGCAGGAGTATTTTGCGTGAGGTCCTGTAGGGCTATCCGCTCAACCAGCCACATCCCTGATACTTCTGCGCATCCGCATCTGCGGCTGTGCCGCTGACGATGAACTTTCGGTAGCTGAAATAACGGCCTCGACGGCTTTGAACACCGCATCGAACGCAGAAAAAGCTTCATCCGGCAGCTGAGGTACAACGGCCTTCGCAAAGGCCATTTTGGAACTCTCATCAATTGCCTGCACTTCTGTTCCTCCCGCCAGCGGCACCCGGAACACTTCATTTCCCAACTTTCTGTTGGCTGTTAAAGGAGTAAGTACTAATCGACGACCATCGACCACAACTGATAAGTATTGATCGGGAAACAAGAATTCAATCGGGAGATTTTCATTCGTCGCGCATAAAGCTCTAAAATCTGGAACAGGCATAAGAATTCCGAATGAGCGTCCGTTCTTCGAAGATTTTACATCCGAAAAAAGATCGTTTGCGACAAAATTATTATCTAATCTCCACTCTTTCACCCCGCTCTCATCGCGATCAAATAAGCCGATGACAACATGCGGATTGTCAGCGGCGACTGCCTTCAGACACAACGACAGCTTAGATGAACCAGCAGCACCTCCGCCACTACCATCGCTTGTATCACAGCTCTTAATACGAAATATTTGTTTCGATTTTCTTAGGCGCTTCCAAGCCTCACAAAGAATTAACTCGTCGGTTTTGCCTTCTGTTAAAAGTATCGGAGACTTTATCTCAAATAATTCATCTCTAATACTTCCTATTTCCTCCTTGAACTTATTTATTTCTAGCTGCTGTATGGAATAAGATTCGAGAGCTTTAGCCACAGCCGGCAGATAAAAACCTTCTCCAATTGCAGTCACAGCATCAAATCGTTCGAGATTCTTGCCCTGAACGATAGTTGCATCGCCACCCTCTCCGTCTCTGGTGACGTAGAATCTAGTTATCTTGTCAGAGGTTAGGTTATAGAAAGATGGGCTATGTGTGGTGGTAAATATCTGGACTCCATCGCCGGCTGAAATCTTCAAGAGCCGAACAGCTTCTGCCTCAGCAGCTACGAAATCCAACGAATTTTCGGGCTCCTCGAACCCCCATATATGAAACTGGAATCGATCTCTCTTTGATATAAAGTTGAGCAGTTCGGGAATATGTCGAGCCTTGATGCCATCGCCCCTTTGCGTCGTGAGCGATTTTGAAATGCCCCCCGCATTACTGATTGTCTCGAAATCTAAGGTTTGGAAAAGCTCATCCATTTTACTGGGGGAAGATATTTTGGTTTCATGAGCTATCTCTTTTGGAAGATCCGAAAAAAGACTGCTCGTTAGGCCCTGAACTCTACTTGCAAAATCACCAACTGTCGATAAAAACTCGTCCGACTCAGACAATGTCTCATATATATTAAAAAGAAGACTTCGGAATATCGTGGGATCTTTTATCGCTGGGATATAAATAAATCTAAATAAGTTTATAAACCTCGTAACGATATGTCTTTGATTCTCCCGAATATGCGACGAAACCTCTTCGTGGTAATCATCCCCACGAGATACTGTCCACTGCCTCTTCACATAAAATCGCTCGCCGAGAGACCTTTGATAATTCTTCGGAGTTGCAAACGTAATTTTAACATATATAAACTTCCTAACATCGTCCGAATTCTGAGATTCAGTTAAGCGCTTATCCGAGAAATCAATGCCAAAATCGTAGTCATTAATATGATCTGTTTTGTTGTTAAAAAAGAGGTTCAAAGCGCGAACTATATTCGACTTGCCAACGTCGTTCTTCCCAAATATTATATTCAAATGATTGCATCTATACAACGTAACTTTATAAAAGCTACGAAAATACGCGATTTCAATTTCTTGAATAAGGTTCACAGCCATCCCCCAGGTAGACGGAGGAAGCTACTACACATTTTAGCCGTCAAACAGTGCGTAGGGGCGAGGTATTGGGCGGCACCACATCATTTGCCCAGGTTTATTCAAGAATACTCGTATGGCTGCGATCCCAGGCATCGACTTTGGCTTCTAGAGCTATCAGCTTAAGGGTTGCCCCTCACGCCACCGCCACGCACTCGATCTCGATATCAAACTCCATCGGCCATGACGCCACCGGCACAAAGCTCCGCGCCGGCGGGTTCACGCTGAAATACCGCGCATAAACCCCGTTGATGGCGTTGTAGAAGCCGGAATTGACGGCGTAGATGCGCACCATCACCACATTGTCCAGCGAGGTGCCCGCCGCTTCCAGGCAATGTTTCAGCGCCTTCAGCGACGCCTCGGTCTGCGTTTCGATGTCGCCGCGCACCATCTCGCCGGTCACCATGTCCACCGGCGGCGTCGCCGAGATGAACACGAAGCCGTTGGCCCTCACCGCTGTCGAGCAGGGAAGGCCGAGCGCCCGCACCTTGTCCGACATGACAGGCACTTCGATGATTTCTTTTTTCATGGTGGTTCTCCCTGAGTATGCAGCAGGCTGCCGCGTTAGCGCTAATGAAGAGCCCCCTAACCTTCCCCCCAAGGGCAGGGCTACCGCATGTGGATTCTTGCGAAGAAGGACCCCCACCCTAACCCTCCCCACAAGGGGGAGGGAACGCTGCCGCGTGCCTTTAAATTCTTCTTTGGCGCCGAAAGACAGACGATTTGCCTAGGTCAGCGCCAACGGAAGTCTCCCTCCCTCTTGTGGGGAGGGGTTAGGGGTGGGGGTCCTCTTCGCAAAAAAACTGTAGGTGACAACCCAGGTGCTTCAGGGAGCTTATCCCTGCACTGGCGGAACACCAGTGCAGGCGCTCGCTCTAATCAGAGAAAACCGATGAACCGTCCGGCGAAAAGCACGGAAATCCACAGCAGAATCGAGAGCACGGCCAGGACGATCCCACCTGCCGGCTCGCCGCGGCCTGTTGCGCGGGAGAAGCGCATGAAGGCGAGGAAGTTGACGCCGGCGAGAAGGATGAGTGCCATCTTGGCGAGGAAAACCGGCATCGCCGCATAGGTGCTCGCCTTCACTGAAAACAGCAGCGAGCCTGTGACGAACGCGCCCGCGAACGCCGCCAACGCAATGTGGCGCAGCAGCCCGACGAACGCCGCATGCGGCAGCGAGCGGAAAGCGCCGCAGATCCTGAGGTCCATGAGAACGACGCTGGTCAGCAGCGCGCCGATCGACATGATGTGGAGCGCATTGACCACGGGGTAGGCGACGAAGGACGCCTTCAGCCACCGCGCCAAAGCGAGTTGCTCGATGCCGGCGAGAAGCTCCGTCATCTAGGCCGGCGGCACGCGGTCGGGATAGACATCATAGGTCTTCCCGTTGACGATGAGGCGCACCGCCTTCATGCGCTTTTCGGTCGCCTCGAGCGAGCGGTTGCCGATCGCGGTCACCTCGTCGCCGACCTTGGCCACCTCCTCCGTGAAGCCGGCGGCGATCGTGCGGGACGGCGGCGCCATCTCCACCCGCCAGGCCTCGCCCTCGGCGTCGACATCCAGCGTGGCGTGCGGATTGCCGATATAGATGGCCGTGATCTTGCCCCTGAGTTCGAAAAACCCGTCCTGCGTCCACGACCAGCCATGATGGGCATAGGCCGCGGTGCCGGCTGCAAGGATCACGGCCGCCGTCAGCAAGACGCCGCGAATTCCGTTGAACTGCATCGCTCGTCTCCTCGGTTCATCCAGAGGCATTCGAGAGTAGGACACAGCACGGCGACGTCAAATCACATCGGGCGAAGACCACTGCCGCCAGGCGCCCGCTCAATCACCGGCGACCTTGCCTTGCTAATGACATCCATGCGCGCCACTCTCGCCTCTCCTGCCGTTCTTCCCCCAGGCTGAAGACCGGACTCACATCTAAACGAGGCAAACCATGAGCAGCATGAGAGACCGTCAGGAAGGCTTCGAAAAGAAGTTCGCGATGGACGAGGAAACGAAGTTTAGGGCCATGGCGCGCCGCAACAAGCTGCTCGGCCTGTGGGCCGCCGAAAAGCTTGGCAAATCCGGTGCGGACGCCGACGCCTATGCGAAGGAAGTGGTGCACGCCGACTTCGAAGAGGCCGGCGACAACGATGTGTTCCGCAAGGTCCGCGCGGATTTCGACGCGGCAGGCATCGCCCAGTCGGATGCCCAGATACGCACCGCCATGGAAGAACTGCTGGTGACCGCGGTCGAGCAGATCAGGTCGACCTGAGCAGCGCTCAGCCTTGATCGGTATAGGGCGTGCCGTCCTTGAGGCACAGGGCCACATTGTGGTGTTGGTTTGCCAAGCGGGCTGGCTTCCATGGTAGCGCTCTACGGCGCCCCCCACAGTACTGCCGGACACAGGGGGGCGCCATAGAGCGTCGACCTTGAACCGCCCTCACCCCTGATGCGCGGCCGCCAGTTCCTTCACGTGTTTCTCGTGCATCTGCAGCGTTGGCAGCGTTTTCTTGGCGAATTCCTTCATCGCAGGGTCGTCGCCGGATTGCGCATAGCCGCTGAACAGCGCGACGGCTTCCTTGTGCGCGTTGGTCTGCATCTCGATGTATTTGGCCTGGAACTGATCGCCGCTGGCGCTCTTCAACTCATCGAGCATCTTCTGCTCCTTGGGCTGCAGGGCCGGACCGGACGGCGCTGTGGCCGAGGTTGTCTGGCCTTGGGCAAGCGCCGCCTTGAATTCCTCGCCGGCCTTGGTGTGATCGGCGATCATCTGTTTGGCAAACGCCTTGACGTCGGCGTCGGTCGCCTTCTGCTCGGCGAGCTTGCTGGACTCGATCTCGAACTCATTGGCGCTTGGCACCGTCTTGATGAAGGTCGAAGTGTCGACCTTCGTCGTCGTGGCGAGCGGCGTGGTCGTGGCGGTCGTGTTCGACTGGGCAAAGGCCGGCGCGCCGGCAAGCAATGCTGCTGCGGTCAGAATGGTAAGCGTTTTCATGGCATGTCTCCGGTTGGAATTGTCCCTCGGACAATCCAACGTCGCTTGGGCACTCCGGTTGCAGCTCATGAGGAAGAAGCCTGCGCATGTCGCCTCAATCGCCTCACCGATCCGTGCCGGGCTCGAACCCTCGCCGATGCCCTCGTTCGAGCCAGCCATGGGACTCATGTTCCGAAAACTGAAACGCGGCGGCTGACCAGAGCTGCCTTTCAGTGGCAACACGCCCCGCCATATTGCAACTGCTCGTTCCAGTTCGGGCGGCCTTCAGGCGTGAAATCCATCAGGTTCCACAGCGTTTCGCAGGTACCAAGGCCGCGTGGGTCCTGGCCCGGCTCCGTCGGTGCGAAATCCAGTTCCGAGCTCCAGAAATGGCGTATGCCGTCGCCGTCGCGGTGGAACACCGACAGCAGCGGGATCTGTGAGCCGTCGGCCGCCTCCGCATTGTAGTCGCGCTTGAAGCTGTTGGAAGCCGAAGACACCAGCCGCATGTTGCGCCAGCCCCGGTCGCGGCCGAGCGCGACCAGGTTTTCGAGCGCGGTCTTGCCCACCACCGCGAAATTGAAGCCGGCGGCCTGGAGATGCCCGACGGCGCCGTCGAACTGATCGAGCAATGCCGTGCAGGACGGACATGGCTGGTCCGGTCGGGCAAGCTTCGCCGTGCCGCCGCTGGTCGCCACATCGCGCTTCTCCTGCGGGTGACGCGGGAACATCATGTTGTAGAGGATCAGCGTATCCTTGCCCGGCGCGAACAGCTCCGAAAGCTTAATCTTGGCCGGCCTTCGATCGGTATCCAGCCCGTCGAACTCATAGTCCTGACGGATCAGCCCGCCCGGCGGCAGCGCGCGCCGGGCCTCGGCGACCTCTTCCATGACGCGGCGCAGCTCGATTTCCTTGCGCAGCAGTTTTTCGCGCGCGGTGCGGTATTTCGCGGATTCGTTGGGAAAGGTGATCATGATCGGCTCCTTCAAGTCGCGGCGCCGGCGTCCCGGCGCGGTCGCTCTGCGACCCAAGGACGTTTGGCGGCGATCGGTCCCGACATTTATTGCGCATGGTGAGATGTCGTAATACCTGTTCGGGCAGCGTGATCCGGGGAACAACATGCACGACGACGAGATCGATCTGCGCTGCCCGCAAGTGGTGGCCGACAATGCCGCCAAGGGCCTCAGGCTGCGCGGCGAATTCGGCCGCGGCGGCACCGGGATCGGCGTGGCCCGCGCCACCGAGCTGAAGAACCGGGAAAAGCTCGCGCCCTCCACCATCCGCCGCATGGTCAGCTATTTCGCCCGCCACGAGATCGACAAGCGCGGCAGGAACTACGGCAATGAGCAAAACCCTTCGGCCGGCTACATTGCCTGGCTGCTGTGGGGCGGCGACGAAGGCCGCGCCTGGGCGCTGGAGCTCAAGCAGAGGATCGGCAACGCACCGGACATCTGAGCGTTTCGCCCCCTCACCCCTTGACCCCGCCGGCGGTGAGGCCGGAGACGATCTTGCGCTGGAAGATCAGCACCAGCACCACCAGCGGCACCGTGACGATCACCGAGGCCGCCATGATGTTGCCCCAAGGGATCTCGAACTGCGAGTTGCCGGAGAGCAGCGCGATCGCTACCGGCACGGTCCGCTGTGCGTTGTTGGAGGTGAAGGTCAGGGCAAACAGGAACTCGTTCCACGCGCCGATGAAAGCCAGCAGGCCGGTGGTCGCCAGCGCCGGCCACATCAGCGGCAGGAAGACCCGCGTGATGATGATCCACGGCGTCGCGCCGTCTAGGATCGCCGCCTCCTCGACCTCGACCGGCAGGTCGCGGATGAAGGTGGTGAGCACCCAGACGGTGAACGGCAAGGTGAAGATCATGTAGGAGAAGATCAGCGCGAATAGCGAATTGTAGAGGCCGAACAGGCGGACCAGTTCGAACAGCCCGGCCAGCAGCGCCACCTGCGGGAACATCGACACCGACAGGATGATGAACAGCAGGGCCGAGCGACCGCGAAAGCGAATGCGCGCCAGCGCATAGGCTGATGTGACGCCGAGCAACAGCGAAAGCGCAACCACCGCGCCGGAGACGAACAGCGAGTTCAGCAAGTTGCGCACGAAGCTGCCCTCGGTCAGCACATTCCGGTAATTGGCAAGACTGATCGTCCTCGGCCACAGATCGGCTCGGAACAGGTCGGTCCCCGATTTCAGGCTGGTGACGATGGCGTAGTAGAACGGGAACACGGCGACGAAGACGATGACCGCGACCAGCAGGTAAAAGGCCGTGCGCTTCACGATCCACATGTCAGCGGCCTCCGTCCAGGCTTATCCGGCCGATCCGGATGGTGACGATGGTGAGCAGAGCGAGGATCAGGAAAAGCAAGGTCGAGGCGGCGGAGCCATAGGCGAACTTGTCGAACTCGAACAGGTTCTCGCGGGCGAACACCGACATCGACTTGGTGTGCACATTGTTGGGCGTCAGCACATAGATCAGGTCGAAGATGCGCAGCGCATCGAGCGCGCGGAAGATAACCGCCACCATCAGGGCCGGGCGGATGAGCGGCAAGGTCACCCGCCAGAAGATCTGCCAGGGGTTCGCGCCGTCGAGCCTCGCGACCTCGATGATCTCCCTCGGCAGCATCTGCAGCGCGGCCAGGATGAGCAGCGTCATGAACGGTGTCGCCTTCCAGATATCGACGATGAGGACGGCCGCCATCGCCGTGTCGGCGTCGGCCGTCCAGGCGATCTTGGTGCTGATCAGGCCGAGATTGAGCAGCACGACATTGATGATGCCGAACTGGTCGTTGAGCATCCATTGCCACATCTTCGCCGAGACGATCGTCGGGATCGCCCAGGGGATCAGGATCGCTGCCCTGACGATGCCGCGGCCGGCGAATTCCGCGTTGAGAACCAGGGCAACGATCGTGCCGAGGATGGTCTCGCAGGTCACCGAAATCACTGTGAAACGAACCGTGTTCCAGACGGCACGCCACCAGACCGGATCGACGAGCAACCCGTCATAGAGGGTCCGGCCGCTCGGCATGTGCAGCACCGAGAAATAATTGCCGAAGCCGATCCATTGGCGCGCGTCGAGGTCGGCCAGCGAGGCGTCGGTGAAGCTGAAATAGACCGTGCGGGCAAGCGGCCAGCCGGCCGCCGCGGCGAGCACCAGCAGCATTGGCGCCAGGAAAAGCCACGCCGAGCGAACGCGCTGCGCCGTCAACTGCGAGTGCGCGGCCCTGGCTGTTTCCGGTTCCGTCCGTGTCATCTCGCTCCGCTCGTTGCGGTCCCGCCGGGTGGCTGTCCCAGTATCGTCACCAGCCTCGGCCCTTCAACTTGGTCAGCGTCGCTTCGAGGTCGGCCAGATTGTCGGCGGCAGTGCCGTCGCCCGACAGCGTGTTGTGAACGGCGTTCCAGAACTGGCTCGACGCCTCGTTGTATTTGATCCTGGTCGCGGCCGAGGGGCGCGGCACCGCATCGAGAAAGATCTGCTTCCAGCGCGGAACGATCGGCTGTTGCCTGGCGATGTCGGCATCGTCATACAGCGCCTGGATGGTCGGCAGGTTGGACGTCTTCAGCGTGCGGTATTTCTGCATCGCGGGCGAGGCGATGAACTTGACCAGGTCGATCGCGGCATCCGGATGCTTCGAATATTTGGAGACGGCGAGGTTCCAGCCGCCCAGGGTTGCGACCGGTCGGGCGCCCTCGCCCGTGCCGGCCGGCAGCGGCGCCACGTCGAACTTGCCCTTGATCGGCGAGCCCTCGCCGTTGCCGAGCGCGTAGGCATAGGGCCAGTTGCGCATGAACACCGCGTTGCCGGTCTGCCAGACGCCGCGCGATTCCTCTTCCTGGTAGGCGAGCACGCCGGGCGGCGCGATGGTCCCGACCCAGCCCTTGACTATGTCGAGCACCGCCGCCGCTTGGCTGTTGTTGACGGAGATGGAGCCGTCAGGCTCGATGATCTGGCCGCCGCCATTCGACATCACCCATTCGAGCGCGTCGCAGGTCAGCCCCTCATAGGCATTGCCCTGAAAGACGAAGCCCCAGATATCCCGATTGCCGGCCGCACGCTCCTTGTCCATGACCAGCTTGGCGGTGTCGGCCAGTTCCTTCCAGGTGGCCGGCACCTTGGCGCCATATTTGTCGAGGAGATCCTTGCGGTAGTAGAGCGCCGGCGCATCGGTAAAGATCGGCAAGGCGACGAGCTTGCCGTCGACGGTCTGCGACTGGATGATCGACGGGAAATGCTCAGCCACGATATCCTTGGTCGCTGCGGTCAAATCCACGAGCTGGCTGGCGAGTTGCGGCGCCCAGATCACATCCGTCTGGTAGACGTCGATGTCGCTGTTTCCGGCGGCAAGCCAAAGCCGGTACTGGCCGAACTGGTCGGTCCCGGACGCCGGCATGACGACGATGCCGACCTTGTTGCCGCTGTCTTTCTCGTAACGGTCGAGGATCTCGCGCAGCACCTTGATGCCATCGCCGGTGTCGCCCGACACGATCGACAAATCGACGGCCCATGCTGGCGTGCCAGCGAGCATGGCAGCGACTCCGACCGCAAAGAATGCGTGAGAAAACTTCATGGTGGTGGATGTCCCTCCGCAGCCGGTGACGGAAAATCCTCCCACGCGCCGACAGCTTGTCAGGCCCACCCTGCAATGAATGCGGAGCGACGCTTTGGGTTCCCAAAGCGAGCCATTCCCTGTGACCGGCGATCGGGCCGATCCGCCCGGCTGGAACGGTTCAGCCTTCCCAGGCGACGGGGCTCATCCCAAGCCGTTCATAGAGCCGGACGGCGGCGGGGTTCTCGACCGTGTTGGTCTTGAGGTCGACATGATCGGCGCCGCGTTCGCGAAAAATGGCGAAGGCGTGCCACATCAGCGCTTCGGCAACGCCCTTGCCGCGCGCCTCGGGATGAACGGCGAGATCCTTGACGAAGGCGCGGGTCCAGCACAGCGCCGCCGCCGCCAGCCGGCCCTTGGCGTCGATGACGAGGAAGCACAGCGCCGGGTCGGATTCGGGATCGTCCGCGATACGCGGCCACCACTCGTCGAACGGGCCATCGGCGCCATCATCGAACACTTCGGTCAACAGCGCATGCAGGGCGGGCGCGTCCCCGGGCTCGAAGCTGCGCATGACAAAACCCTCCGGCCAATGTGGCGGAACCAGCGTCTCGTCGAGGATTTTGCGCAGCCGGATGTCGTTCAAAGCCGGCGGGCGCGGTTCAGGCATCGCGCTCAGGCGTCGGGCTGCAGGCGGCGGCGCTGGCGGTCGCGGCCAAGGCCGGTCGCCTCGAGCAGGCCCTTGCGCTTGGCGTCGTAATAATAGCCGGTCTGGTAGAGCCAGTCGGCCTTCTTGGCGTTGCCGCCGGCCACCAGCCAGGCGCCGCGCAGATATTTCACCGCGTATTTCAAATTGGTCTCGGCGTCGAACAGGCCCTTGGCCGCCCCGTCATAGCCCATGCCGCGCGCCGTCGCGTGCTTGATCTGCATCAGTCCCCAATGGCCGTTGTTGTAGGCTTTCGGGTTGAAGGTGCTCTCGCGGTTGACGACATGGCGCACCAGGTCCACCGGCACCTGATATATCGCGGCGTACTTCTCGATCAGCCGCTCAACATCGCCACGCACGCCCGTCGCGTGTTCTTCCGTCGGCCCGACGGGGCCCTGCACCAGGGCAGCCGGGTTCTGCGGCACGACATAAGCGACCTGCTGGACGCCTGGCATCCGGTCGCCCTTGGCGGTCGCCGGCATGACGAGCCCTGCGGTCGTATAGGTCTGGGCGGCCTTGACCGGCTCGCCCGCAATGGTCGGCGCAGGCGCCTGCCAGGCATTGGCGGTCATCACGGCGGGCACGGCTGGTGCCGCCGGCGTCGAACCGGCAAAGGCGGCGGTCGCTGCCGCCGGCTGTGCTGTGGGATCGAGCGGCAGCTCGGCCGTCTGAACGGGGGCAATACCGGAGGATTCCGGCAGCACCGAAACGGTCTCCGGCAGCGGCACGGTGAAGCCGGCGTCAGTGCCGGCGACGGTCGCGGTTTCGGTAAGAGCAGGCGCGGATTTCATCTGCGAGGTCGACGTGCAGCCGCTGATGCCGGCGGCGGCCAGGATCACGCCGATCGCGATAAGGTTGAATTTTGCTGGCAAGCCGCGCTCGGGTCCGATTTGTCGGGTTGTTAAGAAATCCCTTACACCAGCGATTCATGAGCGGCAATCGGGGCCATCCGGTGGTTTTCGGGTGGCGAGACGCAGGCGGTGATGCCATATTGTTCTGGATATGTACTGGGACGAATCCCGGTTTTCGCCACTTTGCGGAAAGGAACGCATGATGGACACGACAGCTTCGATCACGGCCGGCCACGCAGTGTTAGAAACAGTGATCGGCTTTATGGGCATTGCCTGGAGCGAAAAGGGCCTGATCCGGCTCTGCCTGCCCGAACACAGCCGCGAAGCGGTGGAGCGGCGCCTGCTGCGCCATGGCAGCGTTTCCGCCTCCACGGCCCAGCCGCCATGGGTGGTCGAGCTGATCGCGGCGATCAAGGCCTATGCGGCGGGCGAGGACGTCGATTTCTCCGCCGTGCCGGTCGATCTCGATGGCGTCGACGATTTCCGCCTCGCCATATACGACGCGGCGCGAAAACTCTCCTTCGGCGAAACCACCACCTATGGCGAGCTGGCCAAGACCGCCGGCCATGCCGGGCTCGCCCGCGAGACAGGTGCTGCGCTTGGCGCCAATCCGGTGCCGCTGGTCATCCCCTGCCATCGCATCCTTGCCGCCGGGGGCAAGATCGGCGGCTTCTCTGCGCCCGGCGGATCGATCACCAAGGAGAAGATGCTGGCCATGGAAGGCGTGCGCGTCGGCCCGCTGCCACCGGCGCAGGTGTCGTTCGGGTTTTGAACGGCGGCCGGTGCTGGCAGTAAGCCGGGATCAGTACATCGATCGCCTGTTGACCGGGTTGGCGGGCACCGGCTGCATCACGTCCCAATGCTCGGCGGAAAATATCCACGATGACCGTCTCTGGCGTGTCAGCCGTTTTCGGCTGAACGACCTGGGGCATGACAAGATCGCCTTGGGCGATCACCCGCTTGAAGTCGACCGCCTGTTTCGGCCAATGGGCAACTCCCATCTTTTCCAGAAGCTGCCTGACCGAGTCGCGACCGTCCGTCATCGTCGGGTTTAAGTTGCAGCATGGATGTCTCCCTGGTTGCGTCGGTGTCAGGTCAGTGCGCGCGCGACGAGGACCGTATCGACATACTGCCGCATGCGGATGATCTTGCCGTCCCGCAGTTCGTAGAGATGAGCGAAGGGGGCCGTCATGGATTTTCCCGTCGCCTTGTATGTACCGGAATACACGCCGAAGGCCGCCACCCGGTCGCCATCGGCAATGAAACTGTGCACGGCGGCGTGGTATCCGGTCCACTCCGAGCCGAGCCGCTTGAAAACACCCTGCATCAGGGCCTCGACGCCGATATAGGTGCCGGCATAGGGAAACCCTTCCGCCTCGGTCCATTCGATGTCGGCGGAAAGAACGGCCAGCAGATTGCGGCCGTTCTCCTCGGAAGTTCCCTCGTAGGTTCTACGGATCAAATCGAGGTTCGTCGCCATCTCAGCCCCACTTCATCTCGCCCTTGGCGACCTTGGATCCGACATCGAGGGCGACGCCCATACCGAGGCCGGGGAAGCGGGCCTCCATGGCCGCCTTCAACGCGGCGCTGTCTGCCGCCTTGCCCAGTTCTTCCTCGAAGGTGATGAGATAGGACTTGGTGAACTCCACCGCCGAAGGACCAATCGCGGCATCGGGGGCCATGTGGCCAGGCACCACGACAGCGGGCTTGCGGGCGGCAATCGCGTCCAGCGTCTTGATCCAGGCGGCGCGGCTCTCCCTGGTCTGCGTGTCGGCGGTCCAGACATGAACGCCCGAGAAGATCATCACTCCGCCGAAAACGGCATTGAGCGACGGCACGAACAGATAGCGGCGGTTGGCCAATCCTTCTTCCGCATTGACGATCTCGACAGTCTCGCCATCGACGGTCAACGTTGCGCCGTCGAATGCCTCGGGGAAGACGATGTCGGACAGCGCCTGCGGGCCATTTTCTTTCAATTGCGGACCCCAGACGGCGAGCTTCTTCTCCACATTGCCCTTAATGGCTTCCAGCGTGGCGGAGGCGGCGATCACTTTTGCCTCCGGGAAGGCGTCCCGCACCGGCTTCAGGCCGAAGTAGTAATCGGGATCGGACTGAGTGACGTAGATGGTGGTCAGCTTCTTGCCGGTGGCCTTGATGGCATCGGCGAGCGCTTTGCCGTCCGGATAGGTGAAGCCGCCATCGATCAACAGGGCTTCGCTCGGCCCCGACAGCAGCACCGGCGCACGGAAGAAGCCGTTTGGACCCGCCGGGAAGTTTTTCCAGCCAAGCTTGGCACCGGCGGCTCGGCCGCTGTCGATGGGAGCGAAAACGGCGGTTGCGCCGAGGGCCAATGAGGTCTTCATGATCTGTCTCCTCGTGAGCATGGAATATCTCCGTTGAATGAAAGGGATCGGATGCGGCTGCGCACCCGCCGGCCGCAGGGCGGACGGTGGAACGGCACGGTAGGCCCTCTGGATTAATCAATAAATTGGCTATAATAATACAAACTGTATGTTGAAAGCTTACAATGAGCCTTCGTGGTGGAATCGATAAACCTCAATCGCCTCGCCTATTTTGCCACCGTGGTCGACGCCGGTTCCTTCACCCGCGCGGCCGAGCGGCTTGGCATCACGAAAACAGTCGTCAGCCAACAAGTCGCTCGCCTCGAGGCTGAGCTGCGGACCACGCTTCTCGTTCGCACGACGCGAAGGGTCGAGCCGACGGAAGCAGGCCGTCTTCTGCATGCACGCTGCGTTCTGATCCTGCGGGATGTCGAAGAAGCGATCGCCGAGGTTGGCGAGGCCAACGCCGAGGTGGCCGGTGTGCTGCGTGTTTCCGCGTCCAATGATTATGGCGCGATCGTGCTGGCCCCGATCGCCGCCCGCTTTCGCCAGAAATTTCCTGCCTGCGGCGTCGAACTGCTCATTTCCGATGCCATAATTGACTTGATCGACAACAAGATAGACCTGTCCATCCGGGTCGGCTGGCTGGAGGACTCCAGCCAGCAGGCGCGCCGCATCGGCACCTTCCGGCAAATCCTGGTCGCGTCGCGGGATTTCGCCGCCGGGATCAGAGTAGACAAGCCAGAAGACCTTTCTTCCTTACCGCTCGTTGCCAATGCCGTGCTTCGCAAGCCGTTCACCTGGAACTTCACCCGAGGCGGTTTCGAGCCGCGCACCATCACCCTGCGCGAGGCATTCTCCATCAACTCGACGCCGGCTGTGCTGGAAGCGACGCTCGCCGGGGGCGGACTGGCAGTTCTGCCGGACTATCTGGTCGTCGACCACCTATCGCAAGGCCGCCTCGTCCACGTGCTCCCCGACTGGGTGCTGCCCTCCGGCGGCATTCACGTGGTCTATCCGGCAGCGCGCTTTCGCCCGCAAAAGGTGACGCAATTTGTGTCCATGCTCACAGAACACATCCGGGATTGAGAGCAATGGCTGCCGGTCGATAAGCGCTAGTTGTTGTGGAAGAACCGCCGGCGGAAATGCCGGTCATTGTCCGGCCGCTTACAGTTGTAGACCGGGCAGGACTTTGTGTCGGCGCTCGGCACGTAGGCCCGTGTCCTCACCTCGCCCATGCTGCAGAATCGCTGGCTCTGTACATAGCGGTCGTAGAGCGGCAGCCCAGGCACCCGCTTCGACTGATAGCGCAGGATGACGGCCCCTTGCCGGGCGATCGTCCCCTGAACCTTGCCGCAGCTCATACGCGTCGGGTCGTAGCGCGAGATCGCCTGCGCCTGAGCGGCGACAAGCGTGAGGCAGGCGGCAAGCAGAATGATTTTCATGGTCGTCTCCCCTGATCCGCCGCTCGAGAACAGCGTGATCTGCCGCAACGTTTTCAGCAGATTGGGGCAGCCGTTGGGCAGCGCTCGATCACGGCTTTCTCACGCAGTCTTGTATTTTATGCGAAACCAGCCTATATGCCTTCCATTGATATTTCGGCCGATCGATCCGGGCCTCGCGATCTTCGCGTTTGCTGACGTCTATCTCCAAAATCTCGATGCACACCGGCTGGACTTCGGTCCGGTCAATCTAAAGCAAATGTTGAAGGACTATCTAAAATGGCAACAGGAACGGTCAAGTGGTTCAACGCCACCAAGGGCTTCGGCTTCATTCAGCCTGACGCGGGCGGCGCGGACGTTTTCGTCCATATCTCCGCTGTCGAGCGTGCTGGACTGTCGACCCTGGTCGAAGGCCAGAAGATCAACTTCGAGATCGAGCAGGACCGCCGCACTGGCAAGTCGTCCGCGGGATCTCTGAGCAAGGCAGCCTGATTTTGCGAAGTGCGCGCGCCGGGCGAGAGCTCGGGGCGCGCGGCAAGTCACGGATGTACTGACAGTCGCGCGAGAAGCGCGCTGGAGCGGAAAGACCCGACAAGCTGGATCAGCAGATAGCTGCCAGCCCGGACCCGACGCTCCCGATCAGGCTACCAAGCATGGAAGGCGGGATTTATCCCGCCTTTTTGCTGTCTGGAGATCGGCGCCGCAGGCGATACGACCACCGGCGTTACTTACTCCACCCAATCGATCGGCACATGCCCCGGATCGGCCTCTACCCGGCCAAGCCAGGCCGCCACCGCCGGATAGGCGTCGAGCTGGAAACCACCCTGCTCCGCCGTATGCGTATAGGCATACAGCGCGATGTCGGCGACGCTGAGCGTGCTGCCGGAAAAGAAAGCATTGTTTTCCAGATGCCTGTTCATCACGCCGAGCGCCTTGTTGCCGCGCTCCAGCGTCACCGCCAGCCGCTCCGGGGTCGCATCCCCGGCACGTTCGGGGAAGGTCAGCAGCGCCTTGCGCACGGCAATGTAGGGCTCGTGGCTGTATTGTTCGAAGAACAGCCATTGATAGGCGAGCCCACGCTCATACCTGTCCGCCGGCAGGAAGCGTGTGCCTTCGGCGAGATAGAGCAGGATGGCGTTGGATTCGGCCAGCCGCCGGCCATCGTCGAACTCGAGCAGCGGCACCATGGCGTTCGGGTTCTTGGCGACAAAATCGGCTTTGCGTGTGTCGCCTGTGTGCGAACTCACTCCGACATTGGTAAAGGCAAGGCCAAGCTTGGCCATCAGCAGGCGCGGCTTGTAGCAATTGCCGCTGTCGATCATGCCGTAGAGTATCATGGCTGTTCTCCGGAGCACTGTCTCCGCGCGATTATCGCAGCGGCGGCGGCCTCAACCAATGATTTGTTTTGGTACGACGATCAGCGCCGCTGATGCAAAGCGTCCAAGGACGCTCACGGCACCAATTGTCGGCATGCCCTAGCCAAAGAGGGGCACGACCTTGCTGTCCCGGCCCAGCAGCGCATCGATGACCAGCGGCTTTTCCTCGAATACCGTGCCGGCAAGCGCGGGACGGGCGAGGAGAAAACCCTGCAGCAGGTCGACGCCGCCTTCGAGCGCGACGCGCAGATGGGTGGGCTGCTCGATGCCTTCGACCAGCACCTTGGCGCCGCGGTCATGCAGGCTGGAAACCAGCGGGCGGAAGAACCGTTCGGCGGCAGCGTGGCGGCAGAACTCCGCGAACCAGGTGCCGTCGATCTTGACGATGTCGGGCTTGAGCAGGCTCACCCGCTCCTCGGTCGAGTGCCCGGTGCCGAAATCGTCGATGGCGATGCGCATGCCGTCGCGCCGCATTTCGCGCACCAGCCGCGTGAGAAGCGCATCGTCGGCCGCCTGTTCGGTGATTTCGCAGACCAGCATGGCCGACGCCAGGCCGAACTCGCCGAGATGCCTGGTCATCAGGCGAATTTCGGCCAGTGCCCGCCCGGCATGGTCGTTGATCAACGGGTTGTAGTTGAAGAACAGGTCGAGGCCGTCGACGCCGATGTTGCGGAAATTCCTGAGATGCAGCGCCCGGCACATGGTTTCCACAAACAGCCGGTCCGAGACGGCAACGCTTTCAAAGAATACCTTCGGCGCGCCGGGGCGGCCGGCACGGTGCGGCTCGATCAGGGCTTCGGCCGCGACCGCGTGAAGGAACCGGCCGCGCGGCGCGAAAATCGGCTGGTAGGCGCTGCGCAGCCGGAACTCGCCATATATGCCGTATTCGATGCCGACTTCGTCGACCTGGATCGCATCGCCGACATTGCGCCGCCGATCATCTCTCATGTCGCCACACGGCGCCCGAAGGCCTTGACCGGCCGCGCCGAAGGCGTTGCCACGGCAGGAACCGTGTCGACGGCAGCAGCGACAGGCGCCTGCCTGGCCTTGTCGAAGACGCCAAAGCTGGTCGGCGCCAATTCGGGCCGCGCCAGCACGAAACCCTGCACCATCGACGCACCCGATTTCTCGGCGAGCTCCAGTTGCCAGCCCTCCTCGATGCCTTCGAACACCGTATGGATGCCTTGCTCCTCGAAGTTCTTCACCATGGCGGTCAGCAACGCAAAGCCGGCACCGGACTCCATCAGCTGCGTGATCCAGTAGGCATCGAACTTGACGATATCCGGCTTCAACTCCTTGACCCGATTGATGTCGGAATCGTCGGCGCCATAATCGTCGACGGCGATGCGAAAACCGTTGGCCCTCAGTGCCGCGACGAAGCCGTGCAAGGCTTCCTGCGACGCCGACCGCTGCTCGGTCACCTCGCAGACGACGCGACGCGGGTCGATGCCGGCCTCGTGCAGCACGAGCCGCATGTCGCGCAAGGCAGCGTCGGCAACAGTGCGTTCGGTGAACACCGACGGGTCGAAATTGACGAAGATCGACGCTTCCCGCGGCAGGCAGGCACCGGCGTTGAGAAGATGCAGCGTCCTGGTCAGCGCCTCGATATGCAGCCGGTCGGCGGCCGGACAGGTCGAGAAGAAATTCATCGGCGATTGTGGCTCGCCGTCGCGGAACGGTCGGATCAGCCCTTCGAACGCGACCACCGACAGCTTGCCTTCCTTGAAGGCGAAGATCGGCTGGAAGGCGCTTTGCAGCGTGTAGATGCCCCAGACACCGGTGGAGGTGCCGTCGTCCTGACGGATGATGTGGGCAAGCCCGACGCTGCGCGACACGGTTCCTCGCTCCGCAATTGGTCTGCGATCCTGCCACTCAAGCCTCTACCGCTCGTTAATGAATTTATTGTTGCCGACCGGGTCCCGATCACGGCTCCTTGAGACCTGGATCAGCCGACAATGCTTGCGTTGCGCGAAATCATGCGACATGAGAAGCGCCGCGGTCGCTCCTGGCCGCGCCGATCTTCCATGGAGACGTCAAGCTCATGGCCTTTCTTGCCGACACCCTTTCCCGCGTGAAGCCTTCCGCCACCATCGCGGTGACGCAGAAAGCGCGCGAGCTGAAAAATGCCGGCCGTGACATTATCGGGCTTGGCGCCGGCGAACCGGATTTCGACACGCCAGACAACATCAAGAATGCGGCGATTGAGGCAATCCACCGTGGCGAAACCAAGTATCCGCCGGTTTCGGGCATCGTGCCGCTGCGCGAGGCGATCGCAAAAAAGTTCAAGCGCGAGAACAATCTCGACTACAAGCCCGAGCAGACCATAGTCGGCACCGGCGGCAAGCAGATCCTGTTCAACGCCTTCATGGCGACGCTGAACCCCGGCGACGAGGTCATCATTCCTCGCCCCTACTGGGTCAGCTACCCCGAGATGGTGGCGATCTGCGGCGGCACCTCCGTGTTTGCCGACACCTCGATCGACGATGGCTTCAAGCTGACCGCTTCCGTGCTGGAAAAGGCGATCACGCCGAAGACCAAATGGCTGCTGATGAACTCGCCGTCGAACCCGTCCGGCGCTGCCTATACCGAGGCCGAACTGCGCGCACTGGCCGACGTGCTGTTGAGGCATCCGCATGTCTGGACGCTGACCGACGACATGTACGAGCACCTGACCTATGGCGATTTCGTCTTCAAAACCATCGCCGAGGTCGAGCCTAAGCTCTACGAGCGCACGCTGACCATGAACGGCGTGTCGAAAGCCTATGCAATGACCGGCTGGCGCATCGGTTATGCGGCGGGTCCGGTTCAACTGATCAAGGCGATGGACATGATCCAGGGTCAGCAGACATCGGGCGCCTGCACCATTGCGCAATGGGCATCCGTCGAGGCGCTGAATGGCCCGCAGGATTTCATCGCCAAAAACAAGGCGATCTTTCAAGGCAGGCGCGACCTTGTCGTGTCGATGCTCAACCAGGCACGCGGCATCACCTGTCCGTCGCCGGAAGGCGCCTTCTATGTCTATCCCTCCTGCGCCCAGCTGATCGGCAAGAAGACCAAAGCTGGCAGGCTGATCGACACCGACGAGACCTTCTGCTCGGAACTGCTCGAAGCCGAGGGCGTCGCGGTGGTGTTCGGCTCGGCCTTCGGCCTTGGGCCCAACTTCCGCATCTCCTACGCGACCTCGGAGAGGCTTCTGGAAGAAGCCTGCACACGCATCCAGCGTTTTACGGCTTCGCTGACCTGACCGACGCACTATGAACGCGAAAAACCCCGAAGGTTGTATCCAACTTTCGGGGGTCAGTTCATCACCGCCGTTTTTAATGGGTCGTCAGCCTCACGCCTCGTGCTTGGTCTCTTTGGCAGAGCGCGCCTCGGCCGGCGCCAACACGGCAACCAGCAGTGCGGCGGTGAGGAACGCGCCGATCGCTGCCGTCAGCATCGCGGCGTGGAAGCCGCCGGCATAGGCGGCAGCATAGAGTTCATGCACGCCGCTTTCGCCCATCGCCGCATCGGTTGCGAAATCATGCCGCGAAATTGCAGCACGAGCCACCGCTTCCGCGTCGGCGACACCGGCGTCGCCGAGATACCCGGTCAAAAGGTTGGTCGCCCGCATGCTCATCAAGGCGCCGAGCAAGGCGATGCCGATGGCAAGACCGCTCTGGCGGGTGGCATTGATGACCGCCGACACCATGCCCGAGCGTTCGCGCGGCGCATAGGACATGGCGGCAGCGCTGCCGGTCGGGATTGCAAGCGCATTGCCGAGGCCGCCAATGGCGAACAGAAGGCACAGCATCGCATAGGGCGTCGAAGGACCGGCCCAGCACATGCCGAGCATGGACAGGCCGATAGCAACATAGCCGATGGTCATCAGCGCGGAGTGACCATAGCGCGCGCTCAGCCTGCCGATCCATGGCGACACCACGATCTGAACGATGAAGGCCGGCGCCATGCGCAGGCCGGTCTGCGTCGGCGACCAGCCCTGCACCTGCTGCAGGAACATCGAGAAGAAGAAGACGCTGGAATAGGAGGTGAAGCCGAGCGCGAACGAAGCGACATTGGCGACGGCGAAGCGAACGTCACGGAACAGGCCAAGCGGCAGCATCGGCCGTGCCGTGCGCGCCTCGAAGCCGAGGAAAGCAGCCAGGCCGACGACGCCGGCGATGAGCGCCGCGACCGTCCTTGGCTCGCCCCAGCCATTCTCGCCGGCCGAGATCAGGCCAAAGGTCAGCGCCCCCAGCCACAGGATGCTGAGAGCCAGGCCGACGAGATCGAGATGGGCATGTTCGGGATGCGCCGTCTCGTTGATCGAAGCAGCACCGAGCGCGATCGTGATCAAGCCAAGCGGCAGGTTGATCAGGAAGATGCTTTGCCAGCCGACGGTCTCGACCAGGATGCCACCGAGGACGGGACCAACGAGCAGGGAGATGGCGGCGAACGACGCCCAGCCGCCAATGACGCCGGCGCGCTGGCGCGCATCGGGAAAGGCCTGCGTCAGGATCGACAGCGCGCCCGGAATGAGCAGCGAGCCGGCGATGCCCTGTACGACCCGGCCGGCCAGCAGCACCGGCAGATTGGGCGCGACGGCGCAGATCAGCGAGCCGGCCACGAAGATGCCGACGCCGGCCAGCCACGAGCGCTTGCGGCCGTAGCGGTCGCCGATCAGGCCCGACGACAGCATGAAGGCGGACAGGCACAGCGTGTAGGCGTCGACCACCCATTGCAGGCCGCCGAAATCGGTCCGCAGCGCCTGCTGGATGGTCGGCAGCGCGACATTGACGATGCTGACGTCGAGCAGAGCCACGAACGAACCAAGATAGACAGCGGCGACCAGGGGCAAACGGTGCTTTGACATGGCTACGTCCGGACGTGAGTTTCGCAATCATCACTGACCGACGGTCAGTTGAACGGGCGGCATGGCGCTGTCGATCCGGCGATTGAGCATGGCCTGCGCCACGATACGGGACTCGCCGCGAGTCGCCCTCTTCTAAAAATGTACGGCTGGAAGAGAAGCCGGCTTCCTGCGGACTGAGCATTCAGCCGCCATATTGTTCCGATGTCACCCCCTCCAGCCAATCGACATGGACATCGTCGAGCGCCTCCTGCATCGCGATATGCGTCATCGCCGATTTCGGCGCCGCGCCATGCCAGTGTTTTTCGCCAGGCGCGAACGAGATGACGTCGCCGGCCCTGATCTCCTGGACCGGGCCGCCCCACGTCTGGGCAAGCCCGGCGCCCACCGTCACGTAAAGCGTCTGGCCAAGCGGATGCGTATGCCAGTGGGTGCGCGCGCCCGGTTCGAAGCTGACCAGCGTGGCCCGCAGCCGCGCCGGCGCCTCTTTCTCGATGATCGGCGTCTGCAGCACCCGGCCGGTAAAGTATTTTTCCGGTGCGATGACGGTCGGCACGCTGCCGCAGGCAATGATCTTCATGGGTCGATGGTCCTTCAAACAGCGGGCGACGGATCGCCTGTTTTCAGTTTCGGCCGATATCGGTCGACGTGCAACAGCTTCCGGCTGCCAGCCCAGCATATGATCCGCACGGTCCACGGCCGAGCAAAGGGTTTCTATTTTTCTTGCCCTGCCGGCAAACAAGTGGGACGATGGCTTTGGGCAGGTGGCACTTGAAAAGAACCCGCCCGCGACGGTCGAACAGGCCGGCCGCCGCTCAGGACCGATTGACCAAGCCTGAACCATACATGCCAGTCGGTCCTACGGGAAACGCCTGAGTGGAGGTCAGTCATGGGTACTCGCGCCGGAGGACGACGCACGGGACCGAAATGCATTGCCATAGTCGGTCCCTTCGCAAGCGGTAAGACGACACTTCTCGAAGCCATATTGGCCCGTACGGGCTCAATTCCCCGACAAAATCCCGTTTCATCAGGTAACACCGTTTCAGATCATTCGCCCGAGGCGCGTGCCCACGCCATGAGCGTCGAGGCGACGGTCGCCACGACCGAGTTCATGGGCGAGCAGATCACCTTCGTCGACTGTCCCGGTTCCATCGAATTCTCCTTCGAGGCCGAGCCGGTGCTGGCCGCCTGCGACCTCGCGGTGGTCGTAGCCGAGGCCGACGAAAAGAAGATCCCTGCCCTGCAACTGATCATGCGCAAGCTCGACGATCTCGGCGTGCCGCGCATTCTGTTCCTCAACAAGGTCGACAAGGCAATCATCGGTGTGCGCGACACGCTGAAGATGCTGCAGCCGGCCAGTGCCGTGCCGTTGCTGCTGCGCCAGATTCCGCTGCGCAAGGACGGCGTCGTCATTGGTTCGATCGACCTGGCGCTGGAGCGCGCCTACATCTATCGCGAATATGCCGAAAGCGAGGTGGCGCAGATTCCCGGCGACGACAAGGCACGCGAATTGGAGGCACGCTTCTCCATGCTGGAGACGCTGGCCGACCATGACGACCAGTTGATGGAACAGCTGCTCGAAGAGATCGAGCCGCCCAAGGACGCCGTCTTCGACGACCTTGCCGCCGATCTGCGCGACGGCGCGGTGACGCCGGTGCTGATCGGCACCGCCGAGAAAGGCAACGGCGTGCTGCGCCTCTTGAAGGCGATCCGCCACGACGCGCCCGACATCGAGGCGACCCGCAAGCGGCTCGGCGCACCCGACGGCGCGGCCACCTTGGTCCAGGTAATCAAGACCATCCACACGCCGCATGGCGGCAAACTGTCGGTATCACGTATCCTCTCCGGCCAGGTCGTCGACGGCTCCGAACTTTGGCTGCCCGGCGGCGACACGGCCAAGGTCTCCGGCATTTACCGAATGCTCGGCAAGGACCAGGTTAAGCTCACCATCGCCAAGGCCGGCGACACGGTGGCGCTGGGCAAGCTGGACGAGGTCAAGACCGGCCAGACGCTGAGTTCGGCCAGGGGCGGCATCAAGCCGCTGCTTGAGTTCGTGCCGCCGCAGCCGGTCTTCGCCTTCGCGTTGCGCCCCAAGGAGCGCAAGGACGAAGTGAAGATGTCGGCCGCCATCCAGCGGTTGGCCGAGGAAGACCCTTCGCTTAGCCTGCGCCACAATCAGGACTCGGCCGAGACCGTGCTGTCGGGCCATGGCGAGATGCATTTGCGCGTCGTGCGCGAACGGCTGGAGGGCAAGAACCAGATACCGGTCGAAGGCCATGCGCCGGCGGTGCCCTATCGCGAGACGATCCGCAAACCGGCGCAGCAGCGCGGCCGTCACAAGAAACAGTCCGGCGGCCATGGCCAGTTCGGCGATGTGGTGATCGAGATCAAGCCGCTGCCGCGCGGCTCCGGCTTCCAGTTCACCGATACCATCACCGGCGGCGTCGTGCCGAAGACCTACATCCAGTCGGTCGAAACCGGCGTGCGCGACTATCTGAAGTCCGGGCCGCTCGGCTTTCCCGTGGTCGATGTCGCCGTCAACCTGTCGGACGGCTCGTATCACGCGGTCGATTCCTCCGACATGGCCTTCCAGATGGCGGCCAGGCTGGCGATGAAAGAAGGCATGGCCGCCTGCTCGCCGGTGCTGCTGGAACCGGTGATGAAGGTCGAGATCGTCACGCCGTCCGACGCCACCTCGAAGATCATCGCGCTCATCCCGCAGCGGCGCGGCCAGATCCTCGGCTACGACGCGCGGCCCGACTGGCCGGGATGGGATGTCGTCGAGGCAACCATGCCGCAAGCCGAGATCGGCGACCTGATCATCGAGTTGCGCTCCGCGACCGCGGGCGTTGCCAGCTACCGTGCCGTCTTCGACCACATGGCCGAACTCACCGGCCGTCTGGCCGACGAGGCGATGAACACCAACGGCAAGGCTGCCTGATGGCGTGGCGTTCCTCTCGAACCTGATTTGGGGGAACAAGAGAAAACGACGTCCGGCGGGGCCGGACGTCGTTTTGTTCGCGGACCGTTTCCTTGGGAGGTAAAACGTCAGGTCCGCCGCATTTGGTACCGCCGAGTTCGGCGGAAAAACGGTTCGGACGCGGTAGCCGCCTGAGCCCGGGCCGTACGAGTGATGCCCCCATCTCCCGTCCGAACCACACCGCGTCCTATGATCTACATAGCAGGTCGCGGGCGTCCGGGATATGTTACCAGAGGTTACATGTCACCGTTACGTGGCAATTGTGATGGAATTTTTGGCCGGCCCAGCAGGGCACAGGCAACAAAAAAGCCGGATCAATGAAGATCCGGCTGAGTTTGATTGGAGTGCCTGTTAAGGCTAACCTCCAGAGGGGAACACTCGAGGGCGCTAATGGGAGGAGAACGCGCCCAGGAGATGATCTATATATGTGCTCATCATGCCCAAGAAACAAGCATCTATTTTGCAACACACACATGCAAAAAGACGCAGGCTGTGGTCTAACCCATTCCAGAAGCCAATAGGACCAGCAAAATCGTCGAAATGGAGCGCTGAATCGGGCAATTGCAACTACAGAATCGCTAATCTCGGCTGGCTTTCGGCTCGAAATGCCAAAACTGGGCAATGATGTGGAAGCGGGCAGTAGGCGTGCATTTGTAAGGCAATCGGGGAGGAAGCAGCCAATGCGGACGTTTTCGGCGATCGCGGGCAGTGCGGCCTTCTTCATCGCGGCGCCCTGCGTGGTTGCCGGGCTGGTGCCTTGGCTGTTGACCGATCGCTGGGGCTTGCCGTGGTCTGGTCTGCCGGGCTTTGTCCCTGTCGGCGGGCTTCTGATCGTCGCCGCGGTCGCGGCACTCCTGCATGCCTTCGGCCGTTTTGCGCTTGAGGGCCTGGGCACACCCGCACCGGTCGCCCCGACCGAGAGGCTGGTGATCGGTGGCATCTACCGCCATGTCCGCAACCCGATGTATGTCGCCGTGCTGTCGATCATCCTCGGCCAGGCGCTGCTGTTCTCGAGCTGGGCGCTTGTCGCCTATGCAGTCATCGGCGCGATCGTCATGGGCTCTTTCGTGCGGTTCTACGAGGAGCCGACCTTGGCTCACCGCTACGGCGCCGAATACGACACCTACCGCCGCAACGTCCCGGGCTGGCTGCCTCGACTGTCGCCCTGGCGTGGTTGAGCCACCATCGCAGGGCGCGTTGAGATTCAGGTCAGGCCGAGTCGAGAATGGTGGCTGCCGAGAACCGGAGCGGAGGGTACTTAAGTACGTGAGCACAGTTCTACCGCGATGCGGTAGACGGGGAAGCGCAGGAAGCGGCCATTCGCGGGCCGGCCTCACTTGAATATCGGCATGCCCTCAGAAGGACCAGCTTCGGGCCTTGGCGATGATGAAGTCCCGGAACACGTGCAGCTTGGCCTGGTTCTTCATCGCGTCGGGATAGGCGAAATAGGTGTCGAAAGACGGCACCTCGGTCTCCGGCAGCAGCTGCACCAGATCGGAGTCCTTGCTGATCACATAGTCGGGCAGCATGGCGATGCCGGCACCGCCCTGCACCGCACGCTTGATCGACAATATGTCGTTGATCTGCAGCGTCGGCACCCTTTGTCCGCCTTCGAAATCACCGACCGTTTCCAGCCAGTTCAGCTCCGACAGATGCGACGGCACCGGCACGCCGAAGGTGACGATGCGATGGGCCTTCAGCTCGGCGACGGAAGACGGCTTGCCATGCTTGGCGACATAGGATGGGGCCGCGTAGAGGTGGAAATGCACGGTGAACAGGCGGCGCTGGATCAGGTCCGGCTGCTGCGGCTGGCGCAGCCGGATGGCGCAATCTGCCTGGCGCATGGTGAGATCGAGTTCCTCGTTGGCGAGGATCAGCTGCAGGCTGATTTCGGGATAAAGTTCGATGAATTCCTGTACCCGCTCGGTCAGCCAGCCGGCGCCCAGCCCCACCGTCGTCGTCACCCGCAGCACGCCCGACGGGCGATCCTTGGTCTCGGTCAGCCGGGACTTGATGGTCTCCAGCTTCATCAGCACGTCATGCGCCGTGCGAAACAGCATCTCACCCTGCTCGGTCAGCACCAGCCCGCGGGCGTGGCGGTTGAACAGCGGCACGCCGACATCATGCTCGAGCGCGCTGACCTGCCGCGAGATCGCCGATTGCGACAGATGCAATGTCTCGGCCGCATGGGTAAACGACCCCGCCTCCGCCGCAGCGTGAAACACGCGTAGCTTGTCCCAGTCCAACGCCATGATTCCCCTCGTTCTGTTTTGGCGTCTGAATGAAAAATCAGGCTTTTACACGGCGTTTCTAAGCCGCTCTCTGAACTCTCTACTCGGCCGCTTCGCGATGCACTTCGATGCCGGCCAGATACTTCTCCGCCTCGAGTGCGGCCATGCAGCCAAGCCCCGCCGCCGTCACCGCCTGGCGGTAGATATCGTCGGTCACATCGCCGGCCGCGAACACGCCCGGCACATCGGTGCGGGTCGAATCCGGCGCCGTCCACAAATAGCCGTTCGGCTTCTGCTTGAGCTTGCCGGCGAACAGTTCAACCGCCGGCGCATGGCCGATGGCCACGAACACGCCGTCGACCTTGAGGTGCGACACCTCGCCGGTCACCGCATGCTTGAGCTTCAGCCCCTCGACCGAGGGCGGCAGCGGCGTCTTGCCGGGCCGGCCGGTGATCTCGTCGACGATCGTGTCCCAGATGACGCGGACATTGTCCTTCTTCAGAAGCCGCTCGCGCAGGATACGTTCGGCGCGAAAATCGCTTCGCCTGTGGATGACCGTCACGCCCTTGGCGAGATTGGACAGATAGAGCGCCTCTTCCACCGCGGAATTGCCGCCACCGATCACCGCGACATCCTTGCCCCTGTAGAAGAAACCGTCGCAGGTGGCGCAGGCCGAGACTCCAAAACCCATGAAGTCCTGCTCGGTCGGGATGCCCAGCCATTTCGCTTGCGCGCCGGTGGCGATGATCAGCGCGTCGGCGGTATAGGTGGTGCCGGAATCGCCCTTGGCACGGAACGGTCGCACGTTGAGGTCGACCTCGGTGATGATGTCGTTGATGATGTCGGTGCCGACATGCTCGGCCTGTTTTAGCATCTGCTCCATCAGCCACGGACCCTGGATCGGGTCGGCGAAGCCGGGATAGTTCTCGACATCGGTGGTGATCATCAATTGCCCGCCCTGCTGCAGGCCGGCGACCAGCATCGGCTTCAGCATGGCGCGGGCGGCATAGACCGCTGCCGTATAGCCGGCCGGACCGGAACCGATGATGAGAACGGGCGCGTGCTTGGTGGTCATCTAAAGCCTCTGCGGAGGGCTGCCGGCAATTGCGGCATGGAAAACTCGATCATTGTCGCGCGTAATGTAAGTGTTGCCCACGACGCCAGCAAGGCAAGTTGGAGTTCGTCCCCGGAAAGCTTTGTCACACCTGTCGCCCGCTGATCCCGTGAAATATTCCGGGCGAAGGAGGAATGGACAGCGAAGTCGTTTAATTACAAAATCACGCAAGATTCTTGCGTATTGCCCCTGATGATCGAGAACCCCCATGCCGCTCAAGGCCGACCTCGACGCCATCGACTGGAAGATCCTGCGCGAATTGCAGGGCGACGGCCGCATGACCAATGTCGAACTGTCGAACCGCGTCGGCATTTCGGCGCCGCCATGCCTGCGCCGCGTCAAGCGCCTGGAGGAAGCCGGCATCATCCGTGGCTACCGTGCCTTGCTCAATGCGCCAGCGCTCGGCCTCGATGTCGTTGCCTTCTGCCTGGTCGGCCTGCATCATCAGGCCGATGCCGAGCTGCGCATCTTTGCCGAGCGCACCCGCGGCTGGCCGATCGTACGCGACGCCTGGATGGTGTCGGGCGAATCCGATTTCCTGCTGCATTGCGTGGCGAGCGACCTTGGCGCCTTCCAGACCTTCGTCATCGAGGAACTGACCTCGACCCCGAATGTCGACACGGTGCGAACAGCGCTCACCATCCGCCGGGTCAAGGACGAAGGGCTGGTCTCGTTCGCACAGCCTTGAGCCGGTTGAACCGCAGCGGGCTTTCGCCGATGCGGCTTGAACGCCTCGCCATATCAGCGCCGCTTTGGCGTTCGATAGCTCTCCTGTGAAGCCGGAATTTCTGCCGTAGCCGTCTTGTTGGTTTCCTAGAGCAATTCCAGAAAAAGTATGTAACGGTTTTCCCGGGAAAAGCGCATAGCGCTTTCGGGATTGCGTAAACAGGTGGCGCAGGGCAGCCCAATTCCGAGAACAGTGTGCCGTGGGGTGGGACGATGACTCGATTTTCTAGCCCGGTTTCGGCGCTGGTCATCTGCATGAACGAGGCCGAAATGATCGGCGAGTGCCTGGAAAGCGTCGATTTCTGCGCCGAGATCATCGTCGTCGATTCGGGCTCGACGGACAGCACTCTGGACGTCGTCAATGGGTACATCGCCAAAGGCTACCCGATAAGGCTGTTTCACAACGATTGGCCGGGCTTTCCTCGTCAGCGGCAATTCGCGCTCGATCAGGCCACGCAACCATGGTGCCTTTCGATTGAAGCCGACGAGGCCATCGACGACGTGCTCAGGCAGTCAATCATGAATGTGACCCAGCTTGGGAATGACGCCTTCGACGGATGGTACATCAGACGCCGCGACAAGCTGAAGGGCTATGGCTATGCGCACCGCTGGGTGCTTCACAACAGGCTGCTGCGTCTTTTCCGCCGCGACAAGGCCACGATGGACCTTAATCTGCGGGTCCATGAGTCGTTCGAGGTGCCAGGCGAAACCGGCACGATAGAAAATGGCGTGCTGCTGCATCGCCGCGAAATGACCATTGCCGAGGATCTGGCAAGAGCCAACACCTACTCCAGCCTCAAGGTTGCCACGCTTGTCGAACGAGCCAAGAAGCCCGGCCTGATAAGACTGGTGCTGTCGCCTCTCGGCAACTTCCTGAAGTTCTACCTGGCCAAACGCTACTTCCTGTGCGGCCGGCACGGGTTCGTCTATTCGATGCTGGTGATGCTGTATTCGTTCGCGACAGAGGCCAAGCTTTATGAAGCCTGGCGAGACAAAGATCGGATGTAAGCCGTCACGGCGCGCCCGAGGCGGTGCCAAGCGCAGCTATTGCGGCGAGCAGGCCGTCGAAATCCGCGCGGGCGCACCAAGGCTGAATTGTGAAGCCCGATCGGACAGCTGCTTGCCCGTCTACCAGCCAGCCCTGCGCGAGGCCGGCGCGTTGTCCCGCCTCCATGTCGGCCTCCTTGTCGCCGACGATCAGCGAACGCCGCAGATCGAGCCCGAGGCGCCCGGCCGCCTCCAGCAGCATGCCCGGATTGGGCTTGCGCATCGGATGATCGGCGACCGCAAGCACACCGGTGCCAGCTTCGTGATAGGCGCAGGCGACGACCATATCGACGAACGCATTTTCGGCGCGCAGCAGCTCGAGCACGCGGCCGTTGACGGCAGCGAAATCGCCCCAGCCGAAATAGCCACGCGCGATGCCCGACTGGTTGGTGACGATGATGACCGGAATGCCGGCCCGGTTGGCGGCGGCTATCACCGCGGCTATGTCCGCGCGCAGCACCATTTCGGCAGGATCATCCGGATAGCCCGTATCGACATTGATGGTGCCGTCGCGATCGAGGAACAGCGCCGGCGAGCCGGCGGCGAACACCCTTGAGCCGACCTGCTCGACCCATAGGCCAGGCTCCGCCAGCGGATAGCGGCCAGAGGTCGGGGGATCAGCCATTGCTGAGGCGCGCTTCGACCACCTCGCACAAATGATGGTAAAGGCACAGATGCCCCTGCTGGATGATCGGCGTCGAGGTCGACGGCACGTTGAGCAGGATATCGGACAGAGGCTTCAGCTTGCCGCCGGTGTCGCCGGTCATGCCGATCACCGTCATGTCCATCCTCCGCGCCTGTTCGGCGGCGGCAAGGATGCTCGGCGAATTGCCGCTGGTCGAGATCGCCAGGAGCACCCCGCCGGCGGAGCCATGCGCCTCGACCTGGCGCGAAAAAACCGTGTCGAATCCATAGTCGTTGCCCCAGGCGGTCAGCACCGCTGCATTGGCCGGCAGCGCGATGACATTGTAGGCCTTGCGCTCCTTGAGAAAGCGGCCGACCAGTTCGCCGGCAATGTGGATGGCGTCGCTGGCCGAGCCGCCATTGCCGGCGATGAGCAAGGCTTTCCCCGACGAAAGCGCCGTCACCACCGCGCTCGCTGCCCGCCCCATCTCACCGGTCAGGTCCCGTTCGACCATGGCTGATATGGCAGCCGCGGAGCGGACAAGATAATCGTTCAACTCGGACATGAAACCCTCAGTTTGTGGTGCCGCCGGCGCGCAATTTGCCAATGGTGTTGGTGGTGCTTTTTCCGGCGACCAGATCGACCAGCACGACGCGTCCGCCGGCCTTCTGCACCACATCGGCGCCGACCACGGTGTCGACCGTGTAATCGGCCCCCTTGACCAGTATGTCGGGCAGCAGCGCTTCGATCAGCGCCAGCGGCGTATCTTCCTCGAACACCACGACCGCATCGACCGAGGCAAGTGCTGCCAGCACGCAGGCGCGGTCGTGCTGGTCGTTGACCGGGCGCCCGGCGCCCTTCAGTCGCCGCACCGAGGCATCGCTGTTAAGGCCGAGCACCAGCCGGTCGCACTGGCTGCGCGCCGCGTGCAGCAAGCTGACATGGCCGGCATGCAGGATGTCGAAGCAGCCATTGGTGAAGCCGACGCTCAGGCCCTCTTCCTTCCACGCCGCCACCATGCGGGCGGCCGATGTGGCATCGAGGATGGCGTCCTTGTGGGCGGTCGGCCCATGTGAACGGAACAGCGCGCCGGTGAGTTCCTCGACCGTCAGCCGCGCGGTGCCACGCTTGCCCACCACGACGCCACCAGCGGCATTGGCGATCGAAGCGGCCATGACCGTATCGGCGCCCACGGCCAGCGCCAGCGCGAAGCTCGCGATCACCGTGTCGCCGGCGCCCGAAACGTCGAACACTTCGCGCGCCTGGGTGGCGATGTGGCGCGCCTCGTCGGGACCGACCACGCTCATGCCCTTTTCGCTGCGCGTCGCAACGACGAAATCGAAACCATGTGCCGAAATCAGCTCGCGTGCGGCAGCCACGATCTCGTCATCGGCGAACACCGCATGGCCGACGGCCTCGCCGAGTTCCTTGCGGTTGGGGGTGATGGCGGTCGCCCCGGCATAGCGCGCATAATCGCGGCCCTTCGGGTCGACCAGCACCGGCTTTCCAGCCTCGCGGCAGATGGCGATCAAGTCGCCGGCGACGCCGTCGAGCAGGATGCCCTTGCCGTAGTCGGACAGGATGACGATGTCGGCGCGCGTCAGTGCGGCGCGGAAATGCCGGATCAGGCCGGCTCGCTCCGCAGCACCCAACGGCTTGATTTCCTCCTCGTCGAAGCGCAGCACCTGCTGGTTGAGCGCGCTGAAGCGGCTTTTGGACGAGGTCATGCGACCACGCTCCTGCGCGAGGCCCGCCGTATCGGCGCCAAGCTCGCCGAGCATCCGCACCAGGCTATCGCCTGCCACATCGGTGCCGATGACCGAGACGGGAACAGCGGCAGCACCAAGCGAAACGATGTTGGCCACGACATTGCCGGCACCGCCCATGGTCGAGGTCTCGCCGCGCCCGTGCAGCACCGGGATCGGCGCCTCCGGCGAGATCCGCTCGATGACACCGTTGACGAAACGATCGAGGATGAAGTCGCCGACCACCAGCACGGTGGCCTGGCCGAACCGCGCAATGGCGCGGTGCAACGGTTCGGGAGAAGGCGGATTGTGCTTGATCATGTCACTGGCAACACAGGGAAAAGGCCGATTTCAATCTCATAAGTGCTCATCAATCGACTGGTCGGATCGCTCATGGCGAAAGCCGATATACCGCAAATTCACGCAGCGCAACGGCAGGCATGATCCCGGCAGGCTCGGGCGGTCAGCTCTTCTGCAGGGCGACATGGACGCCCAGCCCGACCAGCACAGCTCCTCCCGCCCGTTGCATCAGCCGCTGTGCGCGGCTCGAACGCCGCAAACGGCCGATCACGGCGCCCGCCAGGAACACACAGACGATATCGGCCGAGGAGAACATCAGATTAACGATCGTGCCGAGCACGACGAACTGCAGCCAGACCGGAAACGCCGCCGAGGCGTCGATGAATTGCGGCAGGAACGCCATGAAGAAGATCGCTGTCTTCGGATTGAGCACCTCGACGGTGATGCTCTCGAAAAAGGCGCGCCGTGCCGATTTGCGCTCGATGGCAGGCAGCGACGCATCGCCGTCCGCGCGCTTGCGAAACAGCGAGACGCCAAGCCAGATCAGATAGAGCGCGCCGACCAGCTTGACCGCCTGGTAGAGGGTCGGCACGGCATGAAACAGCACCGACAGCCCGGCAGCCGCGGCGAAAACATGCACGTAGCCGCCCAGATGGATGCCAAGTGCCGCCGTCAGGCCGGACCAGCGGCCGCGCGCCATCGTCTGCGCGGCGGCATAGAGCATGGCCGGCCCTGGAATGTAGGCGAAGATCGCCGTGGTGGCGAAAAACGCGATGAGCAGTTCGGTCGATGGCATTTTTGGTCCCTCACGATCGTGCTCTGTTCTGTCGATTCAGTCCGCGCGCGGGATGGCTTTGGACTGACCCGTGCGGACAACCGCAGTAAAAGCGAACATAATTTTCTTGTGAAATGACGGGCTGAACGCGCCGATTCGCGCACCCGGCTCGAAATAGGCTGACGCTTCCAGGATATCATGATTGTACTCGTCGACCATGACCCAAAGGGGCATAGGGTAGAGGCCCGCACGGTGGCGTTCAATTTCCGGGATGCTGACGGCAACGCGATCACGGCCCGGCTGCGTGGAAGTGATTGCAAGGATGAAGAGGTTCGTACCGCCGGCTTTCCCAGGAAGGACAGCCACAAAGGCTACAGGCCGTGACTTCCGGCCTTCGGTCTCGCCGTCTCCGTGTTGGCGATGCCAAAGATATGGATATCGCCAGACGTCCGCAGCGGCGGGTTTAATCACGGTCCAATTCCGCGGCGTACTCCTCAAGCATCTCGACATGTTCGGTCGGGGCATCCTCCGCAGCGTAGACGCGGCGGCTGTCGTTGCCGAAGCGCGCTTCGTAGGCCTCGATGCTCATCAGGACGTATCTCGGCTTGTTGTGGCGAGTGATGGAGACCGGCTGCTGGCTGGCAGCTGCAAGCACATCTCCAAGATTCTGTTTCAGATCGGTCGATGGATAGTTTTTCATGGGATGTCCCGTTTTGTCCATAATAGACAAAACAGACAAAACAGACAAGCCCATAAAAATGGCAGGACAGGCACATGCCTGGCTTTATCGACAGCCCGCCTAGCCTCCCCTATAAGGGCCGGAATCGCAAGCAACCAGAGGCCCTTCATGATCATCGTCACGGGCGGCGCCGGTATGATCGGCTCCAACATCGTCGCCGCGCTGAATGCCGAAGGGCATGACGACATCCTCGTCGTCGACGACCTTACCGACGGTCACAAGATCGCCAATCTTGCCGATCTCAAGATCGCCGACTATCTCGACAAGGACGATTTCTTGGACCGCATGGAGGCAGGCTCGCTCGGCCGCATCGAGGCCATCTTCCACCAGGGCGCCTGCTCGACCACCACCGAGTGGAACGGCAAGTTCATGATGGAGGTGAACTACGCCTTCTCGAAACGGCTGCTGCACGCAAGCCAGGCGCTGCGCGTGCCCTTCCTCTACGCCTCCTCGGCTTCCGTCTATGGCGGCGGCTCGGAGTTTCGCGAGGATCCGGCGCTCGAGCGGCCGCTCAACGTCTACGCCTATTCCAAGAAGCTGTTCGACGACTTCGTCAGGCGAACCGTGTTCGCCGGGCGCACCGCCTTCGATACCGACCATTCACAGGTCGTGGGCTTGCGCTACTTCAACGTCTATGGCCCGCGCGAGGCGCACAAGGGCGCCATGGCCTCCGTCGCCTTCCATCTGTTCAACCAGGTCGAACGCGGCGAGAACCCGAAACTGTTCGGCGCCCATGACGGGTTCGGGCCCGGCGAACAAAGCCGCGACTTCATCCATGTCGGCGACGTCGCCGACGTCAATCTGTGGCTGTGGAAACAGGGCTCAAGCGGCATCTTCAATTGCGGCACCGGCCGTGCCCAGCCCTTCCGCGCCATAGCGGAAACAGTGATCGACACGCTGGGCAAGGGCGAGATCGAGTTCATCACCTTCCCCGACCATCTCAAGGGCAGCTACCAGAGCTTTACGCAAGCTGATATGTCCCGTTTGCGCGCGGCCGGTTACAATGGCCAATTCCGGACAGTGGAAACCGGTGTCAGAGACTATGTCGAATGGCTGAAAGCCCAACGATCCTCGTGATCGGCCCACGCTGGGTGGGCGACATGGTGATGGCGCAGTGCCTGTTTTCGGCGCTGAAGGAGTTGCATCCCAACGCCGCCATCGATGTGCTGGCGCCGGCCTGGGCAGCGCCGCTGGTCAAGCGCATGCCCGAAATCCGCCAGCAGATCGACTTTCCGCTCAAACCCGGCGCGCTCGAATTCACCCATCGCCGCCGCTTCGGCCGCCTGCTGCGCGGCCGCTACGACATCGCCTATATCCTGCCGGGCAGCTGGAAGTCGGCGCTGATCCCGTTCTTTGCCCGCATTCCGCGCCGGGTCGGCAACCTGCGCGAGATGCGCTATGGCCTGTTGACCGACATCGTGCCATTGCCCGACAGCATCAAACGACGCACCGCGCAGGCCTATTTCGGCCTTGCCCAGGGCGGTGGTTTCCGGGCGCCACGGCTTAGCGTGGACACGAAAAACCAGGTCGATCTGCTCGGCCGGTTCGGCCTAGCGCCGCAAAAATTCGTGGCCCTGATGCCCGGCGCCGAATTCGGCCCGGCCAAGCGCTGGCCCAGCGAAAGCTATGCCGGGCTTGCCCGCAATTTCATGGGCAAAGGCTTGAAGGTCGCTCTGTTCGGCTCGAAGAACGACCGCGACGTGACGGCGGAGATCGCGGCCCTGGCCCCCGGCGTCGTCGACCTCGCCGGACAGACGCGGCTGGAGGACGCCATCGACCTGATATCCGCCGCAAGGCTGGCCGTGTCCAACGACAGCGGGTTGATGCATGTCGCGGCCGCCGTCGGCACGCCGATCGTCGCCGTCTACGGCTCGACCTCGCCCGAGAACACGCCACCGCTGGCTGAGCACCGGGAACTGGTCTGGCTTAGCCTGTCGTGCTCGCCATGCCACCAGAAGGTCTGCCCGCTCGGCCACCTCAACTGCCTGAAGACGCTTGAAGTCGGCCAGGTCGCAGCAGCGGCGGAGCGGCTGCTGGACATCCCGGCAGCGGCATGAAGGTGCTGATCGTCAAGACGTCATCGATGGGCGATGTCATTCACACCTTTCCGGCCGTCGAGGATGCCCGTCGCAACCGCCCGGACCTGACCTTCGACTGGTGCGTCGAAGAGGCATTTGCCGGTATCGTCGCGCTTCACCCGGCGATCGACCGGATTCATACGGTGGCGATCCGGCGCTGGCGCAAGGCGCTGCTCGACGGCGCCACCTGGCGCGAGGCGGCCGCCCTGCGCCGGACCTTGCGCGATTGCCGGTACGACCTCGTCATCGATGCGCAAGGCCTCCTGAAATCGGCTCTGGTGGCAAGACAGGTGGGCTCCCACATTGCCGGCTTCGACCGTTCGAGCGCGCGCGAACCTTCTGCGACGCTGTTCTACGATGCCACTTATCCCGTGCCGCGCGACCTGCACGCCATCGAACGGACACGGCGGCTGTTCGGGCTGGCGCTCGGCTATCAGCCCGATCTTTCGACCCTGGACTCCGGCATCGTGCCGCCCGCCGGCACTCTGGCGGGCCCTTCTGGAAAAACCGCCTTCCTGCTGCACGGCACCAGCCGCGAAGACAAGAAATGGCCGGCCGAAGACTGGATTGAAACCGCCCGCCTGCTGGCTGAACGTGGGATGACGCCGGTCACGACCTGGTCGAACGAGCGTGAGAAGGCCGTGGCCGAAGCCATTGCCAAGGCAGTGCCATCGACAGTTGTGGTGCCAAAGTCACCGCTGGCCGACATCGCTGCGTTCATCGGCCGCTCGGAACTGGTCATCGGCGCCGACACCGGGCTCACTCACCTCGCCAGTGCCTTTGGCCTGCCGACGGTCGCGGTGTTCCTGGCAACCGAGCCCGGGTTGACGGGTCCTCGCGGGCAATATGCGTCGACGCTTTTGGCACCGCCCAGGGGGCGTGTGATGCCGGCGGAGGTGGTGGCGGAGGCAGAAAGGCTGCTGGCGCTTAAAGTCGGCGCCAGCACCGGTTGATTTAGTCAATAATTGAATTGAAAGGCTAGCGCTGCCGCGCCCACCTCAAATTGCTCTAGATGAACTGCACCTGGACGATCTCATACCCCCTGGCACCGCCAGGCGCATTGACCTCGATGGCGTCGCCGACTTCCTTGCCGATGAGCGCACGCGCGATCGGCGAGGAGATCGAAATGCGGCCGGACTTCACGTCCGCCTCCTGGTCGCCGACGATCCGGTAAGTCTTCTTTTCCTCGGTGTCCTCGTCGACCAGCACCACAGTGGCGCCGAACTTGATCTTGTCACCGCTGAGCTTGCTGACGTCGATCACTTCGGCCCGCGCGATATAATCTTCAAGCTCGTTGACGCGGCCCTCGTTCAGGCTCTGCGACTCCTTGGCGGCATGATACTCGGCATTTTCGGAAAGGTCGCCATGCGAGCGCGCCTCGGAGATCGCCTCGATGATGCGCGGCCGCTCTTCCTGCTGGCGCCAGCGCAGTTCTTCCTTCAATGACGCGAACCCCTCGCCTGTCATCGGGACCTTGTTCATGATGCCTGACCTTTCCTGCTGCCACCCCCGCGTTTCGGGGAAAGCCTTGTCGATGGGTACAAAAAGAAAACGGGTCCGGCAGCCTCGGGCTAACGGAACCGTTTCACCGCAATTTCCCTGAATATAGCAATGTCAGCGGGTTTTTCACGCCTAAAAATCGGTTTTGCTAAAATCATCCCCGTTTTCATCAGCCGCAGGCGGTGAATGAGACTGGGGGCAACAAAAAAGCGGCCGCGATCGCTCGCGGCCGCTTGGAAGAGCCCTGGGATCTTTTCAGCTTCTCATGAAATGGTCGATCTGCTCGGCCAGCATGCCATATTCACGCGAACCCTTGCCGGTCCGCTTCTCGATTTCCATCAATTGCTGCCGGGCGCCGGCCAGATCGCCGATCTGCAGATGCGCTTCGCCGAGATATTCGCGCACCAGCGTGTAGTTCGGATCGATGCGCAGCGCTTCCTCGTAATAGCCGAGGCCGACGGCGACGCGGCCAGAATGGCGGTGCGAATAGCCGAGATAGTTGAGGACGCGTGGATCCTGCTTGTTGGCGGCGAGGCTGAGCACGGCGATCGCCTCGTCATAGCGCCCGGCCAGCGCCAGCGCGTGGCCAGCATCATAGATGCTGTCGTCGTCGAGCATGCCTTCCTGAGGTGCGACGCACTTTTTCTTCTTCTTGTCCCAGACCTCGCCCTTCTTGCATTGGGTGACGGTTTCGTCACCGCCGCCGCCATCGCTGCCGGCGGCGTATACGGGAACGGCGAGGAACTGCAGCGCGAGTAGCGCGGTCGCAGCCTGGATCAGCACTCTCTTATGCATCGAAACCTCCTGGGGGGTGAGAATGCAACACTAACGCCGGTCGGCTTGCGTTTCATCCCGGAAAATTGCGTGCGGGAGAACATCAGGTGACGGATGCCGCAAATCCGCTATCATCCGGCAAAACGACCTGAGGGAGACGGCCCTTGCAGCGGCGGCTTGAAAAGGACTGGGAACTTTCGATCGGCCCCGACACTGTGCGCCTGTTCATCCTCAAGGCCAAGGCGCTGAGTGCGGCCGTCAATGAAGACTATGCCGATGGCGCCGAGCACGAGATCGAACTCGATGGCGAGTCCCATGTCAACCATCACCATGACGGCCTTGCCGAGGAAAGCTCCGAGAATCTGACCGAAGAAGAGCTGCGTGAGCTGATCAACGACCTCAATGTCGATGAAGCAGCCGAACTGATCGCGCTGGCCTGGGTCGGTCGCGGCGACTACGACGCAACCGAATGGGCGGACGCGCTGGCGGCCGCGCGCGAACGCGCCAACAAGCGCACCGCAAAATACCTGCTCGGCATGCCGCTGCTCGCCGACTGGCTGGAGGAAGGGCTGGAAGCGATCGGTGCGTAACGGAGCGGATACCGTTCGTGATGAGACCAAGGCAACTTCCTCGCGTCGGCGCCGTTGACGGCGATGGGGTCGCTTGTCTTTTCCCGAACATTCAGGATCGCATTGGTCATGGCCGTCACGGCTCTGCTGGTGACACCGGCTGACGCCAAACATCGCCACCGCCATCACCAGCCGCTGACGCCGCGAATGGAGCAGCCGCTGACACAGCGGGCCGACCAACCCCTGAAACACCGGCGCGGAAAAAGCCTGAAACCACGGCGCCACCGGCAGGTCACACCGAACCGGACACAGCAGAAAACGCAGGCTCCGCTGCCCTCGCCCGCCGATGTTCCGATGCCCGAGGCCGGTATTCCAGCACCCAAGCCCGGCATTCCAGTGCCCGAGCCACGCCCGGCGGACGCTCCAAAGGCTGACGCTGCAAAGACCGAGGAGCAAAAGCCGGAAGCTCCGAAGAGCGCCGGAGCGCCCGACCGGTTCAAGCAAGAAAAATCCCACCAGGAAAAGCAGACACGTCCCGAGCCGTCCGCTCAGGAGCCGTCAGCCGGGGAAAGCGAGCCGGAGCCGCCGGCCATTGCACCGACGCCGACGCCAAAACCCGACATCGCGGAGCCCGAGGCTGGGCCGCCGGTCGTCGCACCTCAGCCGCCGCAAAAGCCGGCCGATACAAGCGACAAAAAAATGCTGCCCGACCCGCGCTCGGCCGACCAGCCCGAGGGGAAGATGCCCACCGAAGAGGTCGCCTGCCGCGAGCGGCTGAAGACGCTCGGCGTCGAATTCGAGGAGCACAAAGCGGAAAGCAACCCCGAAATCGGCTGCTCGATCCCCTATCCCCTGGTGCTGAAGACGCTTGGAAAGTCGATCGCGATTGCCGCCGGAACCGAACTCAATTGCAAGATGGCCGAGGCGGCAGCGCGTTTTGCCACCGATGTGATCCAGCCGGCGGCGAAGGCCGAATTCGGCGCCGACCTGAAATCAATCGGCCAGGCATCGGCCTTTGTCTGCCGGCCACGCAACGGCACCCGAAAACTGTCGGAGCATGCGTTCGGCAACGCGCTCGACATCGCCAGCTTCACGCTGTCGGACGGCAAGAAGATCGAGGTCGGCCCGGCGCCGCCCGAGAAGGACGCCAAATTCCTCAACGCCGTGCGCAAGGCGGCCTGTGGTCCCTTCAAGACAGTGCTCGGTCCGGGCGCCGATGCCGATCACTCCCTGCATTTCCATCTCGATCTCGAACCGCGCCGGCATGGCGGCACGTTCTGCCAGTGACCATGGCTGATCCAGGCCGCGTGCCGCAATTCGGCCGCAGGCATGAACGCGGGCGCTGAGTTTTCCTTTACCCTTGATCGTTAAAATGCCGGATATCCATCAACGGGATTCCGCCAATGGCCGGCAAATTTCGGGCCGTGTTTTCCACCGCGCGCCTGTCAAAATATGCAGCAATGCTGACCGCCAGCCTGGCGCTGGCGGCGCTCTCCGCCTGCAACACCGGCAGTGTGCTGTCGCTGCAGCCGGCCGTCGACGTCGGCGCGCAGACGGCTGCGGTGCCGCAATATGCCGGCATGCAGAAGCTTGTCCCTTCCAATCCATATATGACGCAGGCCGCTTATCCGCGCATGGACGAGCCGATGTCGCCCGTCGAGCAGATGCCGGCCAGCGAAACCGACTGCCGGCAGCAATTGAAGCGCCTCGGTGTCGCCTACACCGACCTGGCGCCGATCCATGAAGGCCAGTGTGGCATCGATTATCCGGTCAAGGTTTCGGCCATCGGCAACATCCAGATGAAGCCCGCAGCGACCCTGACCTGCGACATGGCCGCTACCTTCGCCGGCTGGACCAAGAACGAGCTCGTCCCCTCCGCCCGCTGGCGTTATTTCTCAGGCGTCAAGACCATCCACCAAGGCTCCAGCTATTCCTGCCGCAGGATTGCCGGCGAAGGTGTGCTGTCAGAGCACGGCAAGGGCAATGCGCTCGACGTCATGAGCATCGAGCTCAACAATGGCGACGACATCGACGTGCGCAAGCCCGGCCTGTTCGCTTTCCGCACCCGCGGCTTCCTCAACAATGTGCGCGCCGACGGCTGCCAGTATTTCACCACCGTGCTCGGCCCCGGCTACAATTACGACCACCGCAACCATTTCCATTTCGACATCAAGAACCGCAAGAACGGTTATCGCGCCTGCCGTTAGGAAGAGATCAGCCTAATCGGCGCCACCGGTTGAAGCGGCGATTTGCCGTGCGACCAAGTCCTGGATGCGCCAGAGATTGCGGTCGCGGATGCCGCTCTCTTCAAGCTTGCTCACGGTCCTGAACAAATACTGCGCCGAAGAGCCCCAATGACCGGCAGCCCGCGCCAGCGTGTCGGCAACCTGCTCCAATGGCAACCGGCCGGCATAGGCGCTGCCGTTCGGCGCGGCGACGAAGGCCAAGGCACGAAGCGGCCCGTCCCTGGTCTTGATCTTGATCCAGCATGGCACGTTGGTGGGCGGGTTGGCGTCGATCTCGCGGCGCATGAGCTGGCCGAGTTGCCCGAAATGGTCTTCCGCGGGCAATCGGTAGACGATCCCGTTGCAACTGCCACCACGGTCGAGGGCCAGCATCAAGGCCGGCAATTCGCGTGTTCCGCGCCAGCGCGTCAGCTTCAGGCAGAACGAGCGGTGCCATCCCGTCGCCGTTGCGGGACGCTGCTCGACATGGGCGAATTCGGGATTCCAGATCAACGACCCATAGGCGAAGACCCAAAGCGTGTCGGGCCGATACTGCGAAAGCAGTTGCTCCACCAGGCCATCGAACTCCGCATCGGTGTGCTTGCTGGTTCCGGGCTCTGGCCCGGGATCAGGCTCGACACGCTCAACTTGCGCGACAAGCTCGGCGGTCAACGCCATGGGCTTGCGGCCTGCCAGCTTCCGCTCCATTGCTGCCCCCGCGAAGAAACGATGGCCCACGATAGACCGGCAGCGCGCCGCTGGCCATTGATTTCCAGGGTCCGTCAGGCAACAGATATCGCACGGATCGGGCGGCGTTCATGAGCCAGCGAAGTTTTCGGCGACGCGTTGCAATCTGGGTGGCGACCTTGCTGGCTGCCTATCTGGTGCTCGCCTATTTCGCCGCACCGGAATTCTGGACGTTCCGCGATCGCGGTTTTCGCACGCAGCGCTTCGAGATGCTGACGCACACGCCGCAAGGCATTCCGGGCGACCCGATCAATGTCGGCCTTGTCGGCACGCAGAAGGAGGTGGTCCATGCCTTCGCCGTCGCCGGCTGGGACACCGCCGACGCCGTGACCCTGAAGACCGCGATCGAAATCGGTGAAAGCGTGCTGTTCGACCACCCCTACCCCGATGCGCCGGTCAGCAGGCTGCTGTTCGATGGCCGCGCCCAGGATCTCGCCTTCGAAAAGCCGGAGGGCCTCAGCGCCGACCGCCGGCATCATGTCCGCTTCTGGCAGACCGATGCAAGCGGCGACGATGGCCGGCCGCTGTGGCTGGGCTCGGCCAGCTTCGATCGCGGCGTCGGCCTCAGCCACGACACCGGCGCTGTCACCCACCATATCGGCCCCGACATCGACGCCGAGCGCGATTTCCTGATGCGCGACCTAGCCACCGCCGGCACGCTGATCTCGACCAGCGACATATCGGGCGTCGGCGCCACCAGTACGGGACGCAATGGCGGCGGCGATCCCTATTTCACGGACGGCGAGGCGATTGTCGGTGTCCTCAAACAGTAGGTCGCGCGGGCCTTGCAGGCTGAAACAGCCAAGCGGTTCAAAAAAGGGCGGTTTCAAAAGCAGGTTTTGATGTTCGACGCGGAAAGTGTGGTGACTAGCTACTGCAGGGCCTGGTTCGACCCGGAAGCTGAGGAGCGTCGCCGGCTGTTGTTCGCCTCATTCGAACCGCAAGGCACATACATTGATCCGACGGTGCATATCTCCGGAGCCGAGGCGCTGCTCCGACACATTGATCAGGTGCTGAAAGCCCGTCCGGGCTTCTGGCTCGAACGGACGACCTTGGTCGATGTTCATCATGACTTCCTGCGTTTTGGCTGGGTGCAGAGAGGCGAAAACGGATTTCGAGGCACCGACAGCATGGATATGTGCCGCGTTTCCAAGGAGGGAAAACTGTCGCAGGTCGTCGGCTTTTTCGGACCCTTCAGAGCAATGCCAAATCCCTGACGGTTCCTCACCGCTGCGGATGCCGCGTGACCGAAATGCCGGTCATTTCTCAAAAAACACGTCAGACTATTTTCGAAGACCGCGCCGCAATGCTATTGACCGCTCATGTTATACGTAGAAATCGCTATCGTGGTCGTCCTCATCTGTGTGAACGGCCTTCTGTCGATGTCCGAACTTGCCATCGTCTCGTCGCGACCGGCCCGCCTGAAAGCGATGATCGACCGCGGCATCAATGGCGCCGGCCGCGCGCTCGAGCTTGGCTCGAATCCCGGCAAGTTCCTCTCCTCGGTGCAGATCGGCATCACCCTGGTCGGCGTCCTCTCCGGCGCCTTTTCCGGCGCCACGCTCGGCGAACGGCTGGCGCAGTTCCTGGCCTCGACCGGCATCCGCGAGACCGTCGCCGATCCGCTCGGCGTCGGCATCGTCGTCGCCATCATCACCTATTTCTCGCTGATCGTCGGCGAGCTGGTGCCCAAGCAGATTGCCTTGCGCGACCCAGAGCGGGTCGCCGCCAGGGTCGCTCCGGCAATGACCATCCTCGCCACCATCTCGGCGCCGCTGGTCTTCCTGCTCGACTTCTCCGGCCGCACCATATTGTGGCTGCTCGGCCAGCGCGGCGAAAGCGAGGAGAAAGTCACCGATGAGGAGATCAAGATGCTGGTCGCCGAGGCCGAGCATCACGGCACGATCGAATCGGACGAGCGGCGCATGATCGCCGGCGTCATGCGGCTTGGCGACCGCGCCGTGCGCGCGGTGATGACGCCGCGCACCGAGGTCGACTGGATCAATCTGCAATCCGACGAGGCGGCCATCCGCAAGCTGCTCATGGAAACCCAGCATTCGCGCCTGCCGGCAGGCGACGGCGGCGTTGACGTCATGGTCGGCGTCGTCCAGACGCGTGACGTGCTGGCCGCACTGCTTGCCGGCCGCGTGCTCGACCCGCGCAGGCATGTGCGCGCAGCCCCTATCGTGTACGACCAGGCCGACGCACTGGATGTGCTGCAGAAGCTGAAGGAATCCGACGTGCCGATGGCGCTGGTGCATGACGAATACGGCCATTTCGAAGGCATCGTCACCCCGGCCGACATCCTCGAAGCCATCACCGGCGTGTTCCGCGCGGACACCGACGCCGGTGATGAGGAAAACGCCGTCAAGCGCGAGGACGGCTCGTGGCTGCTCGCCGGCTACATGCAGGCCGACGAGATGGCCGACATTCTCGGCATCGACTTGCCGGAAAACCGCGATTACGAAACCGTCGCCGGTTATGTGCTGTCGCACATGCACCATCTGCCGGCGACTGGCGAATGCGTCGACGCGCAGGGCTGGCGCTTCGAGGTGGTCGATCTCGACGGCCGCCGCATCGACAAGCTGATCGCCACCCGCCTGCCCGGCGCCCACCGCGAGGCGGTGCGCTGACATGTTCGAATGTCAGCTTTTGGCCGGTTAGCTGACGCCGCCCTCTGCCAGAGGTCGAACTGGTTTCAACAAACCGAAGAAGCCAATGATGCGCGTTATCCGTTTCTGCTCCTCATCTAGAAAGGCGATGTCCAGGCCCTCGGGTAAAGACGAACCGTCAGGCATCACAAACTTCCACGCGAAGCGCGCGACGCCGTGATGAACATCCACGTTGCTGGTCCGCAGAATGCAGGCACCAGGATGCTTGCTCTGAATTCCTGCAATGTGGGCTAGCAGTTCTTCGGCACCAACAGCGTGAACAGTTGGATCTGTATACGTCGCGCCTTCGCTCAAGATCGATAGCAGCGACACTCGCCGCTTCTCGACGTTTTCGGTGGACCACGAGGAACAATACTTATCAATGAGATGCGTCAAAGGCATGCTACTTCCCTATCGCCAGAAAATGCGAGAGCGCGGCGAAATCATCGTGCAAGTGGCCCGCCGCTATGGCCCGTTTGAATATCGCATCATAACCATCGACTATTGAACGGTCGATTTCGCGGAACTGCATCAACTCCAATAGATGCTGCATTGCGCCGTGGTGCGCCGAGATCGACGAGAGCGTTTCGTTATCGCTGGCAAATCGGCCAGCGCTCGTCCGCTTGATGAGGTCGGTCACCAGGCCGTCAATGACCGGCGCCGTCGCGGACCACTGCCGCGCCAGTTCACCGAGTTCGATCTCTTCGGCCTGCGACACGGCGATCGCATGGAGCGTCCCGAACAGAGCGCCCCACATGATAGCCAGTAGTGCGCTATCGAGCGCGTTCGCACGCCCTGGTTCTTCGCCAACATGCTGAACATTGCCACCCAAAGCGCGAAACACATCGCGGTTCGTGTCGAAAGCCTCCCTTGGCCCGGCAAGCAGGATGGTCCCAGCGTCCGTGCCGATATAATCCGGCGTCGCCATGATCGCGCCATCAAGGTAGTTTGCGCCGTGCTTCGTACACCATTCAGCGGCTTCCCGTGCGCCACTCGGCGTCCCCGAAGTCAACTCCACGATCAGCTTGCCGCGAATGGCTGGGGCGATGGCGTCACTGTGGAGAAGCGCTTTTGTCGCCTCATAGTCGCTGACATTCACAATGATGATCTCGCCTGCGTTCACGGCTTCCTCCACGGAGGACGCGACGATTGCGCCCAGCCTGGCGAGTGGATCGGTCTTCTGTCTGGTTCTGTTCCAGACAGTCGTCGGATATCCCGACTGAAGCAGGCTGCCGGCGAGCGCCGAGCCCATACGGCCCGTTCCAATGACCGTGATTGAAAGCTTCATTCCACACTCCATATCAATTGGCGGCGTCAGACCGCGTTTTGCTGTGATCGTCTTGAGAGGTATGTCAAAACGAGCGGCGCGCGATACGCACCCAGGCGTAAGTGGTCACCAGAAGGTAAGGAACGCGCGATGAACAATTCCGCGGACAATGGCTTTGCAGCGGCCGTCAGGATGGTCGAAGGAAAGTGGAAAGTAGATATCCTTTGCGAGCTCGGAACGGCGTCGCGCAGATTTGGTCGATTGAAACAGGCGCTTTCTGGCATCAGTGAAAAGATGCTGGCGCAACAATTGCGAGAACTGGAGGCCGACGGCCTTGTCGACCGTAAAGTCTTTTCCGTGGTTCCAGCGAAGGTAGTCTATTCGCTGACAGAACGCGGCGCGGCGCTCAACGCAGCAGCAGGTTCACTATGTCTGTGGGCCGAGCAATTCGGCCTGCCCGGCTGCCCTCAGATTGCCAATGGCGTACATATGGATGCCCTCTGATGCATGTCGCCCAAAGCGACCTCGGTTTGGGAGAACGACATGCATAAAAACGAGGACCTAAAACGCCTGAACCCGTTCGTACGGGACACGCTTCAGGGGTGCGACGCGCTCGATGTCCTGTCGAGATTCAAGGCGTTCCGATGGTGCTGGTCCATGACGAGTACTACCGTTTCGCACCGCCACAACGGCCGGCATTCTCCCATCACCGGGCTCCGTCGCCGGCTATGTGCTGGCGCACATGCATTATGCCGGCGACTGGTGAATGCGTCGACGCGCAGGGCTGGCGCTTCGAGGTGGCGATCTCGACGGCCGCCGCATCCCGCCTGGCAGGCGCCCATCGCGAGGCGGTGCGCTGACGCCCGAGCAATTGCGGCATTCGCTCTATCGTTCCCAGAAGGACTTGGCGATCTCTCCCTCGACCTGCTCTATCGTCAGGCCGATATCGTCGATCAGATGCGGATTGTCCTTCGACATCTGCCTGAGTTGCCAGCGAAAGCGTATCCGTTCGCGCCAGGTCCGATCGTGCCAGCTCGCTATGATGCTTCGCAGGGTCTTCAGGAGCCGGCGCGATGCCGGCCGCACGGGCGTTCCCGGTCGCGCTGCACAACGCTGGGCTGATGCAAGTGTATTGGTCATGGCAACCTCCATATGGTTTGAGGGCCTAAGGGCTCTCGATGAGGTTGAATTCTGCGCGATACGGACGGCGCCGTAATTAAGCCCTCCCAAATAGTTCTCAAAACTTCCAAACGAGCTAGAGCAGTTCACCGGTTCACGGAACCGGTAACCTACTCTAACCCTTTGTTTTGACGCAATTCCGAACAGAAAACCGCTTCACACTTTTCCTGGAATTGCTCTATAGATGCGCCTATGGGATCGCGTTTTGCCTTTGGTCCGTTCGTGCTTGATCCGGGTGCGGGAACGCTGCTTCGGAACGACGTCCCCGTTGCCGTTGGCTATCGCGGGCTGAGCCTGCTTGCAGCACTCGTCGGGCGGCCCGGTGAAATCTTGGGAAAGGCCGAGTTGATGGACGCTGCATGGCCGGGCACGGCCGTGGAGGAAGGCAACCTCACCGTCCAGATCGCGCAGTTGCGCAAGCTGCTTGGTCCTGTCGGCGAGAACGGCGAATGGATATCCACCGTTCCGCGCGTCGGCTACCGTTTCACGGGGGCCGTCGAACAGCTCGGCGAGGCCAAGCGAAAACCCTTGCCGCTGCCCGACAAACCATCGATAGCCGTGCTGCCCTTCGTCAATTTCAGCAACGATCCCGAGCAGGATTCCTTCGTGGACGGGTTGACCGAAGACCTGATCACCGACCTGTCCAGGATCTCCGGCCTGTTCGTCATCGCCCGCAACTCGACCTTTGCCTACAAGGGAAAAGCGATGGACGTGCGCGAGATCGCCGGGGACCTTGGCGTGCGCTACCTGCTGGAAGGCAGCGCAAGACGCGCCGCGGGGCGCGTGCGCATCAACGCACAGCTGGTTGACGCGGTGAGCGGCGATCATCTGTGGGCGGAACGCTTCGATCGCGGCCTGGACGACATCTTTGCCGTTCAGGACGAGGTGACGGCCAAGATCGTGGAGGCATTGCTTGGCCGTCTGCGCACGCTGCCGCCGCGCAACCGGCCCAGCAATCTCGAGGCTTACGATCTCTGCGTGCGGGCGCGCAAGCTGATCGACGACTCGCCGCAGATGGCGCAGGAAGCGCATCTGATGCTGACGCGCGCGGTGTCGCTCGATCCCGGATACGCCGAGCCCTATCGCTGGCTTGCCATGAACCACTGGATGGGACAGGTGCATTGGGGCGGACCAACCGAAGCTGCCCGCAGCGTTGCCTTGGAGCTGGCGCGCAAGGCTGTGGCGATCGATCCCAACGATGCTGGCTGTCGCTGGATCCTGGCCTACCTGCTTGCCTATGAGCGCAGCTTCGCCGAGGCGGATGCCGAATTCGCCAAGGCGATCGAGCTCGACCCGAACGAGGCCGACACCTGGGCTGCATTGTCCGACATCGCGGTTCTGGCCGGCCGGGTCGAAGAGGGCCTTGAGCACATTCGCAAGGCGTTCCGGCTGAACCCGTTTCCGGCGAGCTGGTACTATCTGACGCTCGGCCAGGCGCAATATGCGGCGCGCGACTATCAAGCCGCTATCGAGACGTTGCGCCGTGACGAGACCTATCGCACAAGCTCACGCCGTTTCCTGGCGGCAAGCCTGGCGCAACTCGGCCGGCTGGATGAGGCGCGCGCGGAGGCCGAGCTGTTTCTCGTCGGCAACCCGCATTTCACAACCCATCACTGGGCGACGACCGAGCCATTCCGCGACGCCGCTACGCTCGAGCATTTCGTCGATGGTTTTCGCAAGGCCGGTCTTCCGGAGTGACGCGCCGGCATCCGGCCTGCCCGTGGCAAAGGCGAAGTGGTGCGCTAACCCGGATCTAGGCATGGGCATGATCTCGGTGGCGCGAGACCTTCTCGCGGTTACCGCAGGTGCGCATGCTGCACCAGCGCCGCTTGCCGCCTCGCGACGTATCGAGGAAAAGCCAGCCACAGCGAGGGCAGGAATGCAGCCTGTCGCGCGGCAGGGTGAAGAACGCTTCGATGGACAGCATGGCCAGCAAGGCGGTGACGGCATCCGGGTCCCGCCACCGGGCAAGGGCAAGCTTCGGTCTGGTGCGATCCAGCTCGATAGAGCCGGCGGCAAGCGAGCTTGCCGTGCGCGAGAATAACACGCCTAGAGCAATTCCAGGAAAAGTGTGAAGCGGTTTTCCGTCCGGGATTGCGTCAAAACAAAGAGTTAGAGCAGCTCGCCGTTTCCGTGAAACGGTGAAATGATCTAGCGGTTCGACCGCGGACGGTTTGCCGGCGGCGATTGACTCGAAAACCTGAAATGACGCCTCCCGCACTTCGCGGACCCGTTCCACGAACCGCCCATCCGCTATCTCGGCGACGGCCTGCGCCTGGCGATCGTCGGCAAGCCCTGAGGCGTTGAACCAGTTCGCAACATCCCGGACGGACTTAAACAGTTCATTATCAGCTGCTGGCACCCGCCGGTCGAACACGGCGTTCGACAGGTCCAAAGCGGGATGCCCGCCTATGAAGTGATCCGGCACCCATTCGGTGTGTGCATGGCTCACGGAACATAACCTCATTACTTGCATTATACGGTTACAAGATGAATCACTATCACACCGATATACGGTGTCAAAGCCACCCCAGATCGGCGCGAGAGCCTGGAGAGAGAGGATGTGCAGCAATCGTTACAAGACCCGCCACCAGACCATCAATGTCGACGGCCTCGACATCTTCTATCGTCATGCCGGCGACCCGGGCAGGCCGGCAATCCTGCTGTTGCACGGGTATCCGACTTCGTCGCACGTCTATCGAAATGTCATCGAACCGCTGGCGGAGACAGCCTATGTGGTGGCGCCGGATCTGCCCGGTTTCGGCTTTTCGTCCGCCCCTTCCATCGATGCCTATGACTACACGTTCGAGAACCTGGCCAACACGATCGAAGCCTTCATCGAGGCCCTCGGCCTCCAGCGATTCTTCCTCTACATCACTGACTTCGGCACGCCCGTCGGCTATCATCTCGCCACACGGCGGCCGGATCGCATCCTCGGCCTGATCGCGCAGGACAGCAATGCTCATGACGAGGGGCTGGGACCGGAATGGGACGCGCCGAAGGCGTTCTTCGCCGAACCGACTGAAGAAAACCGCGCCAAACTGCCGGACTGGATGAATTTCGAGGGGACCCGGAACCAATATATCGGCGGTCTCCCCGAGCGTCTGAAGGTGTTGTTTCCGCCCGAGGGTTGGTATCTCGATACGGAGCGTCTGGCGAGGCCCGGCAACACCGACATTCAGTTCGAACTCTTCACCGATTATGGCTCGCACATCGCCCGCTTCCCGGCCATCCAGGCCTATCTCCGCGACCAACAGCCAGCATGCCTCGTGCTGTGGGGACGGCACGACGCCTTCTTCGCGCTGGACGAGATCATGGCCTACAGCCGCGACCTCGACGCAGTCGAAATCCATGTCTTTGAGAGCGGACACATGCTTCTCGAAACGCATCATCGCCAATGCGCGGCTCTCATCGCTCACTTCATCCACGAGGTGGAGACTGGGGTATTTCGCGAACCTGCCGGGCGCTAAACGTCGGCGCTCAAACCGCCACTTCGATGGGCTCGGCAAGCCTGGGATTGGCCCGCGCGGCGATCAGGCAGCCGGCCACGATCAGGCACGCTCCGGTCAAGGTGGTCCAGGTCGCCTCCTCACCGAAGAAGAACCAGCCGAGCGCGACCGCCCAGATGAAGGCCGAGTATTCAGTCGGGATCAGATATTGCGCTTCGGCGCGGGCGTAGGACCAGCTCATCAGGAACTGCCCGGCAAGCGACAGCACCGTCACCCCGGCCAAAGGAAGCCAAAGATTGCTCGGTAGGGCGACGGCAAGCCAGGGTGCTGCGAGGCCGAGGAGGATGGCAACGCAAAGGTTCTGGAACAGCATGATCTCGATGGGCTTGGCCAACTGCGCCTGTTGCCGGGCGAGGATCAGATTGTAGCCGTAGAACACCGTCGACACGAGCACCGCTGCCGTGCCGAGCATGGCATCTTGCGAATAGTCTGCCTTCCCGAACTGGCCGGCCATGATGATGGCGACACCGGCAATGCCGGCCAAAGATGCCCAGACAGCCTGGCGCCGGATCCGTTCGCCCAGCAGCAGCGCGGCGAGAAACAGGGCAAACAAGGGCGCCACGAAACTGAGCCCGATCGCCTCCGCGAGCGGCAGCCTGGCCAAGCCCCAGAAGAAGGATATCAGGACGATGCCGACAATCGCGGCACGCAGCGCATGCAGCCTCAGCACCGGAACGGTTGGCGTTAGGCGCGGTCCCGCCAACCAGGCCACGCCCGCGACCACGGTCGCGACCATGCTGCGCCACAGCAAGGTGTTGTAGACGCCGACCGCGATGACCAGGATCTTCATCGCCGCATCCATCCCGGACAGCAGGAAGATCGCAAGCGCGCAAACGAGCACCGGGATCATCGGGGAAACGGCGCCGGTCAGGCTGGATGTCTTCACGGCTTCACTCATGTGACGGATTGCAGCCGGATATATCAGGCCACAGGGCGCGACCAGATGGCAGTCCCGTCGATGTAGCAGTCCAACCCCGATTGGCGTCGTGTTCGCGGCTATCGCCATATCAGGGTATCAGTACCACCTTCCCGGTCGACCGGCGCTCATCCAGCAACCGGTGCGCTTCGCCGGCCTGGTCGAGCCGGAATCTGCCGCCGATCGTGACCTGCAGTTGGCCGCCTGCCGCCATTTGGAACAGTTCGGACAGGCTGGCTTTCAGCACATCGGCAGACAGCAGCGGCAGCAGCGCGAAACCCCTGAGTGACTGGTTGCGGCCGATCAACTGCTCCAGATCGAAGGCAGCGAGGCCAAAGCGCCCGAGCGCAGCAAACACCAGTTCGCCGCCAGGCGCCAAGGCCTCAAGCAAGGCAGCGGTGAGCGCACCGCCGACTGTGTCGTAGATGATGTTGGCGCCCTCCCCGCCGGTGAGGTCGCGGACGCGAGCGGGCCAGTCCGGCTTGGTATAGTCGACTGCGGCATCGGCGCCGAGCGACAAGGCGAAATCCAGCTTTGCCTTGCCGCCGGCGGCTGCGATCACCTGGCGTGCGCCCTTCAGCCTGGCCAGTTGGACAAGCAGCGTTCCCACACCGCCCGATGCGGCCGGCACCAGCACCGCCTTGTCATCGGGCGGGCTTTGCCGAGCAGATGAAGGGCCGTCAGCCCCTGCACCATCAGCGCCGTGGCAGCCTCGGACGGCAGCGCATCCGGCAGCGGCACGACGAGATCGGCTGACATCGTCACCTGCTCCGCATAGCCGCTGTGGGAACGCTGCGACATGAACAAAGGCGCGGCCACGCGGCGACCCAGCAATTGTGCATCCACACCTTGCCCGACGGCCTCGACGACACCCGCCGCCTCGGCGCCCGGGATCATCGGCAGTTGCGGCGTTACCGCGTAGCGGTTCGCGCGCATCAGCACTTTGAAGAAGTTGATCCCGGCGGCATGGACACGGATCAGCACCTCGCCGGCCTGCGGCACCGGCGCCGGCAGATCGACCACCTCCAGCACCTCGGGACCGCCGAAGCGGCTGAGTTGAATGGCTTTCATGGCAAACTCCGATAGCACTGGCATCGGCAGCGGTTTGCCACTATCTGCGGAGCCTCGACTACACACTCATTTGTCCCCTGCTGACCAGGAGGTGACCATGCCAGATCCCAAGAGAATGCCGATCAAAAGACTGCCGATGCTGCCGGCGGAACGGGCGCTGAAAGTGATCGCGGGTCGCTGGAAGGCGGTTATCCTCTACCATCTCTTCGATGGTCCCCGGCGCCTGTCGGCGCTCAAGACGCTGATGCCGGGCATCACCCAGAAAGTGCTGATCCAGCAGCTGCGCGAAATGGAAGAGCACGGCCTGGTCAGCCGCGAGATCTTCGCCGAAGTGCCATCGCGCGTCGAATATTCGGCGACGCGCCTCGGCCTCAGCCTCGAGCCGATCCTGCTGGCGCTCTGCCAATGGGGCCAGCGCCACGCCGACGAGTTGAACGAGGCGGACCGCCTCGCCGACTGCATCATCCGGCCACGGCAGGCGACGCACCCCCAAATGGCATAAATCGAATTTGACGGGTGAGTTGCCGACGCGGGCTGCCAGACCGTCAATTGTCTACAGAACGGATCGGAAAATGCACCGCATAGCTTCGGGCGACCTTTATCAGACCTACGATCTTGGTGACTTGCGCATCACCTCCTTGCGCGATGGCTATGTCGACATGCCGATCGGACGGCTTCGGCAACGCGGCGACAAGCCATTTGGCGATGAATTGCCGCAACAAGTCGCGTTGGTTGGTGGTCAACTCAGGCTTTCCGTCAATGCCTTCGCGATTGACGATGGAAACGGGATCATCTTGATCGATACCGGCGCCTCGAACGCCTGGCATCCCACCATGGGCCGACTTCCCGAGGCGCTGGACGAAGCTGGCATCGATGCAGGACGAGTCCGTACCGTCTGCTTCACCCACACGCATCTCGACCACATCCATGGTCTTGTGCTTGCCGACGGCCGCGACGCTTTCCCGCGCTTGGCGCGCTTGCTCGTTCCCGGGGAAGAACTCGGCTTTTTTCGCGCCGAAGCGCGGCTCGAACGATTTCACGGCACGGCGGAACCCTTCGAAGCCGGAGACCGTATCGGGACACATGTCGACATTGTCGGCGCTCATGGCCATGAAGCGGGACACAGCTGCTTTCGTGTTTCTGCCGGCGGCGAACGCATTTTGATCTGGGGCGACACCGTTCACGTCCCATCGCTTCAGTTCGATCGACCTGAGGTGACATGGGAATTCGACGCCGATCAGGACCAGGCGCGCGAAAGCCGGTTGCGGTTGCTGGCGCTTGCAGCCGACGATCATTGTTTCGTCGCCGGCGCGCATCTGGATTCGCCCGGTGTCGGCCGCGTCGTCCGATCCGGCGCCAGCTTTCAATTCGAGCCGCTATAATTGAAAAAGGGCGGCGCAAGACGCCGCCCCCGGATCCTTGGGAGGATAATTCGAATTGGCGGTCAGGCCGCCTTGACTTCCTCGGCAACGGCGTCGGCCTGACGCGCTGCCTTGAGAACCTTGGCCCACCACGCAACATCGTTGACCAGCGCCGTGGCGGCCTGGTTCAGATGCTCCAGGTCTTCCAGCTTCTTCTCGCCCTGGCGGACGGCGAGGAAATCGCCCCAGGCGATATGGACGGCCGACTTGACCGGCGCCATCTGCAATTCGACGGCATACAGTCTAAGCTGTTCGACGGCACGCGAGCCGCCGACGCTGCCATAACCGACGAAGCCGGCCGGCTTCTTGTTCCATTCATTGGCGGCGTAGTCGATGGCGTTCTTCAGCACGGCCGTCGGGCCATGATTGTATTCGGCGGCGGTGAAGATGAAGCCGTCGAATTCGGCGACCTTCTTCTGCCAGCGCTGTGCCACTTCGTTCTGCGACGGCGCCCAGGCGGAGGATGCGACCTCGTCGAAGAACGGCAGCGGGAAGTCGCGCAGGTCGACGATCTCGACATCGATGTCGGCATGCGACTTGGCGATTTTGGCGATCCACTGGGTTGGCACATCGGCGAAACGAGCGGCGCGCGTCGATCCGACGACGATGGCAATTTTGGGTTTGGACATAAGGGCTCTCCTTGCACGAAGTACTGGTATCATTTGGATACCTGCGCTATATGAGATACTGCAAACGCGATGCACAAGAAGGCACTTTTTTGTTACCGAGGCACCCACACCGCTCCGAAGACTGCCGCGCCATCTCGGAAATCCTGCAGCGCGTCGGCGACAAATGGACTGTTCTGGTCGTTGGCAAGCTGGGCGACGGACCGCTGCGTTTCAATGAATTGCGCGCCGCCGTCGGCGGCATCTCGCAGAAAATGCTGACCACCACCTTGCGCGGCCTGGAGCGTGACGGCTTCGTCACCCGCACCGTGTTTCCAACCATTCCGCCGCGCGTCGATTATGAGCTGACCGAGCTCGGCCACGAGCTGCTGATCCCCGTCAGCGCACTGAGCGAATGGGCGCGCGCGAACACCATGCGCGTCAAGGCGGCGCGCGAAAAATTCGACGGCACGCACGCCTGAAACCCTTGCAGGGCAAGGGATTCAGCCCCGCACGCAACATCCGGCTTGCCTGATCGGAAATTCTATCTCGGCTGCGCGGATCGTTGCCCGAATGCACGCGCCGTTTTGGCTGGCGGATTGCCGCTCATGCCGTCCGCTGACGGCTGCCGCTCAGGCTCCTGACATGCGGACATCGCATCGCGCGGCGGCACAGGTATCACACCGTGCGCCCTGCTCGCCGGGAGCCTGTTCCCCATGCGTGCAGGCACTGCGCGAGATATCTTCCTTCACCTCCGCGTAAGCGGTCACGCCGAGCAGGCATGTCGTCGCCACCAGGGCTGCCACGAGCCAACCGTTCAGCAGATGTTGACGCATTGTCTCTCCTCCGATTGCAGCAGGATCGGGCATGGAGGCAACCGGCGGATGTCGCGAAACGGGTCCGCTACATGGCCCCTGTTACAAACGGCCATCCCCGGCTCGCTCTACCTGATCCCAGCTATGTCGGCGTCAACCGATCCATGGCAGACTGGTACGATCGGCTGGGTATTTTCCGCCCCGGCTGCTACCGGTGAAAGCCGCCATTCGCGTCGAGGTTCATGTCGTACAAGGAATATCCCGCCATCGACCTGCCCCCATCGGAAGCACTGCTGCCGAGCCCGCTGCTTGTCGTCGAGGACGAGCCGATGATGCAGGTGCGGTTGCGCTCGATCCTGAAGGGCCTTGGCTATGCTCAGGAGGAGCTGTTTTTCGCCGGGTCGATCGCGCAGGCCAGGACCCTGCTCGTCGACCAGCCTTTGCCATGGCGCTGGTCGATGTCGGCCTGCCCGATGGCAACGGCATCGACCTTATCGGCTCCCTGCACGAGCATGACGCGGCGCTGCCGATCCTCGTCATCTCGGCCTGGAGCAACGAAAACACCATCCTCGAGGCCCTACGTGCCGGCGCGACCGGCTACCTCCTGAAGGAGCGCGACGACATCGAGCTTTCGCTTTCGATCCGCAGCACCATCCGCGGCGGCGCGCCGATCGATCCCTTCATCGCCCGGCGCATCCTGGAACTGGTGTCGGCGCCGGCGCCGACCGGGCGTGCCCGTCCTTCCACCGACAGGCCGGGGCGCGGCAAGCCCGCGCTTGCGCCGCCGCCTCCCTTGACGCCGCGCGAGATCGAGATCCTCAACCTCGTTGCCAAGGGGCTTACCAATCGAGAGATTTCGGGAGTCCTTTCCCTCTCCAGGTTCACGGTCGAATGCCACATTCGCAACATCTACAAGAAGCTGTCGGTCAAATCCCGGACGGAAGCGATCTTCGAGGCGCGGTCGCAAGGCTTCTTGCCCTGATATTCCTGCTCCTCGTGCCGGGCGGCATCGCCTTTGCCGCCGGCGGGGCCGTGCCGTTCAAGACGATCGAGGCCGTGAGATCCGGCTGGGACGCCGCCGCGCCGCCGGCCACCGGCTGGACCAGCGTGACCTTGCCCGACGACTGGACGACGCGCTGGCCCGGTTTCGACGGCGTGGTCTGGTATCGCCTCACCTTCGACAGGCCCGACGCGGCCGAACCGCTGGGCCTCGCGCTGAACTACTGGACACTGGCCGGATCGATCTCGGTCAACGGCGCGGAACTCGGCCGCGACGAATTCCTCGTCGAGCCGTTGACGCGCTCATGGAACGTGCCCCGCTACTGGCAGCTCGCGGCCCCGGTTCTGCATGCCGGCACCAACACGCTGCTGATCAGGGTCTCGGGCCTGGCGCCATACCAGCCAGGCCTTGGTCCGGTCCTGATCGGCCCGCCTTCGGCGACGCGTGCTCATTTTGTCCAGCAATTCTGGATTCGCCGCGAGCTGCCGGTCTTCTATCTCGGCGTCACCGCGGCGCTTGGCACCTTCTTTTTCGTCGTCTGGCTGCTGCGCCGAAGCCTGAAGGCCTATGGCTGGTTCGCCCTGATGACGATTGCGTGGTTTTGCTATTCGCTCAATTTCGTGGTGACGAGCCCTTGGCCGTTCGGGGCGACCGACACATGGCAGCGTTTCATCATGCTCTCCTTCATGGTCATGGCCGCCGCCTTCGTGCTGTTTGTCATCCGCTTTGCCGAGCGCCGCTTTCCCCAAGGGGAAGCCGTGCTATGGACCGCGCTGGCGATCGGTGCCGCAGCCCTGTTTGCCACGCCGCATTCCCAGCTCGGCCCGATGCTCAACCTGCTGGCCTTGTCCTGGTCGCTGCTTTATATCGGCGCCTGTTTGCTGTCGATCGGCCTGACCTGGCGCAGCGCTCGCCTGGACCACATCGTCCTCCATATCGTCAACGCGTTCACCATCGTGGCCATCCTGCATGACCTGATGACATATCTCGGCATACTTCTTGGCAATGTCTACTACGTCACGCTGACATCCCAGTTCCAGATGGTCGGCATGGCGCTGGTGCTGGCCTGGAACTTCGTCGCCAACATGCGCCGCATCGAGGGGTTCAACGATGAGCTCACGGCCAAGATCGAAACCGCCAGGAAAGAACTCGCCCTCACGCTGCATCAGCAGCATGAGGTCATTTTGGCCAACACCAGGCTGGCCGAGCGCGTGTCCCTTTCCCACAATCTGCACGACGGCATGGGCGGTACCCTGGTCAATTCGATCGCCATGCTGGAGCACGCGCCGCAGAGCCTGCCGGCCGATCGCTTCCTGTCCGTCCTCAAGGAACTGCGCGACGAGTTGCGGGTGATCATCGATACCGCCGCCGACGACCAGACGGGCGGCCAGTCTCTGGCCGGGTGGATCGCACCGCTGCGCCGCCGCCACACGCTGGCATGTGAAAGCCGCGACATCGATTGCGTGTGGAACCTGACCGGGCTGGAGGACTGCCACCTGTCGCTCGCGCGAAGCCTCGATCTCGTCCGCATCCTGCAGGAGGGCCTGACCAACGTGCTCAAGCACAGCCAGGCAAGCTGCGTCGTCATCGACCTGCACCGGCGCGGCGAGACGCTGAGCCTGATGATCCACGACGACGGCGTCGGCTTCGATGCCGCCTCGGAAGCGCCCGTCCCGGGCACCGGCCTGCGCTCGATGCGGGCGCGGGCCGGACGGCTGGGCGGCACGCTCGAAACGCGGTCGCGACGCGGCGAAACCGTGCTGGCCCTGCATGTGCCCGCCGACGCAATTCCAGGAATGGCATGAACGGTTTTCCGCTCGCACTCACGTGAAAACGAGGAGATAGGCGGTTCGACATTGCCGCAGGCGACGAACCGCCTTGAGCCCGGCATAGCTAGTTTCAACGATATCGCGAGCCGGGCTTTCGCGGGATGCTGCAGGCTGGAGAGATTCCAGCGCAATCGGGTTGTGCCGGACACGATGGGATTGACATGGGCCGGAAAGAAACCACTGAACTCATCAAGAAGGGTAAGGAAAAGATCCTGCGCCTGGGCGCCCCGCTTGCCGTCTCGCAACCGATACATCGGATGCCGCCACGCAATCTCGCCCGTCCTCGGCAAGCTAATGGTCCACTAGTGGCCCTTCTGACCCGTCTTCTATGCGCGAGCGCGCTGGGGGCCGCCATGGCTGCACCGGTCCTGCTGACGTTCTCGCCATCTGTGGCACGGGCGGATGGCGGCGCGGGTGCTAGTGGCGCGGCCGGAGGGCAAGGATACACCGGCGCCAATGGAAGCGACAGTACAGGTACGGGCGGCGGTGGCGGCGGCGCCGCCGGCGGGGGTGACGGCGGAAAAGGTGGGGACGGTGCCCAAGGCGGAGCCGGAGGCGCCGGTGACCTCGGCAGCGGCACGACCACCGGCGATGGTGGCGCCGGCAGCGGCGTCTTTGGCAGTGGAGGGGGGGGGCGGAGCCGCCGGTGCCAATGGTGGAGGAGGTGGTGCAAGCGGCGTTGCCAGCGGCGCTTTCCAGACATTGAGCGGCTACGATGGACAAGGTGTTGCAGGCGGGAACCCGGGTGGCTCGGGGGGGGCGGCGGGAGGTGGCGGGGGTGGCGGAGGCAACGGCAATGGGGCTGGCACTTCAGCGATCTCGATCGGTTCAACCGACCTGCTCCTGGGTGGCGGCGGCGGCGGTGGCGCTCTCGGCTATACTACAAGCAACAACGGCGCGCTGACGTTTGGCGGCGGCGGCGGGGCCGGTGGCTATGGGGCTATCGTGACGGGCGGCGGCTTGCAAAACACCAACAGCGGGACGATCAGCGGCGGCGGCGGCGGCGGTGGCGGCGGCGCCAGCTTCAGCTTCAGCGACGATATTCTAACCGCCGGGCCCGGAGGCAATGGAGGCAATGGCGGCGTTGGCGTGATCTTTGCCGGCGGCGGCGCCACCTTGATCAACAACGGCGTGATTCAAGGTGGCAATGGCGGCGGTGGGGGCGGCAGTGGGGTTGGAAGCACGGCCGTAGGCGGCTTCGGCGGTAATGGTATCGTCATGTCGGGTGGCGGCACGATCGAAAACCGCGGCACTATCCAAGGCGGTGCCGGGGGCTTTTCCGGCAGCAACAACGGATCCGCGAATCGCACAATTGGAGGATATGCCATTATCGGAGCCGGCCTGACCGTGACCAACAGCGGCACCATCGCCGCAGGTCCTGGGCGCCTCCCTAGCATCCAGTTCACCGGCGGCGTCAACGCGCTGGAACTGCGGGCAGGCTCGGTGATTACCGGCGCTGTGTGGGCGTCAGCGCGGCCGACAGGTTGAGGCTCGGCGGAAACGTCGACAGCAGCTTCGACGTCTCCACGATCGGGCGGCAATACCGGGATTTCGGCATCTACGAAAAGACCGGCACCGGCACATGGACCTTGAACGGCAGCACCAGTGAGGTGACGTCGTGGACCATCGGCCAGGGCACGTTGTCGGTGTGGTTGGACGCCCATCTCGGAGCCGCCTCGGGCGCCCTGACATTCGACGGCGGCGTGCTGCGGGTCATGAGCACTATGTTCACCGCCACCAGCCGCACGATCAACTGGGGCCCCGGGGGCGGCGGCTTCGACATCGCCGACAGCGCCAACAACTTCACCGTGAGCCAGGCACTGACGGGCCAAGGGGGGCTCACCAAGCTCGGCGCCGGAACCCTGACGCTGACCGGCATCAACATCTATTCCGGCGGCACCGTCGTCAACGGCGGCACGTTGAGGATCGGCGGCGACTGGGCGCTGGGCGATGTCTCGGGCGCCCTGACCTTGAACGGCGGCGCGCTGCAGGTGACGGGCAGTCCCCTCAACTTCACGCTGGAGCGCCAGGTAATCCTCGGCGCCAATGGCGGTACCTTCGATGTCGGCGCCGGCAAGAACCTGATCCTCGACGGCGTGGTTTCGGGTGACGGGCAACTCGCCAAGACCAGTTCCGGCACGCTGACGCTGAACAGCGCCAACAGCTATTCGGGCGGCACGGCGGTGCGCGGCGGCGGCCTTGTCGTGGCGGCGACAGGTGCGCTCGGCGACGGACCGGTCACGATAAGCTCGAACGGAAGCGGGGGATGGGCCAAGCTCTATTCTCGGGCAACGACGCCGCCAATCCCGTCAGCGCCCAGGATCTCTCGATCACCGTCGGGTTGGGCGACCTCAACTTCCTGCGCAATGCGACCGCCGGCGCGGCCACCATCGTCCTGGCGAAGGACGGCAATGGCGGGCTCAATTTCAGCACCGGAACCGATGCCGGCACGGCCAGCATCACCAATCAGGGCGGCGGCTCGGTCGCCTTCACGGGGGCAAGCGCGGACAAGGCGACGATCGTCAATGACGGCCTGGGCATACCGTATTATTTCAGCCGGACAACCTTCGACGACGATTATTCGAGCAATGTGTCTTCCTCCGCCGGAGAGGCCACGATAACCAACAGGAATGGCGGCTCGACTGTTTTTTACGGACATTCGGACGGCGGAACCGCGACCCTGGTCAACGAAGCCGGCGGCACGCTCGATTTCCAGGGATCGTCGCAGGCGCCGTCGTCAACGGCGCCGGCGGCAGCGTGCTGGTGCGCTTCCGGAACCAGGACTCCGTGCTCGATGTCGGCTCGCTGTCGGGCGACGGAGCCATACAGATCGACGATTCAGAGCTGGCGCCACAGCTTTCGCTCGGCTCGCTCGGCCATGACGACATCATCGGCGGCACTATTTCCGGAAACGGCTCCCTGACCAAGACCGGCACGGGCAAGCTGACGCTCAACGGACAGAACAGCTATGCGGGCCCGACCACCGTCGGCACGGGAACGCTGGTGGTGGGCGACGCCAGCCATGGCGACGCGAGCCTCGCCGGCGATGTCACGGTGGATTCCGGCGCGCGCCTTGGCGGCATCGGCACCATAGGCGGCAATGTCACCATCCTCGGCACGCATGGCGTCGGCAATTCCATCGGCGTCCAGACGGTCGGCGGCAACTATGTCAATCACGGCATATTCGAAGTCGAGACGACCCCATCCGGCGCCGACAAGCTGATCGTCGGCGGCACGGTCGACATATCAGGCGCGACGCTCAACCTGGTCCTGACGCCGGCGACAGCCGAGAGCTGGAACCTGCGCAACGGGCCGTACACGATCATCCAGAACAATGGCGCGGCCGATGTCGCCGGCACCTTCGCCTCCGTCGGCAACCTCAACGACCTTCTCTTCCTCGACCATCTCATCAACTACAAGGGCGGCGACGGCAACGACATCACCCTTACCTTGGCGCGCAACGACGTTGCGGTCGCCAACGTCGCCACCACCGGCAACCAAATCGCGACCGCCGGAGCCCTCGACCGGCTGGGCGAAGGCAATGCGCTTGCATGGGCCATGCTGCTCATGACCGACGAGGATGCCGCGCGCCTGGCGCTCGATGCCGCGTCGGGCGAGGTTCATGCGTGCCGATCGCCAAGGATACAGCCATTGTCGGGGCCGGGCTCGATTTCCGGATCGCCGACAGAACCACGCTGGGGATCAGCTACTCCGGCCAGTTCGGGACGAAAGCGGCCGATCAGGGCGTTCGCGCCACGATGGAAGTGCGGTTCTGATTTTACGGCTTGCGCGTCAGCTTTCGGCAGGAACTGCTTTCGGCTTGCCCTCGCCATCCAGCGCCACCATGACGAAATCGGCATGGGTGACCTTTTCCATCAGGTCGGAGAGGTAGCGCTGCGCCCAGGCTTCGACCTTGAGCGTCATCGAGGTGCGGCCGACGCGCTCGACATGGGTGTAGATGCACAGCGTGTCGCCGATCTTCATCGGCTTGGCGAAGGACATCTCTTTCACCGCAGCCGTCACCACGCGGCCCTTGGCGCGCTCGGCGGCACGGATGCCGCAGGCGAGGTCCATCTGCGCCATCACCCAGCCGCCGAAAATGTCGCCGGCCGCATTGGCATCCGAAGGCATGGCCAGGGTGCGCAGCGTCAGATCGCCAAGCGGCCGTCCTTCAGCGTAGTGCACCATGGGAGAATTCCTTCGAGACCGGCCGCCCTCGAGCCCGTATCGTCACGGCGCCCGAAGGTCAACGCGCCACGACATGGCCACAGGCTCCGAACTGACAAAAGACCTGCGACTGCCGGGTCGCGGTGTCGGCAGCTTTTTTGCCGGCAGCTTTTCACGATAGGAATTTTTTCTTGACTCAGTGACCGCAGCTATGGTACATTTTTGCCTATGGTGCTGATTTGCGCCAGTGACCCGCCGTACAGGCGGGTTTTTCGTTTGATGCACCGTCAGCCAACACCCGGTAAGGCTCCGTTAACCCGAGTTGGTGGGCTCTGGCATGGCGATGAGTGGAAGACGGCAGTTCGCATCACCCGGCGAAGGTCGATCAGAAATAGCGCCTGAGGTTCGTGCGAATACGATCGAGCACGCTGTCCCCGGAAAGGTCTGGAGAAAATTCCTTGCCGGTGATCGCCTCATAGGCCTGCGCATAGACCCGCGAAGCCTGTTCGACGATCTCGTCGGGTATCTCAGGGATAGGGTCGCTGTAAGGATCGCACCGCGCCGAGACCCACGAGCGGATGAAATCCTTGTCGAAGCTCTCCGGCCGGCTGCCGCTGGCGAGCGCCTGTTCGTAGCTCGCCGCAATCCAGTACCGGCTGCTGTCCGGCGTGTGGATTTCGTCGGCGAGAATGATGGTCCCGTTCTTGTCGGTGCCGAATTCGTATTTGGTATCGGCGAGGATGAGGCCGCGCTCGGCGGCGCGCTGCTGGCCGCGGGCGGACAGCCGCAAGGCGTAGTCCGATACGGTATCCCACTGCGCCTGCGTGAGAAGACCCTGCTCGAGGATCTCCGCTTTGGACAGCGGTTCGTCATGGCCGCCATGCGCGGCCTTGCTGGTCGGCGTGATGATCGGCTCCGCCAGTCTTTCATTGTCGCGCAGGCCGTCCGGCAGGTGGATGCCATACATGTCGCGGTCACCGCGCTTGTAGCGCGTCAGGATCGAGGTGCTGGTGGTGCCCGCCAGATAGCCGCGCACGACGATCTCGACCGGCAGGATGTCGAGCCTCGTGCCGACGACGACGTTCGGGTCGGGGTATTCGAGAACATGGTTCGGGCAGATGTCGGCGGTTTCCTCGAACCAGTAGCGCGCCGTCTGCGTCAGGATCTCTCCTTTGTACGGGATCGAAGTCAGGATGGTGTCGAAGGCACTGAGGCGGTCGGTGGCGATGATGATGCGCCGGCCATCCGCAAGGTCGTAGTTCTCGCGGACCTTGCCGCTGTAGTGGCCCGGCAGTTCGGGGATGAACGCGTCAGGGAGGGTTCGCATATGATTTCCTGCCTTCCGCAGAGTGGCCAGAGCATGATTCCGAAAAGTTGCAGACTTTCGGAGAAAATCATGCGCCAAAATAATGCCATCGCATAGGCTGTCGAGAAGGTAGATATCAAGCGCGATTGTCGGGCATCCCCGCAAACCCGGCCAGTTCGACGGTCGCTTTTTTCACAACTGATGCCGGATGGCGCGGCGACTTCGGAATGCCGTCGCGTCTAGGCTGCAGCCAATCTTTCGGAGCCTCCCATTTCCATCATGCAGACCTATGATTTCATCATCGTCGGCTCCGGCTCGGCCGGCTCGGTCCTGGCCGAAAAACTCTCGGCCTCGGGGCGCTTCTCGGTGTTAATGCTGGAAGCCGGCGGCAGCGACCGCCGCTTCTACGTGCAGATGCCGCTCGGCTACGGCAAGACCTTCTTCGATCCTGCCGTCAACTGGAACTACAAGGCCGAGCCGGATCCGGGCCTCGCCGGCAATACCGACCACTGGCCGCGCGGCATGCTGCTCGGCGGTTCAAGCTCGATCAACGCCATGGTCTGGATCAGGGGCGCCCGCGAGGATTTCGATGCCTGGGCCGCCGCCGGCAATCCCGGCTGGGGCTATGACGATCTGCTTCCCGCCTTCAAGGCGCTCGAGGACAACCAGGCCGGTGCCGACCGATGGCGCGGCACGGGCGGCCCGCTGCATGTCACCGACTGTTCGGACGCAGTCCATCCGCTGACCAAACGCTATCTCGCCGCCGGCCAGCAGGCCGGCCTGCCGCTCAACCCGGATTTCAACGGCGCCGCCCAGGAAGGCGTCGGCATCTACCAGATCTCGACCCGCAACGGCCGCCGCATGTCGGCGGCGCGCGCTTTCCTGCGCCCGGCGATGAAGCGCGGGAATGTCCGCGTCGAGATGAAGGCGCTGGCGACAAAAATCCTGTTCGAGGGCAAGCGTGCCGTCGGCGTCGAATACCAGCAGAACGGCGGGATGAAGACGGCGCGTGCCGGCCGCGAAATCATCCTGTCGGGCGGTTCGATCAACTCGCCGCAATTGCTGCAACTGTCCGGCGTCGGCCCTTCCGCCCTGCTTGGGAGCCTGGGCATTCCCGTCGTCCATGCCAACGAAAATGTCGGTGCGCATCTGCAGGACCATGTCGGCATCAACTACACCTTCAAGGGCCGGCTGCCGACGCTCAACCAGACGCTGCGTCCCTGGTGGGGCAAGCTGCTGGTCGGTATGCAATACATCCTGACCCGCTCCGGCCCACTGTCGCTGTCGATGAACAATGCCGGTGGCTTCTTCCGCACCGACCCGGCGGCGACGCGGCCAAACATGCAGCTCTATTTCCAGGCCTTCTCGACCGTCATTCCCAAGAGCGGCGAGCGCCCCATCCTGACGCCCGACCCATGGCCGGGCTTTTCCATCGGCCTATCCAACTGCCGCCCGTCGAGCCGTGGAGAGATCATGATCGGCTCGGCCAACCCACGCGACTACCCCAAGATAACGGCCAATGCCTACTCCACCAATGCCGATGTCGAGGAGATGCTGGCGGCGGTGAAATTCGTGCGCAAGATCGCCTCGATGCCCGCCATGGCCGAGATCATCGAGGAAGAGGTGTTGCCCGGCCCGTCGATCACCTCGGACGCCGATCTGGTCCAGGATTTCAGGAAGCGCTCGGGCACCGTCTATCACCCGGTCTCGACCTGCCGCATGGGGCCGGATCCCGCGCGCGCCGTCGTCGACCCCCGCCTCAAGGTGCATGGTCTGGAAGGTTTGCGCGTCATCGATGCCTCGATCTTTCCCGACAACATCACTGGCAACACCAACGCCGCCTCGATCATGACCGGTTGGAAAGGCGCCGAATTGGTTCTGGAGGACCAAGAATGAAGATCACCGACGTCAAGACCTGGGTTGTCGGCAATCCGCCGCCCGGCATCGGCGGCAAGTATTTCATCTTCGTCAAGCTGACCACCGATGGTGGCGTGGTCGGCTATGGCGAGGCCTACAACGCCACCTTCTCGGCCCATGTTACCGCCCGGATGGTCGAGGACATGGCCGAGCGCTATCTCGTCGGCCGCGATCCGCACGACATCGAGAACTTCTTCCGCCGCGCCTATTCCTCCGGCTTCACCCAGCGCCCCGATGTGTCCGGCATGGGCTGCTTCTCGGCGCTGGAAATGGCCTGCTGGGACATTATCGGCAAGGAAGCCGACAAGCCGGTCTACAAACTGCTCGGCGGACAGGTGCACGAGACGCTGCGCTCCTACACCTATCTCTATCCGCACAGCGGCAGCGTCCACTCCGAGGACGCGCACGGCAAGAACGTCTACAACGATCCAGATCTCGCCGCTGCCTGTGCGCTCGAATATGTCGAGCAGGGTTTCAATGCCGTCAAGCTCGACCCGGCCGGCCCCTACACCGCCTTCGACGGCCACCAGCCGCGCCTCGTCGATATCGACCTGTCCACCCGCATGATCAAGGCGATCCGCGAGGCGGTAGGCACCCGCGCCGACATCCTGTTCGGCACGCACGGCCAGTTCACGGCGTCCGGCGCGCTGCGCATGGCGCGCGCCATCGAGCCCTACGATCCCTTGTGGTTCGAGGAGCCGGTGCCGCCTGATATGCCTGAGGTCATGGCCCAAGTGGCCCGCGCGACCTCGATCCCGATCGCCACCGGCGAGCGGCTGACGACCAAATTCGAGTTCGCCCGCGTCATCGAGAACCGCGCCGCGACCATCCTTCAGCCGGACCTCGGCCGCTCCGGCGGCATTCTCGAAACCAAGAAGATCGCCGCCATGGCCGAGGCCTACCACATCCAGATCGCGCCGCATTGCTATTGCGGACCGATCGTCGGTGCCGCCAACATCCAGCTGGCGGTAACGCTGCCCAACTTCCTCATCCTCGAATCGCTGAAGCAGTGGGACGGTTTCCACGCCACGCTGCTGAAGAAGAAGATCGAGTGGCAGGACGGCAAAATCATCCCGTCGAAGGAGCCCGGCCTCGGCGTCGAGCTCAACGAAGCGGTCTGCGACGCACATCCCTATACGGGCAAGGAATTGCATCTGCAGATGATGCAGACGCCGTTGATGCCGTGAGCGAAAGCTACGCCTTCATCGGTCTTGGCCATCTCGGCGGCAACCTTGCCGCCAGCCTGATCCGCAACGGCTTTGCCGTCACCGTCTTCGACCGTGATCCCACCCCCGACGCGCGCCTGGGGGCGCCCGGGGCCACAGCGGCAAGCAGCCCCGCCGAGGCCGCCGCACGGGCCGGCAACGCCATCTCCTGCCTGCCCTCTCCGAAGGTCAGCGAAGCCGTGCTGGCGGGCGCCGATGGTCTGCTGGAGGGCCTGCCCACAGGCGGCACCTGGATCGAGATGTCGACCAACGGCCGCGACGAGATTCTCCGCCTCGCGGCCCTCGCCTCGGCCAAAGGCATCGAGACGCTGGAATGCCCGGTCACCGGCGGCGTGCATCTGGCGGCGGCCGGAAAGATCACCGCGCTGGTCGGCGGCGATCCAGCGCTCTATGCGCGCCATCGCCCGGCAATCGAAGCGATGTGCGCGAAATCGTTCTTGATGGGGCCGGTCGGCTCGGCGGCGGTGATCAAGGTGATCACCAACATGCTCGCCTTCGTTCACCTCGTCGCCGCCGGCGAGGCGCTGATGCTGGCCAAGCGAGGCGGGCTCGACCTCGCCCAAGCTTATCACGCCATCGTCGCCTCCTCCGGCAACAGCTTCGTCCACGATACCGAAAGCCAGCTCATTCTCAACGGCTCCTACGATATCGGCTTCACCATGGATCTGGCGCTGAAGGACCTCAGCTTCGCGCTCGCCATGGGCGAACAGTCAGGCGTGCCGCTTGAGCTGGCGTCGCGCGTCAACGCGATTTTTCAGCAAGGCAAGGCCGCCTATGGCGGCGGCGCCTGGTCGACCCAGATCGTCAAACTGTTGGAAGATGCCGTCGGCACCGACCTGCGCGCACCTGGTTTCCCGGCCAAGCTCGAACTCTAACGCCGGCTGGATATTAAGCGATTTCAGCGAGTTGGCTGGATCGGCGGATTCATCTGAATCAATCCGTCAACGGCTTGATTCAGTATCTGAGCGTCAACGCACCCGGCAGGATCTCGAAGGTCGCGGGTATGCGTCCCGGCGACTCGCCGTCTATGTCGACCAGCGCGCCGTTCTTCTCGACATCGCCGAGCGGTTCGACCACCACTTTCCTGCCGCGCAAGATGGTGATCGCTGGATGGTTCCGGTGCCGGCCGCCATAGAGCAGCCGGATGTCCCAGATCAGCTTCAGCTTGCCGGCGGCGCGCAGGATGACGATGTCGAACTGCCCGTCGGTCAGTTCCGCATCCGGCGCGATCATCATGCCGCCGCCGAAGAATTTTCCGTTGGCGACCGCCACCAGCGCCATGCGCGCTTCGACGGGCGCGCCGTCGTCGACCGTGATCCTGACGTCCTGGAAGCGGTAGCGGATGAACTCGACCACGGTGCGCCACAGGAAAAGCGCCTTGGCCGACATCCTGCCCTTGCGCTTGTCGGCATTGACGGCGCGGTCAGTGGCGCCGGAAAGCCCCAGGCTGGCGATGTTGATGAAATGCCGGCTGGCCAGCGCGCCATGATCATCGATGTAGCAGATGCGCCCGGCATCGACCTTGCGACCCTTGGCTTCGGCCAACCGCTTCAGCACGGCATCCACCTCTTTCGGCAGGCCGAGCCCGCGCGCGAAGTCAATGCCGGTGCCGCACGGCAAGAGGCCGAGCTCGGTGGTCCGGCCGCTTTCCTGGAACGCCTGCAGCAGTCCATCGGCCACTTCGCTGGCGGTGCCGTCGCCACCGGCCGCGATCACCAGGTCGAAGCCAATCATCGCGAGATCGATTGCCAGCCTTTCGGCGTCACCTTCCGCCTGCGTTTCGCGCAGCTCGAATTCGCCGAAGTGCTTTTTCAGCGACGCGGCGACCTCAGGCCAGTGCCGTTTCAGCCGGCCCCCACCGGCAATCGGGTTGAGAACCACTCCGACTTTCAAGCAACCCTCCCGCAAGGACATCGAGCCGCTCGGCACCTCGAATCCTTTGCCGGCATTGAAGCCCGCACCGGCCGGCAGGGCAAGGGCCGAATGTCCACCGCTGCCGCCCATCATGGCGGATCGGAAAATCGCATTCCCTGGTTGATCCCCGATAATCCCGCTATCCACAGGCCTCAGGCCATTCCCCAGGCCCCTTACCCGGCGTAGGTTAAACCCATCTCAGGCGGCTACCGATCATCCAGCCGAAAGGCGAAGTGAAAGGCGGATTTCCTGAGGCCCGGACGGCCCGAAGCGAGAGCAGGCTTGCCTGTTTCGAGGGACGGAGCCGAGACCTACGGGGCCGCGGAAAGCGTGCCAACGCCGACGGCGGACCGATGCTGCCATGAAGGACGGCAAAAACCTTCGATGGTGCGCAGGGCAAAGCCCGCAAGGGTGGAAACCAGCGTGGTCCCGAACGGACGCTGCTCTCGGGCGGCGGACTGGCAGGACCGTCAAAATCAAGGCCGGCAAGGCGCGACGACTTTACGGAAGTTGCTGCCGCGACCGTGTCCTGATCTGACAGGGAGGCGCTGGGAGAAATCCCGGCGCCGACTGTCTTTTTGCCCCTCGATATCCTTCGCCGGCGATCTCGCGGGCGCCGCTTCACCGCGCGCTAAAATCGGTTAGTATCGCTGCGTCGTCAGAGTCTGTTTGCAAAGCGGACTCGTAGAGGGGGGATACTTCATGACGCTGATCCAGAAGCTTGCCGTCGCCTATGCTTTCCTGTTTTTTGGCGTCGTCGCCATTGGCTACATACCCGCGTTCAATGACGCTGGCGGCAATCTGTTCGGTCTGTTTTCGCTGCAATGGTATGACGACCTGCTGCACGCCTTCTCCGGCGTCTGGGCGCTGGCCGCCGCCTTCATCTCGCACCGCCAGGCGGTGTTCTATTTCAAGTTGTTCGGTTCGGTCTACCTGTTCGACGGCGTGCTCGGTCTGGTCACCGGTTCCGGCTGCCTCGATGCCGGCATCTTCATCAACGGCTTCCGCTCCCTCAACGATATCGAATTCCCGGCCCGCTTCTTCGCCAACCTGCCGCACCTGGTCATCGGTGGCTTCGCCGTCTATGTCGGTTTCCGGCTGGCCAGGCGCATACACGAACACTTCGCCACGGCCTGATCTGGCATGTTCCTGTTCCGCTGGCTGAAGCGCATCATCAAGACGATCCTGTGGGTGATCGTCCTCGTCATCCTCATCCCGATCGCCGGGCTGAGCTACGGCTTTCTGACGACGTCGTCGCTCGACAAGACGCCGCTGCCCGGAATTGCCGATGGCGCGCCGCCCAAGGCGCTGGCCGACAAGGTCCGCGCCGAGATCCCCTTCTACCAGCGGCCGGAGGAATCGACCTTCCTCACCTATCCGGAATGGGCGATCGTCTACGCCGCGCGCGAATATGCCGGCTTCGTCGACAAGGACCAGCCGAGCGGCTTTCCCTACTGGTCCTATGTCGGCCGCTTCTGGCAGGACTACGCCATGGTCATCCGCGCCAGTTCTGCCTACAAGTTCAACTACGCCAACCACCAGATGCTGGTCATCATCGGCACCAGCCACTCGATCGAGCATATATTGCAGTGGGCCTATGAGAACACGGTCGGCCGCATCACCGAGGCGACGACGGCCAAGCGCACCGCCGCCGACATCTATCAGGCCAAGCTGGCGGCGGACTATGCAGGGTTTCTCGACCAGGTGCCCTGGTATCAGTTCCCCTATGCCGAGAAGCGCGCCGGCCTGTTTGCCGTGCAGCCGGCGCCGGGAGACAGCTCGATCCGGACCAGCGAACGCAAGCTGGCGTTCGGCCTCGCCGACACCATCAAGCAGGGCTATGCCGACCTGATCACCAAGGCGCTCGCCGCGACGATGGACCCTGCCTTGCTCGACGTCCATGTCTGGGCCAAGGGACCCGTCGGCGAAGCCACCCGCAACGAGCCCGACACCTTGCTCGAACGCGACATGGGCGCTGACGGCACCATCTTCGTCACCAGGCGCTATCAGGTCTTCACCGAAATGATCCCGCGCCTGATCGACAAGGGCGTCTCCTTCGTCGAGATCGGCGGCAATGACGAGATCATGGTCACGGTGCTCTCCACCGATACGATCGCCATCCCTGAAGGCATGCGCATCCTGTTCAGCTATCCGCTCCCGGCCGATCAATCCACGCGCCGCACCGGGCTGACCGTCGCCGTGCGCAAGCTGCATCTCGTGCTGCCGGCGCTGATCAAGGCTGGCGCCAGGCTTGAACACGTCTACGACTACTGAGGCCTTTCGGCCACGCCCGGCCAGGATTATGCATTTCCTGGGCTCCGCCACGCCCATTCCACAATCGCGGCCAAATCCCGCCTTGTTCGCGCGCGAAGGAATGGGAAGAAATGGATGGGTTGCCGGGGGCATCTCGAAGGGACAAGACCGTGATCAAGACCGCCCTTGTCGCTATGACCATTGTCGGCTGCGACTGCGACGCCAAGCTTTGCGAATATATCGGCGAGACGCCGGCCAAGTGGTCGACCGTCGCCGAGTGCGAAGCGGCGATGAAGAGCCAGATGCTGCACGAGCGCAATTTCAACTATCCGCTCGTCTCCGGCATTTGCCGCACGAAGGGTTCGTCGTCCTCCTCGCAACTGGCCGCGACCGCGTCGCGCCCGGAGCTGAAGCCGGCCAGCCGCGTTGTCAGAACCGAAAGCCCGCTACCGCCTGAATTGAGCCACCGGCCGAGCGTCTCGGTCGGTTCGCCGACGACGGCCATGGAAGCCGACGCCGCCCGGCCCGTCGCCTATGAACAGGTGGTCGATGGCGGAACCGGCGTGCTCTATCGCACCAAGAACGGCTACGCCGTGGTCAAGACCGATCTCGGCCGCGCCGCCTCGGCGACCGCCGATGCCGCGAAACGCTCCGTGAACTGGCTGGCCGGCTTAGTGCCAAAGGGGCTGTAGTCCTGCTAGCGTCTCGGTTTGACGACCGCTTAATCAGGCAGGCACATAGGTCAACCTGATTACGTCATCGCCGATCAAATCGCTGGCCACAAAGCGAAGCGGCGGCCGGGGGCCGGCGAAGAATGGCTTGCCATGACCGAGCACGAACGGGTGGAGGTAGAGTTGATATTCATCGATAAGACCAAGGTCGGTCAGGCTTCGTGCCAGGTTTGGTCCGGAAACTGAAATCTCCCCGACGAGCTCAGCCTTAAGCCCACCTATCACCGCCTCGACGTCGTCCCCGACAAGTGTGGCGTTGGGGCCGAGCGACTTCAGAGAGCGCGACACAACCCACTTCGGTTGGCTCCGCCACGCCGCCGCGAATTCGTGCGCCTCCGCGCTCCATTCAGGACTGTCTTCGTCCCAATAACGCATGACCTCGTACATGCCGCGACCGTAAACACTGCCGCTCAAATTGCGCACTTGCTCTATCCAGTGACGAAAGATTGTCGGGCCTGACGGCATTTTCTGGTGGTCGACATAGCCGTCGAGGGACTGGTTCATTCTGAAAATGAGCTTCGCCATGCTGCAGGATCTCCAACATCCGGATCGTCAGAATAACTTGAGCCGCCGTTATGCAAAAGTATGGATTCCCCCCCGAAACCCAAACTGAGAGACGAGCCTAGTCCCGCTGCAGCTTGACTTTCAGGCTCTGCCAGAACTTGTCGATAAGCGGCTTTTCGGTCGCTGCATCCTCGCCGGCAACGCGGGTGATGAACAGCAGCCCCCGATCGGCCAGGCCGAAGCCGACGATCTCGAAATCGGCGGTGTCGGTGCGTGTCTTCACCTCGGCGCGAATCCCGGTCAATTCCTTGCCGTCGGCGAGTTTGCGCGTCGTCGGCTCCTGCGTCAGCTTGGCGCCGGCCTGCACCGATTCCTTGGTCATCTCCTGCAGCATCAGCTGGTTGAGCGACACCGGGTTCATCGTGCCATATTCCTGCACGACGACGATCGTGCCGAGAGCCGACGCCATCAGATACTGCGTGATATCATCGCCGAGATCGGTCTTGGTCACCGAAATGCTGCTGGGGTGAACGAAGGAGAAAACGCTGCCGGAAAAGGTGGCGAAGTCGTTGCGCTCGAGCGTCACCTTGCTGTGCTTACCGCCGGGTAGCGTCACATCAGTGCTCTCGCCGGGATCGATATCGATCGTTACCCCGTCGATGGTCAGCTTGAAGGCTTTGAGATCCTCGCCCCCGGCCGGTCCAGCGCACAGCGCGATGAGGGTGAATGCCGCCGCCGATACCATGCGCATGGCTGTTCTCCTGCTTCTTATGCCACCCCGCTCAGCGCCTTGATGGCACGGTAGAAGGTCGAGGAAAACAGTTCCGTAGGGTCATACTGCCGCTTCGCCGCCAGGAAGGCCGGCAGTTCGGGATAGGAGGCCAGCAATTCCCTGGCCGTATAATGCAGCTGGTAAGGCAGGAAGAAGCGCCCGCCATGCTTGATCGTCACGTCGATCAGCGCCCGCGTCAGCGCGCGCATCCTGGCATTGCCGTCGGCATCGGTCGGCTGGTTGATGTAGAGCACTAGCGAATAGGCTGGCTCCGGCGCGTAGGTCAGCGCCACATCCTCCTTGTGGACGATGCGCACCGAAGCATTGAGCACCGGCAGCGTCTGGTTGCGCAGGATCTCGCGCGCTTCCGCGATGAATTCGACATAGGCGGCACGTGGAATAAAATATTCGTGCAGGATGTCGGTCTCTTCTATTTGATCGTTGAAGAGATAGGGCACCGAATCATGCATCGGGTTGTTGCGGGTGACGAGACAGGCCTCGCCCTCGGCCATGGCCGAAGTACGCGCCACCGTGCAGCTTTCGAATTTCGGCTCCAGCGTCTTTTCGGTGAACCACTTCAACTCCTGGAACAGGCTGCCCCATTTCGCCAGGTTGATGATCACCCGCTTCAACCCGACTGAACCCGGCTCGCCGATCTCAGGCTGATCCGCCGGCGGCTGCTCCGCCACCTTGTCGTAACGGTAGACGATCATATCCTCGAGGAAATTGCCGGGCGCCGTCGACAGATGGCCGTAGAACAGGCCGATATTCTTGTTCGGCTCCAGCACCTCGGCGAAGAATTTCGGAAAATCGTCCGATCTGATGATTTCGCGCGAGGTCCGGTAGACGGCGTTTTCGACGATATCGAGCGTCGCCTCCAGCGCCACGCCGAACAGGCCATAGCCGCCGACGACGTGGCGGAACAGATCGGTGTTCTCGGTGGGCGAGCAGGTCGTCACCGAGCCGTCGGCCAGCATCACTCGCATCGAGCGGATCGAGCCCGCCACCGACCCTGCCTGGTGGTCCATACCGTGCGCATTGACCGACAGCGAGCCGCCGACCGAGAAGATGTCGGTCGACTGCATCGCCTTCACCGCAAAGCGCGGATGCAGAAGGTTCTGGATGTCGTGCCAGCGCGCGCCCGGCTGCAAGGTCATGGTCTTCGCCGCCGCATCCACGGTCACATTGTTGAACTTTCTGAGGTCGAGTACCAGCGCGTTGTCGTCGAAGGCATGCCCGCCCATCGAATGGCGGATGGCGGCCAGTGAGACTTTCAGGCCATTGGCACGCGCGAAGGCCAGCGCATTGGCGATGTGCTCGTCCTCGCTGACCTCGACGACGCCGTAGACCGGCGTCATCGACAGGCCGCTGGCATCGTTGATGTCGCCGCCTTTTGCCGACCAGGGCAGCGACGCATCGAAGGCCGGCGCATTGTCCAGCGGCTTCAAAGGCAACGCGAAGCCGTCGATATCGGCTATCCGTCCGGCGTTCTTCGGCCCCGAAGGCGCGCGCGCCAGCCGCGCCACGGTGTTGCCGCCCCACAGCACCGCGCCACCTAGGACAGCCGCACCCAGCAGCAATCGCCGCGACAGGCGAAACCCTTTTTGTTCGTCGGCCATGAATATCCCCCGTTGGCCAAGGGATAGCGCGGCTTTTTGGCAAAAACCATAGCGATGCCGCCGGACAGCGTTCCGCCGGCCGGCCCTGGGGTCCAGCCGGAAGACCTCATCCAGGTCGCCCGGCATCGAGGGGCGAGGCATGAAAATGGCCGATCCCCGGAGGGACCGGCCATGAGTGGAACAGGGTTTGAAAAATCCGGTCAGCAGGTCTGCCGACGCACGATGCTCTCGCGTTACGAGGCCTTCTTGATCGACGTCACGATGCCGGTCTTGTCATCGACAGTCACCGCCACCTTGGCGCCGACCTTCAATTTCCCGATCGTCGCTTCCGGTGACAGCTGGTAGATCTTGCCGTCGTCGAGGGTGATCGACTTGGTCGTCGGGTCGACGGCCTGGATCGTGCCCTGAACGGTCGCGGCATAGGCCGTGCCGAGGAAGGCGAGCAGAGCGGCGGTGGTTGCGAGGGTCTTCTTCATGGGGTGCACTCCGTGCTGTTTCACTTTTCCGGGCCGCCTTGGGAAACGACAGCACCGGACGGCCTTAAACTGGAACGGAAGCGCTCGCTCCGCAAATCACGTTGGGTGAATTTTTGCAAACAATATCATAGGCTTAATTCCGACACATTGTCTGCGACCGAGATCATTTCAGGCCGCTTCGGCTCCCCCAATGAGCGGACTTCTGTCCGCGAAAAGAGTCGTTTAGCCGGATTGTGGCGGGCGGTTTCGATCACGGCGCGGCCGCCGCAATCCGTCTCAAGCGGCATCACGAAACAGACTGCCGACCGGTCATCGATACACATTTTGTTTCATGGATCAGCTCAACTCGCCGCTCCGAAGTGGATGAAACTCGCGCTCCGGTTGCAAATCGGGAACGGATGCAGGATGGTGCGCCGTTACGATGAAAGGGGCCTTCCATGAAACTTGCAGTCCGGACCGCGATGTCCCTGATGCTGGCGCTTGCGCCGGGGTCCGCCTGTGCGCAAGGCGCGGATCCGGGCGATGACAAGACGATTATGTTTACCGAGGACGATCCCGAGATGGCGGCAGCGACAGCGCAGGCGCTCGCCAGCCTGGATGAATTCCTGGCACTGTCCGAGGCTCCTTCCTCCGACACCGACAGGTTCAAATTGAAGGTCAAGGTGCGCGACGGCAACGTCAGCGAGCACTTCTGGGTCATCCCGTTCCGCCGCACTGAAACAGGCTTTGTCGGCATATTGGCGAACCAGCCGGAGCAAGTGCGTAATGTGGTCTTCGGGCAGAATATAGAATTCACCCGAAACGATATTTCCGACTGGGGCTATATGCGCGCCGGCCATCAGGTCGGCAGCTTCACCGTCTGCGTTATGTTCAACAAAATGTCGAAAGAGGAGGCGGACACCATGCGCGACCAATACGGCTTTGACTGCTGACAGCGAGGCCCAACTAATCGATCTCGTCCTTCGCGCCGATCTTGCGCACAAGTGCCGCCGTCGCCAGCATCGCGCCCATGTCCGATATCATCGGCGCGACATGCGTGGTGTAATCGAGCGGCACCGAAATATCCGGCAGCTCGAAGAAGTTCTTCGTCTGCGGCAGCAGCAGGAACCCATCGCTGCCATTGAGCGCGACACGGGCCGGATCGTCCGGCCAGGTTTCGCCAAGCCATTTCAGCGCCTGCGCCAGCCGGCCGCTCACCAGTGGCTGTGCCGCCCCGAGATTGTCGGTGCGGAACTCGTACGCGGCGTCGAGCGCCACGTCGCCACTGGACAGCTCCTGCAGCTTGCTGGCGAATATGCCGCGAAAGAAACTGATGACCGCGTTGGTCCGGCGCGTCGCCACCAATATGCCGGGGAACGGCGCGATGGTCTCGAAGGCGACGATGACGCCCTGAAAGGCCGTCGACGAGCCCTTGCCCGACCCTTCCCGCAGATGCGCCTCGTAGAGCTCGAACGGAAACCCTTCGTAGCGGCCCGCGACGATGTCGTCGAACGCCTGCCGGTTGAACGGACCAACCGCCGTGCGCGGCAACCGGTCGAATGAATTCGGCGTCACGCCATGCTGGTAGCGCATGTCGGCGATGAAGCCGAAGATGATCGGCAACAGCGTCTCGCGGAACGATTGCTGCAGCCGCGTCGCCGGTTTCCTGGCCTGGAAATAGAGCAGGATCGAAGCCGCGAAGCCGATGACATACAGGAACACATGCGGCGTCGAGACCCATTGCTCGTTGGGGTCGGCGACCTTGTTGAACAGCCAGGCGACCAGCACCACGGCCACCAGCACCAGGCCGACGAACACCGGCACCCGCCAGCGCACCTGCCTGACCGCCGACGCCCTCGCCGCTTCATAGGCCGCGATGTCTTTCCGGATGCCGGCGATGACCGTTTCGCTCGGCATGAAATCCGCTGTTTCCACCGCTATCCCCCGCAATCCTGCCTCTGCGGGAGCATGATAGTCGGTTTTGCAGGGGCCGCCAGACGTTTAAGCGGGTACCGCCTTGATCGGTTGGTGGAGAAGGGAAGATCGCTTTCAGTCGCCCCTCGACCTTGTCACGCACTCGGCCCTCCAAAGCCTCCACCAACACCAGCCGCTCATGGTCGCCGGCGCGCAGGCGCATGAAGGGATGCAGCCGGTAAGACGCGATCGTCCCGCGCGTACCGGCATCGGCACTGACATCGACAGTGAGGATAGAACCGATGCGACCCGGCCATGGCTGGCGGGCGAAGGCGGTGCCGAGGAAATCGCCAAGTCCATAAGCGACCACCGTCTTGTCGATCCTTTCCACCGGCTGCACGACATGGGCGTGATGGCCGGCGATCAGTCCGACGCCCTGCCCGGCCAGCCGCCTGGCCAGCGCCCGCGTCTCGGCACGCGGAAAATGCCGGAACTCCCAGTCCCAATGCGGCACGGCGCAGAGAAGATCCAAGCCAGCGCGCGGCCAGCCCGTCGGATCGCTGTCCATCGAAACGCGCCCCGCAAACAGTTTTTCATCGGCGTTGCGCCACAGCGTGAATGCGGCGAAGCCGATATCAAGCGGTCCGACCTGGACAGGCACCACCGGGCCATTGGCGGCCAGGCCGACCGTGCGGATGCCGAGCCGCTGCAACGCCGCCACCGTCTCGTCGAAACCGGCGACGCCCTGATCCAGCACATGGTTGTTGGCCAGCGACAGCACGAGCCTTTCTCGCGCAATACCAACCGCCGCCAGCGCCTCGGCCAGAAACAACTCGCTCATCGCATGATGCGTGCCGAGCCTTGTGCCCAGCGCCGCGCTTGGTCTGTCCACCACGGGGCTTTCGCAATTGCCGATCACCAGATCGGCAGCGCCGAGCAGCGCCTTGATCGCCGGATCGCAATCCGGCGCGCTGCGGTTGGCCACCGCCGAGATGTCCCCGACAAAGGCAAGCCGCATTGTCTGCCTCGGCGGCGGATCCATAAGCGTCCCAGCCATCAGCGCAAAGTCTTGCACATCGCCGGCCAGAGACGGCTTCAAGAAACGCGGCAGCCAGGACAGTTTGTAGGAAAACGGATAATTCGACACGCGATGCCCAATTGTTTGCCCTGTGTAGACCGTCCGGCGGGCGGGTTGAAGCGCAGCGCTGCAAATGGTGTATATCTGCGCTGCGCGACAAATATTGGGGGAAAAGATGACACGACTGGCAGGCCTGCTGACCGCTTTCATTTTGCTCCTGCCGCTGTCTTCCGCGTCGGCGGCAATGCCCGAAGCGGCTACCCGACTGTTCGAGGCGAAGAGCGTGGCCGCGCGCGACGCTGCCCTGTCGATGCTGGAGGCCGCCGCGCCAAACGACCCGGCATCCGCCTATGCGGCCGGGGCGGGCGAGTTCTTCACCGCATTGGAGATCCTGGCCACCGGCCTGCACCGCCATGGTTTCGAAAGCCCGCAGTCCTTCATGCTGCCACTGATGCGGTTGCCGGTGCCCGACAATCCCAATCCCGAGCCGCTGACTTACGAGCAGTTCCGCGCCATCCTGGTCGGCTTCCGCGACCGGCTGGAAAAATCCGCGGCGACGTTTGCGTCGGTGCCGGCGAACGCCGATATCGGCATGGCGATCGATCTCACCCGTGCGGGCATAGACCTCAACGAGGACGGCACCATCGCTCCGGACGAGAGCATGGCGGCGATCATCGCCGCGTTGTCCCGTGGCGGCATTACATCGGACGACGCCGTCCCCACGCTCACCTTCCGTTTCGACCGCGCCGACGGGTACTGGCTGCAGGGCTATGCCGAGTTCCTGATGGCCCAGGCCGATTTCTGGCTGGCGCATGATTTCAGGAGCACCTTCGACGGCTCGTTCCACATGCTGTTCCCGCGCGCCAAGCTGCCGTTGCAGGATATTCTGGTGCCGCCGGCCGGCGACATGGGCTCGAGCATCTTCTCGTCGGAATGGCGCATCGCCGATTTCATCTCGATGGTGCATCTCATCAACTGGCCGGTGGTCGAACCGGAGCGCCGGCAAGCGGCGCGCCGCCACCTGCTGGAAATGATCCGGCTGTCGCGCGAGGACTGGAAGGCGATCCGCGCCGAGACCGACAATGACCGCGAATGGCTGCCTGGACCGCAGCAGAAGGGCGAGAACCCGCTCACCGGCCTCGAAGTCGGCGAGGAGCAGGTTCAGGCCTGGCTCGCCGCCCTGACCATGGCCGAAGATCTCCTGGAGGGCCGCAAGTTGCTGCCGCATTTCCGCGTCACCGCCGGCACGGGCCTTGGCATCAACATGAAGCGCTTCTTCGATGACCCGAAAAACTTCGATCTGGTGCTGTCGATCACCGGCCCGGCCATCGCGCCCTACCTCGAAAGCGGCGAGCTCGTCACCAGCAGCGATTTCGACCAGATCCAGCGCCAGTTCGGCGGCGGCGGGTTTCTGACCTTTGCGCTCTGGTTCAACTGAGGGCGGGATGTTGAGGCTCTTCCGCAGGGGAAATCTTGGCAAGACCGGCAACATTTTTACTGGAAACAGGCGCCTTTCCCAAGCGATGTCTGCTGGCAGTCACCTCACTGCAGATGCCGCGCGAAGGCGCTTCGCAAAAATTAGCAGCGGCTGTTTTGCTTGACTCGGCCGCCAAAAACAGGCAGCAAAACCAGGTCGGAAGGGCGACAACACCACTTTCCTGGCCGTGGACGAAGGCTGATTTGGCCAAAATCCACATCTCGTCGTTGGTTTTGAGAGGAATTGATTAACCAACTTTGTCCATATTTTGAAGCAATTGGCAACCAACTACAGACGCGGCAAACGCGTCGGGGACCACCTGGGATCACTCACAGAATGGTCGTCGCGGCTCTCAAGGCCACGTACGGGGAAACCGATTGAAGCGAGATTGGTTGCATGGCGTTGTTGAGTACACATAAAAAAAACCGGGGACAGCGTGAGGGCGGCGAGTTCGTCGATGCTCCGCGTTCCTCTTCCTTCAACGCTGGCCGGGTGGCCCGCTGGGTCGCACTGCCCTGCGTCAGCACTGCCATCGGCCTTTGGCTGATCGGCACCATGGCCGGCCTCAGTTCCGTCGGCGCCTCGCTGTCGGCGACTTCGGTTGGCCTGCCCCAGACGCTGTCCATGCCGGGATCGCTCGCATTTACCGATCCGCTGAAACAGCACTTCTTGAAAGCACCCTTCGTGCTGGCCAATGCCAATGGCGGCACTCAGGCCCTGCATGATCATTCGGTGCAGTGCGGTGCCAGCTGTTTCAAGCTGGCCAGGGTAAGCTCACGGGCGGAAAAGTCCGAACGCCTTGTAGCGCAGGCAAAGCCGATGCCAGCCGCCGTGAAGTCGAAGGCGCAGGAGCGCTTCGAACGCATGGAAGCGTCGCTTTCGCCGATGAAGCTGGCCGCTGCCTTTGCCGACGCCGGAAAGCCTGCCGCCACTGCCAACACGCGCCCGGTGATCTCCACCGTCGCACCGCGAATTGCCGAGGCGTCGCTGGTGCCGTCCGTCCAGGTCACGGCCAGCCTGTCCGATAACATGCCAGTTCCGGCGGCCGAACGTTTCGCCCGGCTGGATACCGGCTCGGTGGTCGTGCAGACCGCACCGCAGCCGATGGGCTTTGCCCAATCTGATACGCCAGACAATTCGCAGTTGGCACTTGCCCTCGTGCAGTCGCTGCCGGTCGACGCCGGGGCGTTTGCCTCACCGCTGCCGATCGAGGAATCGTCAGCCGATGTCGCGGTTTCCCCCGTCGAAACCCAGCAGGATCAACCCGGTGATGCCGCCTCGCTGCCGGACGCGCTGACCAACGACGTGCCGTTGCCGACCCGCCGCCCGCAATTCGACCCGCCGCAGCCCAAAATCGTCCAGCAGCAGCCTAAGCCCGTTCAGCAGCCCAAATCTGTTCAGCAGCTCAAGCCCGCCCAGCAATCGAAGCCGGCACGCGAGACGGTCCAGCAGGCCCAGCCGGCGAAACCGACGCGGCAAGGCCGGCCAGCCGATGGCGGCGATGTGCTGGCCTATGCTAAGCCCGACACGCCTTCGGGCGGCCTTGGCAAGGCGTTCAGAAATCTGTTCAACTCGCCGGGATCCAGAAGCGGAGCCGGAAATGGCGTCGCCGTCTACGATATCAGCGCCGGCACCGTCTACATGCCTGACGGCTCAAGGCTCGAGGCTCATTCTGGCATCGGCGCCATGACGGACCAGCCGCGTTATGCCGACCAGAAGAACCGCGGACCGACACCGCCCAACACCTACAATCTGTCGCTGCGCGAGACGCGCTTCCACGGAGTGGAGGCCTTGCGCCTGACACCGGCCGATGGCCGCAACAAATACAATCGCGACGGCTTTCTGGCCCATACCTACCTGCTTCGAGGCCGCTACGGCCAGTCGAGCGGTTGCGTCGCCTTCAAGGACTATGCGCGCTTCCTCGCCGCCTACAAGAAGGGCAAGATCAAACGCCTTGTCGTGGTGCCGCGCCTGAACGGGTCGGCGACGCAGGTCGCATCAGCCGCCAGGGGCGTGTAGCGACAAGAGGCTTTCGGCCGCACCTTCCCGCCTGCTCCTGACAGCCTGCTGTCAGGAGCAGCGCTGTTCGGCACGCCTCTCCCCACCGCGCTCTTTCCATTTTGGCCAGGAAATCCCATATTCGGGACATGGCCAAATCCCCCGATAAGAAAACGCCGCCGACGGCGAACGACGACCGCGCCGCGCCGAAGCGGCGCAGCCCGCTGACCGATTTCCTCGACGCCTCCGAGCCGCTGCACAAAGGCGGTTTCGCCGAGATGCCGCAGCCGGAGCTCTCTGGCACGCCGCTGACCGGTTCGATCGCGGATTGGGCCGAGCAGATCGAGCAGGAAGCCGAAAACGAAGGACGTCTTGTCGGCAAGGGCGACGGCGGCAAATCGCCGAAGCCGTCGAAGAAGATACCCGAGCGCTCAAGCTCGCCGGGACGCAGTTCGCGCGGCACCTCGATGGGTGGCGCGGCGTCAGCCAGGGAGCGCACGGCAGCCGGCCTCAACCCGGTCGCCGGTCTCGACATCTCGCTGGAAGACGCCGAGACGATGGCCTCGGGCAGCGTCACCGCTACCGTCGCCGCGCTGTCGGCGCTGATCGAATCCGGCAATCCGCTGCACAAGGACGGCGTGCTGTGGACGCCGCACCGCCCTGCCCGCCCCGAAAAATCCGAAGGCGGCATTGCCATCAAGATGGTTTCGGATTTCGAGCCGGCCGGCGATCAGCCGACCGCGATCAAGGATCTGGTCGAAGGCGTCGACAACAACGACCGGACCCAAGTGCTGCTCGGCGTCACCGGCTCCGGAAAAACCTTCACCATGGCCAAGGTGATCGAGGAGACGCAGCGCCCTGCCTTGATCCTGGCGCCGAACAAGACGCTGGCGGCGCAGCTCTATTCCGAGTTCAAGAAATTCTTCCCGGAAAACGCCGTCGAGTATTTCGTCTCCTACTACGACTACTACCAGCCGGAAGCCTACGTCCCGCGCACCGACACCTTCATCGAGAAGGAATCCTCGATCAACGAGCAGATCGACCGCATGCGCCATTCGGCGACGCGTTCGCTGCTCGAGCGTGACGACGTCATCATCGTCGCCTCGGTGTCCTGCATCTACGGTATCGGCTCGGTCGAGACCTATACGGCGATGACCTTCCAGATGCAGATCGGCGATCGGCTCGACCAGCGCGCGCTGCTCGCCGATCTCGTCGCCCAGCAGTACAAACGGCAGGACATCAATTTCGTTCGCGGCTCGTTCCGCGTGCGCGGCGACACGATCGAGATCTTCCCGGCCCACTTGGAGGATCGCGCCTGGCGCATTTCAATGTTCGGCGACGAGATCGAGCAGATCACCGAATTCGACCCGCTGACCGGCCAGAAGACCGGCGAGCTGAAAAGCGTCAAGATCTACGCCAATTCGCACTATGTGACGCCGCGCCCGACGCTGAACCAGGCGATCAAGTCGATCAAGGAAGAGCTCAAGCACCGGCTGGTCGAACTCGAGCGCGCAGGCCGCCTGCTCGAGGCGCAGCGGCTGGAACAGCGCTGCCGCTTCGACCTCGAGATGCTGGAAGCCACCGGTTCCTGCGCCGGCATCGAGAACTATTCGCGCTATCTCACCGGCCGCCAGCCGGGTGATCCGCCGCCGACGCTGTTCGAGTACATTCCCGACAACGCGCTGGTCTTCATCGATGAAAGCCATGTCACCGTGCCGCAGATCGGCGGCATGTATCGCGGCGACTTTCGCCGCAAGGCGACACTGGCCGAATACGGCTTCCGTCTGCCGTCCTGCATGGACAACCGGCCGCTGCGCTTCGAGGAATGGGATGCCATGCGTCCGCTTTCGGTCGCCGTCTCGGCGACCCCTGGCGGCTGGGAAATGGAGCAGGCCGGCGGCGTCTTCGCCGAACAGGTCATCCGCCCGACCGGCCTGATCGATCCGCCGGTCGAGGTTCGCCCGGCCAAGACCCAGGTCGACGATGTCGTTGGCGAAATCCGCGACACCACCAAGGCCGGCTACCGCACGCTGGTCACGGTGCTGACCAAGCGCATGGCCGAGGATTTGACCGAATATCTGCATGAGCAAGGCATCCGCGTCCGCTACATGCACTCCGACATCGACACGCTGGAGCGCATCGAGATCCTGCGCGATCTGCGCCTCGGCGCCTTCGACGTGCTGGTCGGCATCAACCTGCTGCGCGAAGGCCTCGACATTCCCGAATGCGGCTTCGTCGCCATTCTCGACGCCGACAAGGAAGGGTTTCTGCGCTCGGAAACCTCGCTGATCCAGACCATCGGCCGCGCCGCCAGAAACGTCGACGGCAAGGTCATCCTGTATGCCGACCAAGTCACCGGCTCGATGGAGCGGGCGATGGCCGAGACCAACCGCCGCCGCGAAAAGCAGGTGGAATGGAACGAGGCCAACGGCATCACCCCGGAATCGGTCAAGTCGCGCATCTCCGACATTCTGGATTCGGTCTACGAGAAGGACCACGTCCGCGCCGACATTTCGCAGTTCACCGACAATGCCGGCGCCATGATGGGCAACAACCTCAAGGCCCATCTCGACGCGATGGAAAAGCAGATGCGCGATGCCGCGGCCAATCTCGACTTCGAGAAGGCGGCTCGTATCCGCGACGAGATCAAGCGTCTGCGAGAGATGGAACTGTCCATCTCCGAAGACCCACTGGCCAAATACGCCGATATGGAAAGTCCTGCCTCAGGTCGCGAAAAGGGCAAGCACAACAAGGGCGTGCCCAAACATCGGACAGCAGAGGAACAGGAGCGTTTCCGCAAGTTCGACGAAGCCCGTGCCGCCGAAGAGGCGGCCAAGGCTGCGCGGCCCAACCTCTTCCGCAAGCCTGATCTCGACGAGATGGGCGCCGATGGCGCCGTACCAGTGAAAAAACCGCTGTTTTCGAAACCCTCGATCGACGACATGGGTCCGGGCACCGACATGCCGACGCCGGCCGGCGCGGTGTCGCGCTCGTTGTTCAAGAAACAGTCGGCCGAAGAGGCGCATGGCTCCGATTTCGGCATTCCCGGCGAGCCGGTCAAGCCGCTGTTCAAGAAGAACTCGCTTGATGAGATGACCGTGCGGCGCACGGAAAAGCCGGTCGAGGGAAAAGTGCCGGCAAAGCCACAGCCGATCTCCCCCCAAGTGGGGGAGATGTCCGGCAGGACAGAGGGGGGCACAAAGGAACGCGACGGCAAACCAATCGTTCGCCAGCGCGCCGGCATCGGCTCGTATGAAGACGCGGGAGATGCCCGCCGCGAAAAGCGTCGGCCGGGAAAGACAGGTAGGCCGGGGCGGTAGGAAGCTGCAGCATCGAGCCTGCGATCGGTTGCGGATTTCAGATGCCGCCGCTTAGAATAGGTGATGGTCGTCGTTCGCAGACTTGATGAAGAGGAGTTCAAGGCTTGCTTTGCCGAGCCGATGACGAATATCACCGCGACGGCGAATGCTGTCGTAGACATATGGCCCTATGTCGACGCGCTAAATCTGGACGAAGTCGGCGTGCCCTATTTGAACGACGTCCACTATGTTTACCGGGACGTTCAAAACCGGTTTGATCAAGTTTTGATTGGCACCGGCAGGTTCAACGCCCTGCTTGTGATCGTTGTCGATCTCGGCAGAAGCGCGGTGTTCGGCATTTCCTACTCGATCTCAACAAAGAATATGGACTAAGCGGCGGTTACTTGAGACCTGTCTGATCCGGCCCTTTGACCTGTGAAGCTCAATCAATCAGCTGGGTAGCACAATGGTCAGGGCAGGCGGAATATGCTCCCTGCGACGGGATATCCAGCCAACCAAGGTTTGATCGATGCGACAGCGAGGCAAACTCCATATTCTCCCCCTAATCTTAGGTAGCAAAGACACGCCTTTGCGGGCCGGAGCTGATCTCGGTCCGGTCGAGAAACACCTTGGCTTTCCTAAATGGTTGTATGTCTATCAGGATCAGCCGTGCGGCTTTCTTCTGGGTTATGGCGATCTGGAAATCGACATTTTGACCAGGCGCAATCGAGCACGCGTCCATCGCATCAGCATCAAACTTTGGGACATGCCTGATGTCCCCAAGCCTTTGCCTTTGAAATGGAGCGGCAACAGCCAAATCGATCTCGATGGCTTTAGCCCGGCAATGACGATTTCGGCCGCCAGGACGCTCCTCGCAGGTCTAGGACTGCATGCCGAGGAATATAAGGTGGAAAGCGTATCTGAAACTGTCCGCCGGCTCGTGCTCCCCCACGCCGAGCTTCATTTCTTCAAGGGACCGGAAGAACCGATCCTGATGGAGTTTCACTTCCTGACACCGCAGGAAATCCAGGGAAATAAGGGGGACTGGGTAATCCGCCGCGAGACTAAGGCCGGCCTGCAGAGGACACACTTGCCAGCGGCCCCACCTTTGGTGTAGCCAGTCCACACACTCGAACGTTTTGAAAGGAGGGCTCACGTGTTTACGTTTCATCGTCACCATCGTCAGCGTGGCCCGATTTCTGCCCTGCGAGCTTGCTTGCAGGGCTGACCAGGGACGGTCCGGGTTTTCCCGCTTCGATTTTTTGGTCTGCCCTTCGTGGTTTTGCAACGCCGAGCCTGATGGCCAGCCTGCGCACCGTCAAAGTGCATTGAACCGGACTTTTCCTCCGGCAAGACCAGAGAAATCAAAATGGCCCTGATCAGCCTCAAATCCCTCGGCGTCACCATGAGTGCGCCGCTGTTTGCCAATCTCGACCTCACCATCGGCTCCGGCGACCGGCTCGGCATTGTCGCCGCCAATGGCCGCGGCAAGTCGACCTTGCTGAAATGCCTGACCGGCGAGATGGAGCCGACCTCCGGTGACATCACCCGCACGCGCGGCCTGCGCGTCGGTCATGTCGAGCAATCCGTTGCCCCGGCCCTTCTCACCCGCAGCTTCCATCAGGTAGTGGCCGACGTCTTGCCGCCCGAGCAGGCTGAAAGCGAGCTGTGGCGCGTCGACGTGGTTCTCGATTCACTCGATGTGCCGGAGCCCATGCGCGAGCGGCCAATGCAGGCGCTGAGCGGCGGCTGGCAGAGACTGGCGCTGATCGCCCGCGTCTGGGTGACAGATCCGGACGTGCTGCTGCTCGACGAGCCGACCAACCATCTCGACCTTGCTCGCATCAGCCAGTTGGAAACTTGGCTCAACGCATTGCCGCGTGAGGTGCCGGTCGTCATTGCCAGCCACGACCGCGCCTTTCTCGACGCCGCCACCAACCGGACGCTGTTCCTGCGCCCGGAACAGTCGCCGGTGTTTGCCCTGCCCTACTCCCGCGCTAGGCTGGCGCTCGACGAGGTCGACGCCTCGACCGAGCGCAAGTTCCAGCGCGACATGAAGGTGGCGCAGCAATTGCGCCGACAGGCGGCTAAGCTCAACAATATCGGCATCAATTCGGGCAGCGATCTGCTGACGGTCAAGACCAAGCAACTCAACCAGCGGGCCGAAAAACTGGAGGAAGCGGCGAACCCGGCGCATCGCGAGAAGTCGGCGGGTGCCATAAAACTGGCCAATCGCGGCACCCACGCCAAAGTGCTGATCACGCTCGACGACGCGGCTGTCGAAACACCCGATGGCACGCTGCTGTTTCGAACCGGCAAGCGCCATATCTGCCAGGGCGACCGCATCGTGCTGCTAGGCCGCAATGGCGTCGGCAAGTCGCGCTTCGTCACCTTGATCCGCAATGCCATCATCGAACCGGACGCGGTGCGGAATGTGAAGGTGACGCCGTCGACCGTGCTCGGCTACAGCGACCAGGCGCTGTCCGGCATCAGCGGCGACGACACGCCGCTGGCGCTGGTCTCGCGGCGCTACGATATCGGCGAGCAGCGCGCGCGGTCGTTGCTGGCCGGTGCTGGCGTGGTTATCGAGATGCAGGAGAAAAAGATCGGCGTGCTGTCCGGCGGCCAGAAGGCGCGGCTGATGATGCTGGCGCTCAGGCTCGCCGATCCCAACATCTATCTGCTCGACGAGCCGACCAACCATCTCGACATCGACGGCCAGGAAGCGCTGGAAGCGGAACTGCTGGCACATCAGGCCAGCTGCGTGCTCGCCTCGCACGACCGCTCCTTCATCCGCGCCATCGGCAACCGCTTCTGGCTGATCGAGAAGCGGCGGCTGACCGAAGTCGAGGATCCCGAGGATTTCTTCCGCGAGGTGGCCGAAACGGCAGGATGAGGCCAAGGGAGGTCGACTGGAATGTAAATTATTTGCTTACAGACCTTGCGTCTTGTAAGCAAACTGTTTACATTTATCCATGATCAAGTCCTTCAAGAACAAGGCGCTGTCGGACCTCTTTCAAACCGGAAAGACCGGCAAGATCGACGCCAAGATGCACAAGCGCATTCTTGTCCGGCTTGACCGCCTAGAAGCTTCGGAGAAGCCGGAGGAAATGAATCTCCCCGGCTTCGATTTCCACTCGCTGAAAGGCCTCGATCCCATGCGTTACACGGTCCACGTCAACGGCCCGTGGTGCATCACATTCGAGTTCGACGGCAAGGATGCCGCCCGCGTCGATTTCGAGCAATATCACTGAGGCGGCCAGATTGGAGAAGTTCGACTTATGACCGTGCACGAGCCGACGCGTCCTATTGAGCGTTGTCCCTCCCACCCAGGAGCGCTGCTTGAGGACATTATCCCGGCAACTGGCAAGACCAAGGTGGAAATTGCAAATCTGCTCGGGATCTCCCGGCAGCATCTCTATGACATCATCCGCGAAAAGAAGCCGGTTTCACCGACTGTGGCCGCTCGCCTTGGCAAGCTGTTCGGCGACGGAGCCGCGATCTGGCTTCGAATGCAGGCGGCTTTCGATGCCTGGCACGCAGAGCGTGAGGTTGATGTTTCAGCGATCCCTACGCTCAGGGTTGCGTAGGTCCGTACGGCAGCATTCGAATAGACCATCAGACGCCACGATAAAAAAATTTCGACGGTCTGTCGGATATCCTCAGCCAGCCCCGTCCTTGGGATGCCGACACGATGATGCCGGCGCCAACCCAGGGAGAATTATCATGTCGGTTCTTTCATCCATCGGTCGCATCGCAACCCGGTATGCGGCAGCGCGCGCTCGTCACCGCAGCGAGCGCATCCTGCTTTCACTGCCTGCCTCGCTGCGCAAGGATATCGGTTTTCCGGACGTCTTCGACGCGCAGAACGGCCGCCGCCCCTGACCTCGCGAGGCGCCAGTCAGTCATGCGTATCACCTGAAAGCGGTGTCGCCTGCATCGATACGCGTTTTTCGAAAGCCTCGAACCAGTGCGTCAGCCGCGCCCGCGAGCGAAAAGGCGGCAGGTGGCGGAACGCCATCCAGGACAGTGTGGTGGCCAAGGCGATGTGGCCGACATGGAGCGGTGCCTCGTCGTCCAGCGTGCTTTCGATCCAATCGTAGCTCGCCTCGATCTTTTCCCGGTGTCCGTCGGCGAGAGCGCTATAACGCAGCTGTTCGGGTCTTCTTTCCGTCTCCCAGCGCAAGGCTATACCCGTCTGAGCCAGGCCTTGGGCAACCGACTGCAGCCGCAACGCCTGCCAGCGCGCCTCACCGTCCTGCGGCAGCAGCTTGCGGCCGTCATGCAGTGTGTCGAGATAGGCGCAGATGACATTGGAATCGAACATCGGCGACGCGTCGGGCCGCAACAGCACCGGCACTTTGCCGAGCGGATTTTCGGCGTAGACGCGAGCATTGCGCAAGGTCGGACTGGTCTCGTGATGAATGACCTCGAGCCGATCGGCAATGCCGACCTCATGAGCGAAGACGAGCGCCTTGCGCGCGAAGGGCGAGTGAGTCTGATAATAGAGGATCATTGTCGTCCCGGGGTTGAAGAGGCGTTCGCGTGATCCATCTGTTCTAGCCCGCGAGCAGCGAGAATTGCGCTCTGATTGGGGGCGGTCGACGCAAGTTCGTTTCACGTCTCTCGTTCAGCTGCCGGCTGCCTGGCCAGTCCAGGGCCGGTCGGCCAAAAAAAATCTCCCGGCCATGTAGGATCGCCGCCGCCTCATCCGTCCTTTGGCTCGCAAGGCCAAACGCAAAGAGGAACAACAAATGACTGACCAGACCCCCGTTCAGCCCGCGGCCAAAGTGCTCGGCGGATTGACCCCCTATCTGCAGTTGGATGGCGCCTTCAAGGCTGCCGAATTCTACAAGAAGGCCTTCGGCGCGGAGCAGGTCTTTGCCTATCCGGCGGACGAAAAAGGCCGCACCATGCACATTCACCTCTACATCAACGGCTCGACGCTCATGCTCTCCGATTTCTATCCGGAAAACGGAATGCCCGCCGTCAAGCCGCAGGGTTACACAATGCAGCTTCACCTCGGCAGCGACGATATCGAAGCCTGGTGGAAGCGCGCCGTCGATGCCGGCTGCGAAGTCGCCGTGCCGCTCCAGGTCATGTTCTGGGGTGATCAATGGGGCAATATGCGCGACCCGTTCGGCGTCGAATGGGCGATGAACGCGCCGGTGAAGAAAGCCTGATCTGCCGCCGATGGCCCGAGCCCCTCACCGGCCAGCGCCGGTGAGGCCCCGTGAACTTCCAGGAGGAGATCCAAAATGTCCTATGTCGATGGTTTCGTACTTGCCGTATCCAAGGCAAAACTCGATGACTACAAGAAGCTGGCCAACCTCGCAGGGCCTATCTGGAGGGAACATGGCGCGCTCGCCTATGTCGAATGCATCGGCGACGACGTGCCCTATGGCGAGGTCACGTCCTTCCCGCGTGCCGTGCAGGCCAAGGACGACGAGATCGTCGTCTTCGCCTGGGCCGTCTATGAGTCGCGGGAGAGCCGCGATGCCGTCATGGCCAAGGTGATGGCCGACCCGCGCTTGAAGGCCGATTGGGCGGACATGCCGTTCGACGGCAAGCGCATGATCTTCGGTGGCTTCAAGCCATTCATTGAGCTTTGAGCAGCCGGTAGCGATTAGAAGAAGCCTCAGCTTCGTCATCCTAGGGCGAAGCAGGAGCGAAGCTCCGTCGCGAAGCCCCTAGGATGACGACGCGGGTGCTTAGGCCAATCTCTAAGGCCACGCGATCAGCTAGATAGCGTTGCACTAATCCAGCTTGTCCAGCAACGGCTTGAGCCGGTCTCCATAGCGCTTCCACAGATCGACCGACCCCTGATACATCGGCTGGCGCACCTGTGCGGCTGAAGCCGTGCGAACCGGTCGGTCGGTTTCGTGGAACGATAGTGCCGCATCGTCCCAAGGCAGGCCGAGATGAGCGATCAATGCCCGCGTCTGTCCGTCCTGGTCGGCGACAAAATCCTCGTAGCGTACATCATGCACGACGCCCGGCAGCACCGTGTGCCAATGCTTCATGATGTCGGTGTAGAGATTGTGGAAGTCGGCGAGCTCGCCGAGATCGTAGCCATAGCGATGGCTGTCGCCGCGGAAATGCACCTTGTAGATCGACAGGCAGGTGGCCGCCGCATCGCGCGCGCAGTGGATGATCCTGGCCTTCGGCATCATCATGTGGATGAAGCCGACAAGCAGGAAGTTGCCCGGCATTTTGTCGGTGACGTGGCGCATGTTCGGATAGCGGGCATGCAGCATGTCGAGATAGGCTTGGCCGGCCTCGGCAAAATCCGCATCGCCCATATCCGATACGCCCCAGGGGAAGCCACCCGGCATGGTCGCCGGGAACTGCCTGCCGACCGCCTTCTTCAAGATGCTGAGCTCGCCTGCGCCATAGACCTGCGGATGGCTGGCAATGATCTGCTCGACCAGCGTCGTGCCCGAACGCGGCATGCCGACGACGAAGATCGGCGTGTCGTCGCTGATTGAGCTGGGCCTGTGCTTCTCGAAGAAGCCGGCATCGAAGGTGGCCTTCATCGCCTCGAACTCGGCCCGCGTCCTGGCCTGGTCGTAGTCGATGCCTTTGCGGCGGATCGCATTGCCTTCGGCGAAATAGTCGAAGGCCCGGCCATAATCCCTGAGATCGTCATTCGCCTTGCCGAGTCCGAAGGACAGCTGCATGCGTGCCAGGCTGTCCTGCGGCGCTTTGGCATGCTGGGCCTCCATGCCCCCAAGCTCGCTGTCGCGCTCCTTCTGGCGCTTGACCTGCGTCAGCATCAGCCAGGCTGTGGCCATGGCGGGGTTGATCGCCAACGCCTGCCGGAACAGGTCGGCCGCCTCGTCGAGCTTGCCCTTTTCCATCAACCCGACGCCGAGCCCGTGCAGCAGGTCGGCATCCTTGGGCCGGATCGTCAGCGCTTCGCGGAAGACAGCCAGCGCCTCATCCAGCCGCCCGGCTTCCTGCAGGGTTTCGGCAAGCCCGATGCGGGCGCGCACATGAAATGGGTTGCGTGCAACCGTGCCGCGATAAATCTCTTCGGCCTCTTCGAACTGGCCGACCTGTTTCAGCGATGAGCCGAGATTGTCGCGCGCCGCGAGCTGGTCCGGCCGCAGATCCACCGCGCCGCGGAAGAAATCGATGGCCGCAGCAGGGCGGCCGAGGTCGCGCATCACCGTACCGAAATTGTTGAGGAAATCGGGATTCGTCGGCTGCAGGCTCACCGACCGTTCGATGAGATCCAGCCCTTCTTCGCTGCGCCCGGTCTGGTGCAGCAGCAGTCCCAGGAAATGCGCCGCGGCCGCATGCTTGGGCTGACGCGCCAACACCTGCCGGTAGATCGTCTCAGCCTCTTGCCGGCGCCCCGCCTGATGCAGTTGCAACGCCTGCTGCACATACTGGTCGAGGCCCAGCGGTGGCTGTCCGCCTGCGCCAGACCTGGCTCCCGCACCCGCCGCTCGTCTTTGATCTCTGTTGATGGGAAACCTGCCGTGTTTTATCCGCCTGTGGCGATCTAGGCCATCGGCGCCGCAGGTTCAAGCCTTCGCTTGCTGTCTCGTCCTTTCGTCGGTGCGGAAAGATCAAATCAGGCGATTGGTCTCGGCAACCTGCCTGGCACGCCGAACCGTTCCATCGGTGTCGGCGATCCTTCGCTTTGCCGCCTCGTCACTTCTGACAGTCAGCCGCGGCGACAGGACAACCATCGGCTTTGCCATTACCGGCTTTGCGACCGGCGTGATCGTTACGGGGGTGCCTATTGGCGTCTTTACGGACATCACGAGGTCTCCTTCTTCAATTCACAAGAAAAATGAAAATACCGGGAGAATTATTCCCGCTAAGCTTCAAACAGTTTTTGAATTGTATGAATTTGTATCATCATTTTTCTGATAGTTACAGCGCGCAATTTTTTGAATGAAACCCAATTTTATTTTAAAACGCCTTGATTAAATTACAACAAAGGCCTATCTGTACAGGATCGCTTTGGGCCAGAATTGGCATCTCGCGGCGTCAGAGGTTCTCGACCCGCCAATCTCATTCCAAATCATCGATACCGAGCGCGCGGCATATTCGCTCCGCGCGACCATTCTCATTCTTCGAAAGACCGACATGAACACCGGAACCGTGAAGTTCTACAATGGCCAGAAGGGCTTCGGCTTCATTCAGCCGACCGATGGCGGCAAGGACGTCTTTGTCCATGTCAGCGCACTGGAGCGCGCCGGCTTCCCCGGCCTCGCCGAAGGCCAGAAGCTGCAGTTCGAGTTGGAGCGTGACACCAAGGGCCGCGAGTCGGCCGCCAATTTGCAATTGATCTGATCCGGCCGAATTCGATGAACGCTGACCACGGATGTACTGGCAGCTCTCGAAAGCGGCTTATTTCCAGCGACTGCCGGAAATAGGAAAGCGGGGCTCGTCCCCGCTTTTTTGTTTTCAGGACCGCTGCTTTGCATAGGTAAGACAATGCCGGACCGCACCACCCACTCCATCGCGCACTTCACCGCACCTTTCGTGCTCGGCGGACTGGAAGGGCAGCTGCCGGCCGGCGACTACGACATCGACCACGACGAAGAGCTGATCGAGGGCATGTCGCGGCTTGCCTGGCGCCGCGTCGCCACTTTCATCCATCTGCCGGCAAGGGCAGCGGAAAACCCGCCCACCAGCCAGCTTGTCGCCATCGATTACCTCGAACTCGAAACAGCGCTGAAGCGCGACAGGGAGAATGCAGCATGATCCGTTTCCAGCAGAATGCGCGCCCGCGTACCGACACGCCCGCGCACCAGTTTTCGATCGGTCAGACCGTGCGCATGAAGAGCCGCACCGGCCTCGTCCAGAAGACCGCCGAACTGTTCCAGATCAAGAGCAGGCTGCCGGTCAAGGATGGTTCGCCGCAGTACCGCATCCGCAGCGAGCAGGAGACCTATGAGCGGGTCACCACCGAAGACAATCTCGAACCGGCAGATCCGGTTGTTGCCGGCAACCCGGTTGTTGCCAGCAACCCGCTTATCTGAGACCCCACCGCCAAGCCAACACTGAAGCAGGAGCACGACATGTCCAAAGGTCAACAGCGAAGCAACCGCGAAACGCGCAAGCCGAAGAAGGACAAGGTCGTGGCAAAGCCCGCCTCCCCGTTCGGCTCCTCGGTCAAGCAGGCGGAGAGCAGCCTGAAGCCGAAGTCGAAGGGCTGACAAACTGGAGGGCGCGCCTCGTGCGTCCTCTCCGTCGTCCCTCTGTGGGGGACGAATTGACTGAACAGGCCCGCGCAATGCTCTGCCACGGAGGCGCGCTTGAATTTCGTCATCGAGTTCTACCGGTCGCGCGACGCCGACGAAGCCACTCTCGACAAGGTATCACTGGAGGCGCCGAACCTGCGCGCCGCGCTGCAGGGCGCCACCGCGCTGTTCCACACGCTGGCCATGCCGCAAATCCCCGATCGCCTGCGCATTTGCGACGACAATGGCAGCGAGCTTTATGCCGGCCCGGCCGACGGCGCCTATCCGGTTTAGAGCAGCGGTGCTGCCCAACGACTCCATTAAAGTTCACGTAAGATCGAGGCCCTAAGATCCGCCTGAACCGGGCCGCTGCCGCGATTGGTGGCCGAGACGTTGCGGGCGACCACCCACGATCGCCGCTCATACCAGAAGGCAGGAGGCGCATGGACAGGTCGCGCATCATCGTGACGGCGGTGGTGTTGGCCATGCTGGGCGCCATCGTGCCAATCGCGGCTATGTTTCATCTCGCTTGGATTCAGGCCGTCCAAAAGGAACATGAGCGGCTGCAGCTGTTCGCCAGCCGCGCCATCGCCAGGGCCGACATCTCGCTCAAGGATGCCACCGCCGCTTTGCGGCAGATCGACCAGTTCACCGGCATCCGCTGTTCGGCGGACCATATAGCCCGCATGCGGCAACTCACCATCAACACGCGCCCGATCGAAGAAATGGGCTATTTCGAAAACGGCCTGCTTAAATGCTCTTCCTGGGGATCGACCGAAGCGCGCGTTGCGCAATCCACCCCTGACTTCACCACCAGGGACGGCATTGCCGTCACCGCCCGCATGCAGCCGGTGATGAGCGAGGACCATTTTCTGATGGCGCTGCGATACAGGGATCACAACGTCCTTGTCGATCCGGTACGCTTTGTCGACGTCATCGTCGATCCCGGTGTCCAGCTCGCCTTGACGACGCAAACGGGCATCCTGCTTGGAGCACTAAACGGCCCTGATCCCGCCCGCGTCGAGAAGATCATCGCCGGCCCCAGCAAAGGCATCGATGACGATCTCCTGTTTGCCACGGCGCGCGAGACGGGCTGGATCGCTGTCGCCACCGAACCGACAAGCCAGATCCTGGGCAGCGTTCGCCAGCAGCAATTTCTGCTGCTCCCGCTCGGCGCCTTCATGGCCGCCTTCATCATCGGCATGGTTGTGTGGCTGTCGCGAAGGCGGCTTTCGCCCTTGGGAGAATTGCAGATCGCCGTACGCAAGCGCGAATTCATCGTCCACTATCAGCCGATCGTCGAACTCAGGACCGGCAATTGCATCGGGGCGGAAGCGCTGGTGCGCTGGAAGCGGCCGAACGGTTCCCTGGTCCGGCCCGATCTCTTCATTCCGCTGGCGGAAGAGAGCGGCCTGATCACGGCGATCACCGATCAGGTCATTGCGATGGTTGTGTTCGACCTGAACAGGCTTCTGGTCGCCGACCGCTCGCTTCACATCGCCATCAATCTCAGCGCAACCGATGTCGGCACCGCGCGGGTCCTGCCTATCATCGAAAAGGCGTTGCAGCACACCGGGATCCGGCCCCAGCAAATCTGGCTCGAGGCGACGGAGCGAGGTTTCGTCGATATCAACTCGGCCCGCTCGACGCTCGTTCGTGCCCGCGAACTTGGCCACGCAGTGGCAATCGACGACTTCGGCACCGGCTATTCCAGCCTGTCCTATCTCGAGGGGCTGCCGCTCGATGCGCTCAAGATCGACAAATCGTTCATCGATACGATCAGCACGAATTCCGCCACCAGTTCCGTCACCCCGCATATCATCGACATGGCCAAGACACTAAAGCTGAAGATCGTTGCCGAGGGCGTGGAAACGCAGGCGCAAGCCGACTACCTCGCGGCGCGCGACGTCGACTACGCCCAGGGCTGGCTTTTCGCCAGACCCATGCCCGCGTCCGAGTTCATCGCCTACTGTCGCCAGGTGAAGCCGACGGCTTGACGCCTGTCGTCCTCAACAAGGCGCATCGTTCTCAGCACGGCCCGTCGCCAACGACGCGATAGTCCGCGGCGCGGGCTTCGCAGGAATTGGGGAAGGTGCGCATCTCGCCATGACGGCGGCCGCAGACCGGAGCATATTCGCGGGTGCAGAACGTCTGCTCTTCACCGCCACCGCCACCGCCACCGCCGCCGTCGCGGCACGGGCCGTCGCGCACGATGCGGTAGCCGGCCCGGTCGGCAAGACAGGCATTGGCGAAGGTCTGGCGGTCGCCGCCGCGGCGGGCACAGACCGGCTCGTACTGCTTGCTGCAATATTGCGGTTCGGGCCGTGGCGGACGCGGGCGCGGCCCTGGTCCCTCATCGACGACGACGGTGCAGGCGGCAAGAATTGCCGACAGCAACAGGATGGCAAAACCCTGCCGCGAAAAGATTGCCGCCAGAAATTTCATGATGATCTCCCACGATCGCGTCCCCGGTTATCGATCCTCGCCATTCCCTTGCCAAATGCAACCCCCCGTTTGGGCCCCGCAACGACGACGGCGCCTGGCCCGCAAGGGGGGGGTAGCGCGCCGCCGATGTCTGGCCCATTCGTGGGCTGGCTTTGGCCGAAGACCCGACCGGCAAGCAAGCCTATGCCGAGCCCATCGATGCCCAAGTCAGTCGATCCTTGCGTCGGGATGCGCCCAGTGTGGCGGCCCGCGGCGGTATCTTGCAACCATCACGTTTCCGTGCGATAAATTCCGTGTTCGGGCATTTGCGACCCGGAGAGCGGAACGTTTTGGACGACCTTTCCCCGATACTGTGAATCTCTGACGGCCCCGTTTTCGGCGGGGGGTTTGACCATGCGCCAATGCATGACTGCCGAAGCAACCACCGGGAACTGCCCTTTGCGCCAGGCGGCGGGCGGGACCACCAAAGACTGAACGGGTGAAGGAGTTTCCCCAATGGCCCAGACCGGCACCGTTAAATTCTTCAACGCGACCAAAGGCTTCGGTTTCATCACGCCCGATGGTGGCGCCAAGGATGTGTTCGTCCATATCTCCGCGATCGAAGCCTCCGGCTTGCGCACGCTCGTCGACGGCCAGAAGGTCACCTTCGACATCGAGCCGGACCGCATGGGCAAGGGCCCCAAGGCCGTCAACCTCCGCGCAGCCTGAGCCATCGGCGCGCCGCATGTCACTCGGACGTGCGACGGAGGCTCCATGCCTGCACCTGGCCTGGAGAGGGATCTGAATTTTGAAAGGCGCGGCGATCTTCGTCGCGCCTTTTCCTTATCGAAGGCGCGGGCCGGTGATGTCGCCCAAGCCGCCAGGTTCTGGGCAACGACTTGCATAAAAACAAAGACCCAAAGCGCGCCGCAACGTGCTTTAGACGCCCGCAAAACTTTCCCTTGCCGATGACGCTAAAATAAAGGACAAATTTCCACTCGGGCATTTGCCGGCCCGAGACTGGAGTTTATGGGACAAAGGAGCTTCCCATGCCGCAGACCGGCACCGTCAAATTCTTCAACCATGCCAAGGGCTTCGGCTTCATCACGCCCGATGATGGAGCGAAGGATGTTTTCGTCCATATTTCAGCCGTGCAGGCGTCCGGTCTTCCCGGTCTCGAGGATGGCCAGAAAGTGTCGTTCGACACCGAGCCGGACAAGCGCGGCAAGGGTCCCAAGGCCGTCAACCTGTCGGTCGGCTGAGCCGGCTTCAAACCGGCGATCCCAGGCAGATCGCTCCCTTGAGAGCCTATGATTTTTGACGTCTGTTTTGAATAGACACGTAAAAATCCGTTCAGCCCCCGTTCAGCCACGGTCGCATATTAGTCTTCGGTAAAGCCGGACCGCATCCCCGAAACTACACGGGCCGGCACGAAGGAGATCGACATGAACCGAATTTTCAAAACCGCCGTCCTGGCCGCTGCCGTGGTCGCTACCACGCTCACGGCCTTGCCCGCCGCCAATGCGCGCGACTGGCGCCGTCATCATGGCCATCATGGCAACGGCGATGCCATTGCCGCCGGCGTGCTCGGCCTCGCGGCCGGCGCGCTGATCGGTGGTGCATTGGCCAATGACCGGCCGCCGCCCGGCGCTAACCGCTACTACGCTGACCGCTACTACGATGACGGTTACGATCGTGACGTGGTGATACGCCCGGCCCCGGTGCGCCGCTACTATGCGGAGCCGCGGGTGGTCTACGCCGATCGTTATGCCGAGCCATGGACGCGTGACTGGTACGAATACTGTTCGGACCGCTACCGCAGCTTCAATTCCCGTACCGGGACGTTCACCGGCAATGACGGCGAACAGCATTTCTGCACTGCCAATTAAACCAAGGGCTTCCCTGCCCCCAAAACAGAAAAGCGCTGACCGCAAGGCCAGCGCTTTTTTGTTGTGGTCCCTACAATGTCAACGGTCGCTTGAGGCTGATGAAAACAGCTACGGTTCCGAGCCTGGTTCAAGTCAAAAAAGGGTTGATCCGCCTCTCCTCGCCAAAACGTCCGCCGGGACCGTGGCCACAGATGAAGCCGATATCGTCGCCGAGCGGCAGGAGCTTGTCCTTGATCGAAGCGATCAGCGCCGCGTGGTCGCCGCCCGGCAGGTCGGTGCGGCCGACCGAGCCGCGGAACAGCACGTCGCCGACATGGGCGAACTTGGCCGCGCGGTTGTAATAAACAACGTGACCTGGTGCATGGCCGGGGCAGTGCAGCACCTCGAACACATGGCCGCCGAACGACACGGTCTCGCCTTCGGCCAGGAACCGGTCGGGCACGCAGTTACGCGCTCCGGCGATGCCGTAGCGCTTGCCCTGGTTTTCCAGATTGTCGAGCAGCGACTTGTCGGCCTCATGCGGACCGATGATCTCGACGCCGAGCGCCTCCTTCAACTCCATTGCGCCGCCGGCATGGTCGATGTGGCCATGCGTTATCCAGATAGCCCCGGCTGAGATCGCATTGTCCTTCAGCACCGCCAGCACCTTGTCGATATCGCCGCCAGGATCGACGACGACGCCATGCTTGTCATCCATGTCGAACAGGATGGTGCAATTCTGCTGGAACGGTGTGACCGGCACGATGCCGGCATTGAGCTGACCCATGATCGTCCTTTCGATGTTCACGGGTGATGTAGAGGCGCGGACAAAGGGCGTCCACCCTCGAAAGACGAACATCGGTAGCTCCGAAAACGGAAATGGGCGGCCGAAGCCGCCCATTTGAAAAGACCGAAACGGCCTGCCTACTTCTTCATGGCGCCCATGACCGCGCCGAGAATGGCGGTCAAGATCGCGCCGCCGCCGGCGCCGCCGACGATGTTCTGCAGGTTCAGCGCGCTGCCGAGACCGCTCGTTGCTGCTGCCGCAGCCGCCGGATCGACCGCACCGCCACCCAGCAGGCTGCCGAGGATCGCCGCACCGCCGACGCCGCCAATGGCTCCGCCCAGGATTTTGGGAAGCTGACCCATCGCCGCCGTCTTGAGCGCCGCACCGACCGCCTGACCACCGATGACGCCAGTAATCACCTGTATGATGATCGGAAGAAGCGTGTTCATGTCCATATGATTAGTCCCTCCATAGCTGTCAGCCTCCCGGGCCGACACCATCATGAGACGCCGAATTGGACGAAAGTCAAATGCAGAAACGCTGAAATAAAAGGGGCGGCCCGAAAACCGCCCCTACTTCCTAAAAAAGCTGTGACTTTCGTTATTCTGCGGCGATCGCGTGCTTGGGCTGAACGGCCGCAGAATAGTCATTCATAAGATTCTTGGCTATTTCGCCGACCTCGAATCGGTAAGGCCCGATCTCGGAAACCGGCGTCACTTCCGCTGCCGTCCCGGTCAGGAAGCACTGCTCGAAGCTTTCCAGCTCTTCCGGCAGGATGGCGCGTTCAATCACCTCCAGGCCGCGATCCTTGGCCAGCCCAATGACCGTGCGGCGGGTGATGCCGTCGAGGAAGCAGTCGGGCTTGGGTGTGTGAATCTTGCCCTCCTTGACGAAGAAGATGTTGGCTCCGGTCGCTTCGGCGACCTGGCCACGCCAGTCGAGCATCATGGCGTCGGCATAGCCCTTGGCCTCGGCGGCGTGCTTGGACATGGTGCAGATCATGTAGAGGCCGGCGGCCTTCGACTTGGAAGGCGCGGTGCGCGGGTCGGGCCGGCGCCATTCCGCCACATCGAGACGGATGCCTTTCAGCTTCTGCGCAGGATCGAAATAGCTCGGCCATTGCCAGATGGCGATGGCGCAGTTGATGCGGTTGTTCTGCGCCGAGACGCCCATCTGCTCACTGCCGCGCCAGGCAATCGGCCGGACATAGGCGTCCTGGAAACCCTGCTTCTTGAGAAGCGTGGAAGAGGCGTCGTTGAGCTCGGCCACCGAATAGGGGATATTGAAACCGAGCAGGCGTGCCGATTCATGCAGGCGCTCGGTGTGTTCGTTGAGCTTGAAGACCTCGCCGCCATAGGCACGCTCTCCCTCGAAAACGGCGCTGGCGTAATGCAGCCCGTGCGTCAGCACATGGATCTTGGCGTCACCCCATTGGACGAATTCGCCGTTCATCCAGATGAAGCCATCGAGTTGATCGAAGGGAACGGATGCCATGGTAACCTCCCACGGGCGGCAGCCCGGATAGTTGTATCGTTGTGTGTTTCGTGTCGGCCGCCCAAAGCGGCTTTTATGGTGGAGCGTAGGCGGATAATTGCGCTCTGGCAAACTTAGGAAATTCCGGAAAAACCGGCTTCCCTTGCCTTTTCGTTCGCAATCCGCCCAAAAGCTTGTCAAAAATTACCATTGCAGGGAAATTACGTCAATAGTACTGACATAATCTCTCTTTCCCACGGAGAAATAATGACGGATCGAAGCCCAGCCGCCGGAAAACCGATCAGGACCGCGATGTCGGTCGAGGACGGCATCGACTTCGCCATCATCGAGCTGCTCTTCTTCGCCTATCGTGACTTCACCTCCGATCCGGACCAGATCCTGGCCGACTACGGCTTCGGCCGGGCCCACCACCGGGTGCTGCATTTCGTCAACCGCAGGCCGGGCCTGACGGTCGCCGAACTGCTCGACGTGCTGAAGATCACCAAACAGAGCCTGGCCCGTGTGCTCAAGCAGTTGATTGACACCGACCATGTCGTGCAGTTGCAAGGTCCGCGCGACCGCCGCCAGCGCGAACTTTATCCGACGGCCAAGGGCCGTGCGCTGGCGCTGGCGCTGGCGCGGCCACAGTCGCGCCGCATCCATGCTGCATTGGGGGATTCCGGAGTAACCGAACGGACCTTGGTGGAACGGTTCCTCGAAGCGATGGTCAATCCGGAACTGAGGGCGCAGATCGACGTTGGGTCCGCAAAAATGTCAGGGAAAAGCCATGGAGAGCACTGAACGGGTCGATCACGCGGCCGCACCGGACGACGACGCGCCACACCTGCTTGTGGTCGACGACGACACCCGAATCCGCAATCTTCTCAAGCAGTATCTGACCGAAAACGGCTTTCGCGTCACCGTCGCCGGCAATGCCGGCGAAGCCAGGCGCAAGCTTGCCGGCCTCGACTTCGACCTTCTGGTGCTGGACGTCATGATGCCGGGTGAGACGGGCGTCGACCTGACCAAGTCGCTGCGGGCCGAAAAGAACGTACCGATCCTGATGCTGACGGCCCTGTCGGAGACCGACAGCCGCATCTCAGGGCTTGAGGCCGGCGCCGACGACTACCTGCCGAAGCCGTTCGATCCGCGCGAGCTGATCCTGCGCATCAACAACATCCTTCGCCGTGGTGGCCCGGCGACCACGCCCAAGGTCGAGCAGTTGGTCTTCGGCCCCTACACCTTCCAGATCGCCCGGCGCGAATTGAAGCGTGGCGGCGAGGCGCTGAAGCTGACCGACCGCGAACAGGAGATCCTGGCGATCTTCGCGGCAAGGGCCGGCGAGACGATACCCCGCCACGAGCTTGTCGGTGACGATTCGGAGGTCGGCGAGCGCACCATCGACGTCCAGATCAACCGGCTGCGCCGCAAGATCGAGCGCGATCCGTCCAACCCGGTCTGGCTGCAGACCGTGCGCGGTATTGGGTATCGGCTCAGCGTGGAATAGAATGCCGCCTGCGGCCTGCTGAGCGGCTGCGGGCAAGCGAAATGAGCGAATGGCAACCACGGAACTGGAACAGCCGGGCAATGGCGGCTTGAGCGCACGCGCGGCGCGGACGCTGAAGGCGGTGCCGCGCGCCTGGAACCGCTTCTGGCGCCTCGTCTCGCTCTATATGCCCAAGCGGCTCTATGCCCGCTCGCTGATCATCGTCATCGCGCCGATGATCCTGCTGCAATCGGTCGTCGCCTTCGTCTTCATGGAACGTCATTGGGCAACCGTGACGCAGCGCCTGTCGCAGGCCACCGTGCGCGACATTGCCGCCATCATCGACCTGATCGAGACCTATCCGCGCGATGCCGACTACACCAACATCATCCGCATCGCCCAGGACCGCATGCAGCTGAAGGTCGACCTCTTGCCGCCCGACCCGCTGCCCGCGCCCGGCCCAAAACCGTTTTTCTCGATTTTGGATGATGTTCTCTCGTCCGAGATCACCCGCCAGATCAACCGCCCGTTCTGGATCGACACGGTCGGCAACTCCAACATCGTCGAGGTGCGCGTGCAGCTCGAGGGCAAGGTGCTGCGCGTCTTCGTGCGCCGCAGCCAGGCCTATGCCTCCAACACCCACATCTTCCTGATCTGGATGGTCGGCACCTCGCTGGTGCTCCTGATGATCGCCATTCCCTTCCTGCGCAACCAGATCCGGCCGATCCTGATGCTCGCCGAAGCCGCCGAAAGTTTCGGCAAGGGCCGGCCGATGCCGCGCGACTTCCGGCCGCGCGGCGCCGAGGAGGTTCGCCGCGCCGGCTTTGCCTTCATGCAGATGCGCGAGCGCATCGAGCGCCAGATCGAGCAGCGCACCGCCATGCTGACCGGCGTCAGCCATGACCTGCGAACCATCCTCACCCGCTTCAAGCTGCAGTTGGCGCTTTCCGGCGGCAAGGCCGAGACCAAGGCCGCGCTCGACCAGGACATCGACGACATGCAGTCGATGCTCGAAGGCTATCTCGCCTTTGCCCGTGGCGAGGCTTCGGAAGACGCCGGACGGTTCGATCTCGAGGCCTATTTCGAGAAGCTCGACGAGGAGGCCAGGCTGCGCAAGCGCAAGCTGTCGACGACGCTTGCCGGAGACCCCGATGTGCATGTGCGGCCGAACGCCTTTGCCCGGCTGATGTCCAACGTGATCGGCAACGCCTTCCGCTATGCCAAGACGGTGGAAGTCAACGCCACCCATGGCCGCGGCTCGCTGCTGGTCACCATCGACGACGATGGTCCGGGCATCCCCGCTGACCGGCGCGAGGACGTGTTCAAACCCTTCGTGCGGCTCGACGAGGCCCGCAACCTCGATGCCAGCGGCACCGGGCTCGGCCTGTCGATCGCCCGCGACATCGCCCGCTCTCATGGCGGCGACATCACTCTTGAAGACAGCCCGCTCGGCGGACTGCGCGCTGTCATCAAGGTTCCCGCATAACCGGGCACGATTCCGAAAAGTGGAAACCGGCTTCATCGGCCCGTCATGAAACCATGATCAAGAGCGTGCATGAAGCGCGCGACCTCAATTGATTCGGGCCTACCGTCTATCTTCGACCCCGTGCCCGTCCGGGTGCGCTGGAGCGAAGCGAGAGCAGCGGGCTGGTCGCCGTTCCGGCATCGTCTCAAGGCAACCGTCGACCTTTCCTGCAAAGGGCCGCCATGCGCATATTGATGGTCACCGATGCCTGGCGGCCGCAGGTTAACGGCGTTGTCCACACGCTGGAGCGGCTCACCGAGACGCTGAAATCCTTCGATGTCGCCGTGGATTTCCTGACGCCGAACATCTTTCGCACCCTGCCCTTGCCGACCTATCCCGACATCAGGCTGGCGCTGACCACGCCCGGCCATGTCGCGCGGCTGATTGACGCCGGCAGAGCCGACCACATCCACATCGTCACCGAAGGACCGCTCGGCATCATGGCGCGGCGCTATTGCCGCAATGCCGGCCGGCCGTTCACCACCAGCTATCACACGCGCTTCCCCGAATATCTCAGCGCACGGCTGCCGGTGCCGGAGAGCTGGGCCTATCGCTGGCTGCGCGATTTCCACAATTCCGGCCAAGGCACGCTGGTCGCCACCCAGTCGCTCGCAGACGACCTCTCAGCGCGCGGCTTCACCAAGCTGCGGCCGTGGACGCGCGGCGTCGACACCGACCATTTCCGGCCCGACAAGAAGAAGGATCTCGGCTTCCCCGGCCCTGTCTTCCTCTGCGTCGGCCGCGTCGCCATCGAAAAAAACCTCTCCGCCTTTCTCGACCTCGACCTGCCGGGCAGCAAGGTGATCGTCGGTGAAGGCCCCGAGCTTGCCAGGCTCAAGGCAAAATATCCGCAAGCGCATTTCCTCGGCCATCGCCCCAACGACGAACTGGCCGAGATCTATGCCTCGGCCGATGTCTTCGTCTTCCCGAGCCGCACCGACACGTTCGGCAACGTCATCATCGAGGCATTGGCCAGCGGCACGCCGGTTGCCGCCTATCCGGTGACAGGGCCGATCGACATCGTCGGCGACGGCTTTGGCGGCGCGGTCTCCAACGATCTGCGCGAGGCCTCGCTTGCGGCGCTCAATGTAGACCGTGCCGAAGCCCGCGAACGTGCCATGCGCTATAGCTGGAAAGCCTGTGCGGAGATGTTTCTCGATACGGTCGAGGAAGCACTGGGCACAACGCGCAAGCTGGCGGCCTGACCAAAGGCTGGCGGCACCGTACTGTTCGACATCAGCAACACGGAGGAAGCGCGAAGGAACGCGACGGTCGTTCCTCTAGCCTAAAACAACCGCCCGCCATCCTGCACCTTGCGCTCAATCGCGCCGAGCACCACAGCGCCCTCTTCGTCGGGAAAGCCGAGCGTCAGCACTTCCGACATGAATGGACCGATCTGGCGCGGCGGGAAATTGACCACCGCGAACACCTGCCGGCCGATCAGCGTCTCCGGTGTATAATATTTGGTGATCTGCGCCGACGATTTCTTGATGCCGATGCCGGGGCCGAAATCGATCTTCAGCTTGAATGCGGGCTTGCGCGCCTCGGGAAACGGTTCGGCCTCGACGATCGTGCCGGCGCGGATGTCGACACGATCGAAATCGGCAAAACTGATCTCGGGCTTGCGCTCGCTGTTCGAACTCATCTTGGTCTTGTCTGCCTTACGGGGACTCAGGCGTTGCCGTAGGTCTCGAACAGCACGCCGGCCAGGGCGTCCTTGGCCGAGGTTCCCGACCAGACGACGAACTGGAACGCCTGGAAATAGCATTCGCAGGCTTCCAGCGCCGACGACAGCAGCACTTCGACCTGCTGGCTCGACGGCTCGACCCCGCCGGCCAGCAGCAGCGACTGGCGGAACATAATCGCGCCCTCCTGCTCCCAAAGGTCGAAATGGCCAAACAGCATCTGCTCATTGATCAACGACAAGAGCCGCATCACTTCCAGCGCGCGGGTCTCCGGCACCTTGATGTCGAAGGCACAGGCCAGGTGCAGCGCTTCGAAATCCTCCATCCACGAAAAGGAGACGTGATAGTCGGTCCAGCTTCCGGCAACCGAGATCGAAATCTCGTCGTCGCCTGCCCGCTCAAAGGACCAGTCGTTGTTGTGGGCCACCTGCTCGATAACATCCACCGGATGGATTTCGCGGGAGAATTCGAGTTCGAGAAGTTCCATGGAATGCTTCCTGTCGTTCTGTACGAGCGCCGCCACACGCTCCGCGGGAGGGCACACACAACGAACAATCTTGTCTAGAACTCGGACGGCCAGGACTTTCCTGCGCAAAAGACTACTTCTCGACGCAAAGACCCCAGACCGGACCCCACCGCCCGGTCGCATGACCCTGCTCCGAATCATGCAACAAATTCAGTCTATTGATCGGGAGTCGCGTGAACAGCCCAATTTTTCGCACTGCGTCATTCGCATGTGGAAAGCCGCTGTCACAAAGATTCATGCAATGCCGTTAAGCGATTCACGGCAAAGCGCTTTTCAGGATCGGGCTATGTGGAAAAGTTTAACGATTATTTTTTTTTGCGCGGGGCTTGGCCGCCGCCGCCGGTGCGGCGTCACCGGCCAGTTCCGCAAGCTTCGCCTCGAGCACCTCGATACGGGCGGCAAGGCGGGTGTTTTCTTCTCGGGCCTTGGCGGCCATCTCGCGCGCGGCCTCGAACTCTTCGCGCTGCACCACGTCCATGGTGTTGAGGATGCGTTCGGCCTGGCCTTTGAAGGCGGTCTCCACCTCCCGGCGCACGCCCTGGGCAGCGCCGGCGGCATCGGTCATCAGCTTGGCGAATTCATCGAGAATGCGGTTCGGTCCGGTCGACATGGCAAATCCTCGCTTGCTCGAAATGAGGTAATGGCGCCGCGCGTCGAATGCAAGCATGTTGCGCCGCGCTGCGGCATCAAGTCGAGGGCGCCCACCTTGCCTTGACCCTGCCAAAACCCTGCCGCATGGTCCGCGCGCAAACGCGTTTCGCAATGAGAGTTCCCCGTTGAACGAATATTTCCTGCTGCCGCTGGCCTCCCTACCCTTCCCCAACATCAACCCGATCCTCATCCAGATCGGGCCGCTGGCGGTGCATTGGTATGGCGTCGGCTATATCGTCGGCATCCTGTTCGCCTGGTGGTATGCCAAGCGGCTCGCCTCTAATGCCAAGCTATGGCCGAACGGCGTCCTGCCGATGAAGCCGGAGGATCTCGACGACTTCATCGTCTGGGCGGCCATCGGCGTCGTGCTGGGCGGCCGCACCGGCTATGTGCTGTTCTATGATCTGCCACGCTACATCGCCCACCCGCTCGACATCTTGGCGGTCTGGCAAGGCGGTATGTCGTTCCATGGCGGCCTGCTTGGCGTCATCCTCGCCATGACGCTGTTTTCCATCAAGCGCGGCATCCGCATCTGGTCGCTGTTTGACGTCGTGGCGGCCGGCGTGCCGGTCGGCCTTGGCCTGGTGCGCGTCGCCAACTTCATCAACTCCGAGCTATGGGGGCGCCCGACCGACGTGCCCTGGGCTTTCGAATTCCCCAATGGCGGGCCGTTTGCCCGTCACCCGAGCCAGCTCTACGAGGCGCTTCTCGAAGGCGTGGTGCTGTTCCTCGTGCTGCGCATCCTCACCCATTCGCGCCTCAAGCTGAAGACGCCGCGCTTCGTCGGCGGCGCCTTCATCTGCGGCTACGGCCTGTCGCGCATTTTCGTCGAGTTCTTCCGCGAGCCCGACCAGCAGCTCGGCTACCTCCTCGGCACCAACTGGCTGACCATGGGCATGATCCTGTCGACGCCGATGGTGCTGGCCGGTATCTGGGCGATGCTGACCGCCAGGCCGGTGGCGCAGCCGCAGCCGGCATGACACGGCTGAAAACCCGCATCGTCGACCTGATCGAGGCATTGGGGCCACTTCCGATCAACGAATACATGGCGCTGTGCCTGTTCGACCCGGCGGACGGCTACTACACGACGCGCGAGCCTTTTGGTGCGGGCGGCGACTTCATCACCGCGCCGGAAATCAGCCAGATGTTCGGCGAACTGGTCGCCGTGTGGATGTACCAGGCGTGGCAGGCGAGCGGCCGGCCGCTGCCGGCCACCATCGCCGAGATCGGCCCCGGCCGCGGCACGCTGATGAAGGACATGTTGCGTACGCTGTCGCGGCTCGATCCTGATCTGGCCAGCGGCGCCACCTTCGCCATGATCGAGACCAGCCCGCGCCTGACCGAGGTGCAGAAGCAGACGCTTGGCGCCACACCCTTCGCGGTTGGCTGGCATGAAACCATCGAGACCTTGCCGCAGCAACCGCTGTTCATCGTCGGCAACGAACTGTTCGACGCCGTGCCCATCCGCCAGTTCGTCCGAGCCGGCACCGGCTGGCGCGAGCGCATGGTCGGCCTCGACGAGACCAACGACCTTTGCTTCTTCGCCGGCGCCGGTTCGGTCGACCCGACGCTGCTGCCCGCCGATGCCACTCAAGCGCCGCAAGGTGCGATTGCCGAAGTGGCGCCTGCCCGCACCGCGCTCATGGCAACGATCGCCGAGCGCATATCCAGGCATGGCGGCGTTGGCCTGTTTCTCGACTACGGCCATTTCCAGCCGGGTGTCGGGGACACGCTTCAGGCCTTGCGCAGCCACGATCACGAAGATGTGCTGGCCAATCCCGGTGAGGCCGACCTCACCTCCCATGTCGATTTCGCCGCCCTTGCCGCGATCGTGCGTGCACATGGCCTCGAAGCCCATCTGACGACACAGGGCGACTTCCTCCTCGGCATGGGTATCCTCGAGCGCGCCGGCCGGCTTGGCGCCGATGCCGGCCAGGCGGCGCGCGAAAGGATCGCCGGGGACGTCGAGCGCCTCGCAGGGCCGCAAGCCATGGGCGAGCTGTTCAAGGTGCTTGCGGTGCTACCCCGCGGCGTGGAGGTTCGGCCTTTCGCCGGGGCGGATTGACTTTTTACCGCCACCCCTCCCAATCTCCCGTCCGCGCTTTGCAGCGCCTGTTCTCGACCAAGCACCTTCTTCTTGACGAAACCGCCCACACGGACAACAACGCCCGCATGCTGAATCAGACCAAACCGGATCCCGTTCGGTCGCCGCTGCTGGACAAGGCGCGGGCACAAGGCATCCGCCACGGCTATTTCACCCGCGTCGGCGGTGTCTCCGGCGGCATCTACCAGGGCCTCAACATCGGCACCGGATCGAATGACGACCCGATGCTTGTGGCGCAGAACCGCGGCCGCGTCGCGGCATGGATGGGCGTGCCGGCGAGCCATCTGTTGACCGCCTGGCAGGTCCATTCGCCCGACGTCATCATCGCCAGGGAGCCCTTTGCCGGCGAGCGGCCCAAGGCAGACGCCATCGTCACCGACCGGCCGGGCATCGCCATCGGCGCTTCTACCGCCGATTGCGGTCCCGTGCTGTTCGCCGATGCGCAGGCGCGCATCATCGGCGCCGCGCACGCCGGCTGGAAAGGCGCGTTCACCGGCGTGCTCGAAAACACCATCCTGGCGATGGAAAGCCTCGGCGCCCGGCGCCAAAACATCGTCGCCGTGCTAGGCCCCTCCATCGGCCCGAAAAACTACGAGGTCGGCCCGGAATTCGTCGCCCGCTTTGTCGAAGTCGCCGCCGAAAACATCCTCTATTTCGCGCCGTCCGCCAATGCCGGCCATGCGATGTTCGATCTCAACCGCTACACGGTTGACCGGTTGGCCAAGGCCGGCGTGACGGCTGAGGGCCTTGACCGCTGCACTTACGCCGAGGAAGGCCTGTTCTACTCCTACCGGCGCACCACGCATCGCAAGGAGCCCGATTACGGCCGGCAGGTTTCGGCAATTGTCTTGGAGAGGGAATAATGGCGCTGCATTTTGAACGATCTGAATTTGACGCGCGGCGCGACCGGCTGATCATCGAGATGGCCGAAAAGAAGCTCGACGCCATCCTGCTGTTCGCGCAGGAAAGCATGTACTGGCTGACCGGCTACGACACGTTCGGCTTCTGCTTCTTCCAGTGCCTGGTAGTGAAGGCCGACGGTTCGATGGTGCTTCTGACCCGCTCGGCCGACCTGCGCCAGGCGCGTCAGACCTCGATTATCGACAATATCGTCTTGTGGACGGACCGCAACGGCGCCAATCCGGCGGTCGACCTGCGCAATCTGCTCAACGAACTCGACCTGCTCGGCGCCCGCATCGGTGTCGAATACGACACCCATGGCCTGACCGCGTTCAATGGCCGACGGCTCGACGAACAGTTGCAGACCTTCGGCCAGATCGCCGATGCGTCCGGCATTGTCGGCCGTCTGCGCCTGTTCAAGAGCCCGGCCGAGGTCGCCAAGGCCGAGAAGGCCGCCAATCTTTCCGATGATGCGCTCGACGCGGCGCTGCCGCTGATCAAGCAGGGCGGCGACGAAGCCCTGATCCTGGCCGCCATGCAGGGTGCGATCTTTGCCGGCGGCGGCGACTATCCGGCCAACGAATTCATCATCGGCTCCGGCGTCGATGCGCTGCTGTGCCGCTACAAGGCCGGCCGCCGCAAGCTCACCAAAAATGACCAGCTGACGCTCGAATGGGCCGGCGTCTTCAACCACTACCATGCGCCGATGATGCGCACGGTGCTGACCGGCAAGGTGTCGAAGCGCCATCAGGAACTGTTCGACGCCGCCCGCGCAGCACTCCTGGCTGTCGAGAAGGCGATGATGCCGGGCAACAGCTTCGGCGACGTCTTCGATGCTCATGCCCGCACCATGGAGGCGCACGGCCTGACCAAGCACCGGCTGAACGCCTGCGGCTATTCAGTCGGCGCCCGCTTCACCCCGTCCTGGATGGACATGCCGATGTTCTACCAGGGCAATCCCGAACCGATCGCGCCCAACATGACGCTGTTCGCCCATATGATCATCATGGACTCCGATACCGAGACGGCGATGACGCTTGGCCGCACCTACCTGACCACCGAATCCCAGCCCAAGCCGCTGTCCCGCCATGATCTCGACTTGATCGTACAGTGAATCCACAATGGGAGGCGTTCTTCGCCAAGGAGTTAGAAGGCAAATGAGACGATCGCATGTGACGACCGTGTCATTGCTTGTGGCATTGGCTCTTGCCGCCTGCACCAACGCAAAGGACGTGCTCGAACCGTCGGCGATCACGCCGCCGGCGACGTCGACCCAGACGCTGCCCGCAACGTCAGGCAGCACGGTTCCGGCCGGGCCCGCCACCAGCACGGCGGGCGCTTTCGCAACTACCGCCGCACCGGTCACATCAGCCCAAAGCGCTGCCATCCTGTCGAAGACCCGCCTGCAGATCGCGCCGATCGTCGGCGCTTCGGTAGAAGCCGCGACACCTCTGACGGCGGAGTTGCAGACCCGCGCCAGGCAGCGCGGTATCACGCTCGCCGGCAGCGCCGACCAGACCGTGACACATGTGCTGAAGGGCTATTTCTCGACGATGTCGGAAGGCGCCGACACCACCGTCATCTATGTCTGGGATGTCTATGACCCCGCCGGCAACCGGCTGCACCGCATCAATGGTCAGCAGAAGGCCCCGTCGGTCAATTCCGGCGCCAGCGTGGGCGGCGACAGCTGGAAGGGGGTCTCGCCGGCCACCATGCAGACGATCGCCGACCAGACCATCGACCAATTCGCGGCCTGGCTCGGCGGCAAGGCCGGCTAGAGGCATCGGACCCAAAAGTGGAGACAGTTTTGGGAAAATCCGATGCCCAACGAGAAGAAGGAGCAGCGCAAGTCCGCTGCTCCCTGTGGCAGCCCGGCGATGGCGCGGAGCTTTCTTGAGTTTAGCCGGCGGATTCCCGATCTCGGCGCTTGCAATACCGGCGCGGGCCGCTAAAAGCCCGGTTAAAGGGCGCAAGCGAGTCCGTCAGGTCTCATCATCCTCCACCAGGAACCGTGCATGAAACTCTTCGCGGGCAATTCCAACAGGGTGCTGGCCGAAGCGGTCGCCCGGTACCTCAACGTCCCGCTGGGCAAAGCCACGGTCAGGCGCTTCGCCGACCAGGAAATCTTCGTCGAAATCCAGGAAAACGTGCGCGGCGAGGATGTCTTCATCCTGCAATCGACCTCGTTCCCAACCAACGATCATTTGATGGAATTGCTCATCATGATCGATGCCTTCATGCGTTCCTCGGCCAAGCGCATCACGGCGGTCATCCCCTATTTCGGCTACGCCAGGCAGGACCGCCGCGCCTCCGGCCGCACGCCGATCTCGGCCAAGCTGGTCGCCAACATGATCACCCGCGCCGGTGTCGACCGCGTTCTGACGCTTGACCTGCATGCCGGCCAGATCCAGGGCTTCTTCGACATTCCGACCGACAATCTGTTTTCCGTGCCGGTGATGGCCCGCGACGTGAAGGCCAAATACAAGCAGCTCGGCAACGTCGTGGTGGTCTCGCCCGACATTGGCGGCGTGGTCCGCGCCCGTGCGCTGGCCAAGCGCTTCGATGCGCAACTGGCCATCGTCGACAAGCGCCGCGAGCGTCCCGGCGAATCGGAAGTCATGAACATCATCGGCGCGGTCGCCGGCAAGGATTGCCTGCTTATCGACGACATCGTCGATTCCGGCGGCACGCTGTGCAACGCCGCCGATGCGCTGCTGGCCAACGGCGCCACCAGCGTCACCGCCTATATCACGCACGGCGTGCTGTCGGGCGGCGCGGTTGCCCGCATCAGCGGTTCGAAGCTCCAGGAACTGGTGATCACCGATTCCATCCAGCCGACGCAGGGCGTGCTCGATGCTCCCAACATCCGCGTCATCTCGATCGCCGACCTGATGGGCGAAGCCATTTCGCGCACCGCGACCGAAGAATCGGTGTCGAGCCTGTTCGACTAGAGCAATTCCAGGAAAAGTGTGAAGCGGTTTTCCGTCTAGAACTGCGACAAAGAGTTAGAGCAGATCGCCGTTTCCGTGAAACGGTGAGATGCTTCTAGAACAGCACCTGCCGTTACGGCGCAGAGCTTTCCAACCGAACCGGCCCGATCAGGCGACGAGCGACCTCGACGCTCTCTCGTGCGCCGCGCATATAGCCGCGCGGCGAGGTCCCCAGCATGCGCTTGAACATGGTGATGAAGGCCGGCACGCTGTCATAGCCGAGATCGAGCGCCACCCTGGTGATCGGCTCGCCGTCCGCCAGCCTGGGCAGCGCCGCGAACAGGCAGGCCTGCTGGCGCCATGTTGACAGCGACAGGCCGGTCTGGCGCTGGAAGGCGCGCGTGAACGAACGCCGGCTCATGCCGGCTGCATCGGCCCACTCGTCGATCGTCGCGTGCGGCGACGGTGCCGCGACGAAGCGCCGGCACAGCGCCGACAGCCTTGGATCGGACGGGAATGGCAGCCCGAGAGGCCGTTCCGGCAAGGTCGGGATTTCGTGCAGCAAAAGGTTCATGATCAGCCCACCGCGTCCTTCCAGAACGCCGCCTTGCGGCAGCTTTTCCGATTCCACGATCAGGCTGTGCATCAGGTCGGTGACGCCGACGACGCGCAAGCCTTCAGGCAGCCCGGGGATCGCCTGAGGCATGACATAAACCGAACGCATCGAGACATCGCCCAGCATCTCGACGGAATGCTCGGTGCCGGCTGGAATCCACATCGCGTGGTCGGGCGGCACCATCCAGCGCCCGTACCGCGTCGTCACCAGCACCACGCCGACAAGCGCATGCAAGAGCTGGCTGCGGCTGTGGCGGTGCTGCGGCACGCGGTAGCCGTCCGGATATTCGGTCGGCAGTGCCACCGCCGGCCCGGCCACTTGCTCAAGCCATTGCCAACGGCTCTCGTGCAACTGGCCGAGATTGACATTGCCGACGTGAAAGACTTCTTTGCCGTGCGGCATCCGATATGGCCCACTTGCGAAACTATTGGACCAAACCACGAAAGAAGTCGTGTCGCAAGCGGCTTATAAGGCACCGTCCCCAGGCGCCCCACAGGAGCGTCCGACAAGGCGGCCGCAGGAGCGTCCGTCAACTGCCTGCGGGTGTGCCCGCCAAAAAGACCACGGAGCCTACCTTGACCGATACGACAGCCGCCAGCGTCGCCCCACCGGCGACCACCAGTCACGCTTCAGCCCAGGCGACGGCCTTCACCGTCATCCTGGCGGTGAGCTTCTGCCATTGCATCAACGATATCATGCAGTCGCTGCTGTCGGCCATTTACCCGCTCCTGAAAGAGAATTATGGCCTCGATTTCTGGCAGATCGGCTTGTTGACCTTCACCTTTCAGGTGACGGCATCGCTGCTGCAGCCTGTGATCGGCATGATCACCGACAAGCGGCCGATGCCCTATTCGCTGCCCTACGGCATGGCGGCATCGCTGATCGGCCTGATCGTGCTCGCCTATGCCGGGCATTATTCGCTGCTGCTGATCGGCGCCTCGCTGATCGGCATCGGCTCGGCGATCTTCCATCCGGAATCCTCGCGCATCGCCCGCTTCGCCTCCGGCGGCCGCTTCGGCTTGGCGCAGTCGCTGTTCCAGGTTGGCGGCAATTTCGGCCAGTCCATGGGGCCGCTGCTGGCGGCCTTCATCGTCGTGCCGTTCGGCCAGACCAGCATTTCCTGGTTCGCCGTCGGCTCGCTGATCGGCATCATCGTTTTGTGGCAGGTCGGCGGCTGGTACAGCCGGCTGCGTGCCGCGCAGGGCACCCGCAAGGCGGCGAGCTTCGTTTCGCCTTTCCCGCGCCGCAAGGTGACGAATGCATTGATCGTGCTGACATTGCTGGTGCTGAGCAAGAATGCCTACATCGCCAGCCTCGCCAGCTACTACACCTTCTATTCCATGCATAAGTTCGGCGTTTCGGTGCAGATGTCGCAGGTCATGCTGTTCCTGTTCCTCGGTGCCTCGGCGCTGGGCATCCTGCTCGGCGGCCCGTTCGGCGACCGCTATGGGCAAAAGGCGATGATCTGGTTCTCCATCGTCGGCGTGCTGCCTTTCACGCTCGCCCTGCCCTACGCCAATCTGGAATGGACAATGGTGCTGACGGTGCTGATCGGCCTGATCCTGTCCTCGGCCTTCTCGAACATCGTCGTCTTTGCGCAGGAGCTCGTGCCGGGCCGCGTCGGCATGATCGCCGGCATCTTCTTCGGCTTCGCCTTCGGCATGGGCGGCATCGCGGCGGCCGTGCTCGGTATCGTCGCCGATATGAAGGGCATCGATTTCGTCTTCCAGATCTGCTCGTATTTGCCGTTTCTTGGATTGCTCACCGTGTTCCTGCCGAACATGAAGGAAGCGCGCAAGGCGCAGGCGGCCGCCTAGATCAGGCGGATCTGAACCCACAAACTGCACCCGCCTGAGGGCGGGTGCTTTGTAGTCTCTTCGGAAGCGCCTTACGCCTTGAAGAAGGCCAGCAGGTCGGCGTTGATGACGTCCGCATGGGTCGTGGCCATGCCGTGCGGGAAGCCCTTGTAGACCTTGAGTTCGCCCTTCTTGAGCAGCTTGATCGTCAGCAGCGCCGAGTCGGCGATGGGAACGATCTGGTCGTCGTCGCCGTGCATGACCAGCACAGGCACGTCGATCGCCTTCAGATCCTCGGTGAAGTCGGTTTCCGAGAAGGCCTTGATGCAATCATAATGCGCCTTGGTGCCGCCCATCATGCCCTGGCGCCACCAATTGTCGATGACGCCCTGCGATACCTCCGCACCCGGACGATTGAAGCCGTAGAACGGACCTGATGGAATGTCGCGGAAGAACTGGGCGCGATTGGCTGCCTGGGCGGAGCGGAAGCCATCGAAAACCTCGATCGGCAAGCCGTCGGGATTGGCCGCGGTCTTGAGCATGATTGGCGGTACCGCGCCGATCAGCACTGCCTTGGCGACACGGCCGCCGGCGCCATATTGAGCGACATAACGTGCCACTTCGCCGCCGCCGGTCGAATGGCCGACATGAATGGCGTTCTTGAGACCCAGATGGGCGGCAAGTTCCGCCACATCGGCGGCATAGGTATCCATCTCGTTGCCGATATCCGTCTGGGTCGAGCGGCCGTGACCTCGGCGATCATAGGCAATGACACGGTAGCCCTGTGACAGGAAGAACAGCATCTGGGCGTCCCAATCGTCGCTGCTCAACGGCCAGCCGTGATGAAAGACGACAGGCTGCCCGGTCCCCCAGTCCTTGTAGTAAATCTGCGTTCCGTCCTTGGTGGTGATCGTGCCGCTACCGGAGCTGGGCTTGGTTTGCGAGGTCATCTCAATCTCCTTCTGGTTATTTCCGCGATAAACAATATCGCGATAACGATATAGCTAACGGAGCCCAAAACCCTTGTCTACAAAAATATGTATCGCGATATCATTTTTCGTGGTATCGAATTGATGCCCATATTGGCAAAAGGAATGCGCCGTGCCTCTCCCGTTGGACAATCAGCTCTGTTTCACGCTCTATGCCACCAGCATGGCGATCAACCGCACCTACAAGCCGATGCTGGACGAGATGGGCATCACCTATCCGCAGTACCTGGTGCTGAACGCACTTGGAGAGGCCTATGGGATGTCGGTCGGCACCATCGCCAACCGGTTGGCTTTGGAATCGAGCACCGTCACGCCGCTGGTGAAGCGAATGGAGCAAGCCGGGCTGGTGACCCGCCAGCGCAGCCAGACCGACGAACGCCAGGTGCAGGTCGACCTGACATCAGCCGGGCGCGCGCTGCTGGTCCAGTGCAACTGTCTGAACGAGACCTTGGTCGAACGCTCGGGCATGACGCTGGCCGAGCTCGATGCCTTGAACCGGCAGATCCAGGCGCTACGCGCCGCGTTGATCGGCGACCGGTAGCCGGCCCGGCCTTCTCGACGGTCGGACCTCACCCGCCGGCCTCTGCCCGCGAGATGCATCCTCGAAGACATTCGCGGATCGAACGCGACGACTGCGTCAGGGCGCGTCGCCCAGATAGATGCGGTGGAGATCGTCACGCGCTGCAAGGTCGGCCGCCGGCCCTTCGAGCGCCACGCGGCCGGTGTCAAGAACATAGCCGCGCTGTGCGTAGGCAAGCGAGAGAGCCGCATTCTGCTCCGCCAGCAGAAAGGCCGTCCCTTTCTCCCGGTTAAGGCGCGCGATGATCGCGAAGATTTCCTGAACGATGCGCGGTGCGAGCCCCATGGAGGGCTCGTCGAGCAGGACGAGCCTTGGTTGCGTCAACAACGCCCGGCCGATGGCCAGCATCTGCTGTTCGCCGCCGGACGCAAGCCCGGCATGCGTGCGCCGCTTGTCGCGCAGGCGTGGAAACCAGCCGTAGACGTCGTCGAGCTGACGCTGCAGCTCCTTGCGGCTTGGCCGGTGCAGAAATGCGCCGGTCAAGAGGTTCTCCTCGACCGTCAGATGCGAGAAGACATGGCGCCCTTCCATGACGTGGACGATGCCCCGCGTTGCCAGTCTGTTGGCCGCAAGCCCGAGAATATCCTCACCGTCGAGGCGAATATGCCCCCGGCCCACCTTGGCCCGATCGGCGCTGGCCAGGCCCGAAATCGCCTTGAGCACAGTACTCTTGCCGGCACCGTTCGCTCCAAGCAAAGCAACGATTTCGCCGTTGCCGATCGTCAGCGACACATCGGCGACGGCCAGAATGGCGCCCCCATAGACGACTTCGATGCCCGACACTTCGAGAAGGGTGTCCTGATCAGCCGCCGGGGCGACGGGCTTCGATGTCGTGGTCATGGCGTTTCTCCTTATCGTGGGAAACCGTCAAAGCGGCCGCCGCGTCCTGTCAGTTGCTGCCGATATCGCGGGGCGTAATTCCATGCTCCTTGGCATAGGCCTCGGATTTCGCGTCGATCAACGGACGCAGCGTTGTGCGATCGGCCTGCACCCAGTCGCTGACGAGAGACCATTTGGACCCGTTCCATTGCTGCACGCGCACCGCGCCGCCGCCCTCATGGTCCGCGGGCGTCAGTTGGAGGTTCTGCACCAGGCCTCGGAAACCTGCCCTTTCAAGGGCTGCGTCATCAAGCTTCAGGTGCTCCAGCGCCCACTGGCCTTCTTCTCCGGTGATCGGGCGGTTGCCGAACTTGGCCTGGGCCTGCCGAACGATCTCCACAGAGAGCAGGGCGCCGACGAGACCTGAATTGTAATAGACGCTGCCGAAGGCCTTGGTATCGCGCAGGTCGGACTTGCCGGCGTCGATGATGTCCTTCTTCAAACGCTCGTGGATCTTGAAGTCGGCGCCGGCCGGATAAGGCGTCAGCGCCAGATATCCCTTCGCCGCTTCGCCGGCCGGGATCACGTCTTCCTCGGACGAAGCCCAGACATCGCCGATGATGTGGTCGGCGGGAAAGCCGAAACGCACCGCGGTCTTGATGGCTACCGGCGTCGAAACCCCCCAGGTTCTCAGGAACACCCAGTCCGGCTTTGCTTCGCGGACCTGCCGCCACTGCGAGGATTGTTCGCTGCCCGGATCGGCAACGGGAATCTGGATATTCTCGAAACCGTATTTCTTTGCCAGAAGGGCGAGCGGATCAAGCGTCTCGCGGCCATAGGCGCTGTCATGGTAGACGGTGGCGATCTTCTTTCCCTTGAGCTTGTCGAAGCCGCCTTCGCGCTCGGCAACATAGTTCACGACCGCCGACGCCTCGCTGTAGAAGGTCACCATGACCGGAAAGATATAGGGGAACACACGCCCGTCGGTGGCCTCGGTGCGACCGTAGGCAAGTGTTACCAGCGGTATCTTGTCCGTGGCCGCGCGGTCGGAAAGCGCATAGGCGGCCGGCGCGCCGTTCGGGAAATAGGCGGCGACCGGAGCGCCGTTCAACCCGTGCTTGAAGCGCTCATAGCATTCGATGCCCTTTTCGGCCGTCCATTCGGTCTCGCATTCCTGCCAGACAATCTTGACGCCGTTTATGCCGCCTTCGACTTCGTTGATATAGCGGTAATAATCGATCTGCCCGGCCCAGATGGAAGCGCCCGACGCCGCATAGGGGCCGACGCGATAGCTGGCGATCGGGAAAAACTGTTTGTCGCTGTCGGGACCCGGCTGGGTTTCAACGGCCTTGGCTGCACTGGCAAGCAGCAGCAACGAAGTGGCAGCCGCCAGGGCAGCGCGCAAGAGCTTTTGGTGCATGGCGAGCTTTTGGTGCATGGTGAACTCCTGTTTCAGGCAAGGAGGGGCACGACGCCCCTCCCCCGGTGGGACTATCAAGTGGAATATCAATTGGTTTCGGTATCTGGCGTACGCGGTGCGATGCCGTGTTCCTTGGCATAGGCGGCGGCTTGCTGCTCGATCAGCGGCCGTAGCGCTTCGTGGTCGGCCTTGATCCAGTCGGTCTGGAGAACCCACTTCTTGCTATCCCAGCTCTGGATGCGGGCAGCGCCGCCGCCTTCATGGTCAAGCGGCGTGATCTGGATCGGCTGCAGCAGGCCGACAAAGCCGATCTCCTTGAGACGGTTTTCGTCGATGGTCAGATGCTCGAAGGCCCACCGGCCTTCATCGCCATTCAGGGGACGAGCGCCAAACTTCTTGTAGCCGGTGCGGAGCGCCTCCACGGCGAGCGCGGCATTGACCAGACCGACATTGTAATTGACGGCGCCGAAATACTTCTGATCGCGCAGGTCGGACTTGCCGGCGTCGAGAATGAATTTCTTGAGCCGCTGATGGATCTCGAAATCGGCCCCCGCCGGATAAGGCGCAAGGGCGGAATAGCCGATCGCCGCCTTCCCGGCCGGGATGACGTCGGATTCGGAGCCGGCCCAGACGTCGCCGATGATATGATCGGCCGGAAAGCCGAAGCGGGCTGCCGTCTTGATGCCCACCACGGTGGAGACACCCCAGGTGCGCAAGAACACCCAGTCCGGCTTCAGCTCATGGACCTGGCGCCATTGCGGCGACTGTTCATTGCCTGGATCGGCGACGGGGATCTGGATGTTCTCGAAGCCGTATTTCTTGGCGAGCAGGTCGACAGCGGGCTGGGTGGCACGCCCATAGGCGCTGTCGTGATAGACGGTTGCTATCTTCAAGCCCTTGAGCTTATCGAACCCACCGACCTTGGACGCGATATAGTTGATGCCGGTCGAGGCCTGGCTGTAATAGCTGAACAGCAGCGGGAAGGCATACGGGAACACCCTGCCGTCGATGGATTCGGTGCGCCCACCGGCCGGATCGATCAGCGGGATCTTGTCGGCGGCAGCCTTCTCGAGCAGCGCATAGGTCGCGGGCGTGCCGTGCGTGAAGAAGAAAGCGATCGGCGAACCATCCTTGCCGCCCTTGACCCGCTCGTAGACCTCGACAGTCCGGTCCGGGCTCCACTCGGTCTCGAACTCTTCGTAGTTGAGTTTTATCCCGTCGATGCCGCCCTCGACCTCATTGATATAGCGGAAATAGTCCCTTTCGCCTGCCCACCAGAGTTCGCCCGAAGAGGCGTAGGCACCGACACGATAGGTCGGCAGCGGGATATATTGCGACACGTCCGCGGCGTTGAGCGTGGCGGGGCTCGCCACGAAGGCGCCACCCGCCAAAAGCGCGGCAATGATCAGTTTCTTCACGTCTGTCTCCTGATTTTGAGCCGCGCAAGGCGGCGATTGCCTAAATCTCCACGCTGTCTTTGCAGCAAGCGGGCTAGTCCCTCCGGTTCCTTGATGAGAAACCAGAGGATGAGGACCCCGAAGATCACCTTCTGGATGTTTTGAAGCAGTCCGGCGTCGACATGGCCGCCGAGCAGCCGCTGGAACAGCCAGTCGAGCGCCAGCGGCAACAGGCTGACGAAGGCGGCTCCGAAATAAGCGCCGCGAATGGTGCCCATGCCGCCAATGATGATGATGCAGAGTATCTGGTAGGATCGCGTCAGGCCGAAGCTCTGCACGCTGGCCGATCCGAGATACGCAAATGCCCAGAGTGCGCCCGCAATGCCCAAGATGAAGCTCGATACGGCGAAGGCCTGGAGTTTCGCGCGCAGGATCGGCACGCCGATCACGGCCGCTGCCGTATCCATGTCGCGGATGGCCATCCAGTTGCGACCGGTCTGGCTGCGCACGAGATTGTAGGAAAGCCAGGTCAGCACGGCGACGCTGGCGAGCGTCAGGTAATAGCGTCCGTGCGGGCTGTTGAGATCGATGCCGAAGACGGACAGACCCGCTGGAAGCGAGATCGTGGCGGACGGATCACCGTTGTAGAACCACGGAAATTTGAGAAACAGCCATTCGAAGAAGAACTGCGCGGCAAGCGTGCTGACGATCAGATAGAAACCCTTGATGCGGGTCGAGGGAAAGCCGAAGGCGAACCCGACCGCGCCGGCGACGATGCCGGAAGCTATCAGCGCGAATGGCAGCGGCAGTTCGGGCAGCCGCAGCTGGAAGGCAAATGCCGCATAGGCGCCCACCATCATGAACGCACCGGCGCCGAGCGATATCTGGCCGGCATAACCCGTCAAAAGGTTAAGGCCGAGACCTGCCAGCGACAGAATAAGGAACGGCACGGCGATAGCATTGATCCAGTATTCCGTGGCGAGGAAAGGTAGGGCAACAATGAGGGCAGCTGCGGCTATGCCGGCCAGTGTCCGGGTGCTTGCGCCCTCGCCTATGCCGCCGGTAAGCCGGAGTTCAATATCGGACATGATTCAGACTCTTTCGATTTTCTGTTCGCCAAACAGACCGGCGGGGCGGATGAAGAGGAAGGCGAGCGCCAGCGCATAGGCAAACCAGGGCGTGATGCCGCCGCCGAGGAAGGGGCCGATATAGGTTTCGGCTAGGCTTTCCGTTGCACCGACAACGAGCCCGCCGACGATGGCGCCGGCAATAGAGGTGAAGCCGCCGATGATGAGCACCGGCAGGGCCTTCAGCACCACCAGCGACAATGAGAACTGCACGCCCTGGCGGGCGCCCCAGAGCAGACCGGCCACAAGCCCGACGAGCCCCGCAATGGTCCAGACGATCTGCCAGATGCGGTTGACATCGATGCCGATGGAGAGAGCGGCGCGAGTATCGTCGGCCACGCCCCTGAGCTCAACTCCGAGGCGGGTCTTGTTGAACAGCAGCGACAGGGCCACCACCAGGACGAGCGCGACTGCGGCGGCGGTGAGATCAAACTGGCTGATCATGATGTCACCGAGGAAGATCGGCAGATCCTCGATGCCGAGATCGAGCGCCCTGACCTGCGACCCCATGAGCCCTTGGGCTGTCCCTTCGACGATGTAGGCCAGCCCGAGCGTCGCCATGAACAGCGTCATCGGGCTGCGGTTGACGAGCGGGCGCAGGATCAGCCTCTCGATCCCGACTGCCATCAGCGCAAGCACGACCACCGTGATCGCCAGCGCCACCAGCACCGGCACACCCTGATCGGTCAGCGACACGAAGGTCAGGGCTGCAAACAGCAGGATGGACCCCTGCGCGTAGTTGAAGACGCCGGAGGCCTTGTAGATAAGCACGAAGCCGATGGCGACGAGCGAGTACATCGTGCCCGCCAGCAGGCCGCCGATGAGGGTTTCGAGAAACATGTTCATGCGGCGATCTCAACCTTGTCGTGGCCCAGATACGCGGCGATGACCTCGGGATTGTCGCGAATGGTATCCGGCGCGCCATCGGCCAGCTTGCGCCCGTAATCGAGCACGACGACATGGTGAGCGAGCTTCAGCACGATGCCGATATCGTGCTCGATCAGCACGATCGTCAGCTTCAGGTCGCGGTTCAGCCTGGCAATGATCTGCGCGATTTCCTGTTTCTCGGCGCTGTTCATGCCTGCCAGCGGTTCATCGAGAAGCAGCAGGCGGGGAGCCGCGACAATGGCGCGCGCTAGTTCGACCTTCTTCTGCACGCCGTAGGGCAGCAAGGCCACGGTGGTCTCGGCATGCCGCTCCAGATCGAAGAGGCGCAGGACTTCATGGGCGCGCTCGCGGAAACGGCGCGCCTCGGCGCGTGCGCGCGGCAAAAGCAGTGCTTCTTCCAGGAGCGTTGCGCGAGCATGCCTGGACAGGCCGGCAATGACATTGTCGGCGACACTCATTCCCGAAAACAGCGCGTTGTTCTGGAACCCGCGGCCGATGCCGCGGCGCGCGGCCTCCAGCGGCTGCATCCGATGGAAATGTTCGCCCTCGAAGATGATCTCGCCTGAATCGGGAACATAGACGCCGTTCAGTATGTTCAGCAGCGAGCTTTTTCCCGCCCCATTCGGGCCGATCAGGGCGCAGATTTCCTGAGGCGCCACCTCGAAACTTAGATCGGAGATCGCCTTCACGCCTTTGAATGCGAGGGAGATGTTCTTGACTTCCAATGCGGGTGCGGATGGCGTTGTCATGAATTCAGCGCTCCATGGTGGCTAACAGAGGCAAAGTCCGACGGTCCGGCGGCGCGGGCCGCTTTCCCTTCGGCGCCGTGCAGGGATGATGTCAGGCCGGTTCGGATTGGCGGGCGTGCCCTTCGGTCAAGGTTGATTGCGCCGCGGCCTCGTCGCGCTTGACGCGTTCGATGTCGCGGAAGCGATGGGCCGGATGGTTTGCCGGCAGATAGGGGCCTTCGCCGAACAGCTTTTCGCGCAGTGTGCCCTCGCGATACTGCGTCGCGTAGACCCCGCGCTTCTGCAGTTCCGGCACGACGTATCCGATGACGTCGGCAAAGCTGTCATGCGCCAGCGCATAAGCCAGGTTGAAGCCGTCGATGTCGGTTTCCTCGACCCACTCCTGCAGAAGATCGGCGATCGTCGATGGCGATCCCACGAAAAGCGGCCCGAGACCGCCAATGCCGCCCCATTTTGCAAGCTCTTCGATGGACCAGACCTTGTCGCCTCCGGCCAGATGCTCGACGGCGGAGATGATCGCGTTTGTCTTGACCTTCTTGACCGTATCCGTCGGTTTGTAGTGTCCGAAATCGATGCCGGTCCAGCCAGACATCAGGACCAGGGCGCCGTCATAGGAGGCGTGGTTCGCGTAATCCTGATATTTAGCCCGTGCCTTTTCGTCGGTTTCATCGACGATGATGGTTGCCATCGCGTAGATCAGCACCTTTTTCGGATCGCGACCCTGCTCGGCGGCGCGCTTGCGGATTTCCGCGACATAGGCGCGGGTGGCATCCTTCAGAGGCGTCGAGATGAACACGCATTCGGCGTGGCCGGCGGCGAACTGCTTGCCGGCACCCGAGGCGCCGGCCTGGAAGAGAACGGGCGTACGCTGTGGCGAAGGTTCGCATAGGTGAAAGCCCGGCACATCAAAATATTTTCCCTTGTGGCCGATCTCGTGGATTTTTGTCGGATCGGCAAATATCCCGCGCTCCTTGTCGCGCAGCACGGCTCCCTCTTCCCAACTGCCCTCGAACAGCTTGTAGAGGACTTCGACATATTCGGTTGCAACGTCATAACGATTGTCGTGGCTGCGCAGCCCGCCCTGGCCGATGTTCTTGGCCCCGCTCTCCAGATAGGACGTGACGATGTTCCAGCCGATACGGCCCTTGGTATGGTGGTCCGCCGTCGAGAGGCGGCGTGCGAAGGTGTAGGGATGCTCAAAGCTCGTCGAAGCCGTGATGCCGATGCCGAGATGTTTGGTGGCCAAGGCGATCGGGTTGGCGAGCTGCAACGGATCGTTCACCGGGATTTGCACGCCTTGCAGCAACGCATTGTCGAGGTTGCCCTTGTAGACATCATAATAGCCGATCACATCGGCGATGAAGACGGAGTCGAAGAATCCGGTCTCCAAAAGCCTGGCGAGATCTGTCCAATACTCCAGATCCTTGTAGTCCCAGGACCGGTCACGCGGGTGGCGCCAGAGGCCAGGCGACTGGTGACCGACGCAGTTCATTTCGAAGGCATTGAAGCGGATGGTCTTGCTCATTGTCGGTTCCGGAATCCTGCAAGCAATCGTGGTTGAGCTGGCAGGGTAGGGCCGGGAGCCAAATATCAAAGTAAATATATGGTTTTAATAGACTAATCTAGGGAATAGCATTCCTCGATCGAGCCGTTTCGCGGAAGCAAGGTGTTTGCGCGAGATCCCCATCAGGAAAAAGTAGACGCAATCACCTTGCCGCCGGTGGCGATCTTGACCCGGTCCGCCAAGCGGATGGTGCGATGATCCTGACGGCGATGGTCGGGCTGATCTGGCGCCGGCCTTCTCCACGTGGTCGTCTTTGGTGCCGGGCCGCGTCTCGACATCCGCCGCGGCTCAGCCCGCTGACGGTGTTCCTGCCGAATATGAAGCAGGCCAGAAACTGGAAGCCGGCGCGGCGCTCAGGTGAAGTCAGCTAGACTTCGGCTTTTGGCCCGTCGCGGCCAAATAGCGGCCTAAGCTCTAAGCCAAATGCCACCGCCCACACGTATCATGCGGACTTAAGCACGGCAAATGACCGTTTGCGCATGGCCCGCTTTGCCTGGAAACTGACGGCGGGAGCGGGGCGGCCGACATGGAAGCCCTGGATCTTGTCTATGCCGAATTCGCGCATCAAGACCATCTGCTCGTCGGTTTCCACCCCTTCGACCAGGATCTTGTGGCCGCGATTTCGGACCAGGGTGATAATGTCCTGCAGCATTGCCTTGCCGCTCGGGGAACTGCAGTCGTGAAGAAACGAGCGGTCGATCTTCACCGTATCGAAATCGATCAGGCGAAGCCACGAAAGGCCCGCGAAGCCCGTCCCGAAATCATCGAGCCATATCTTGATCCCGAGCAGCTTCAGGTCGCTGATGCAGCGCAGGATGTCCGAATGCATCTCCATCTCCAGCCCTTCGGTGATCTCGAAGGCCAGTCTGCTGCCGGCGACGCGGGTCTCGCCCAGAATGGTCGCAACAGACGTTGCGAAGCCCGGTGTCTTAAGCTGGATCGGGGAGACGTTGACACTGACGACATGGACGTGATCGTCTGCCAGGAGCTCGGCGCACACTGTCCTTATCGCCCAGCGCCCGAGTTCCAGGATCGCGCCGGTTCGTTCGGCGACGGGAATGAACAGGCTGGGCGGAACCGATGTGCCGTCCAGCATCTTGAGGCGCATCAGAGCCTCTACCGCTTCAACCCGGTCCGATTTGACATCCTGGATGGGCTGGTAAACGAGTGAAACGAGATTCTGGCCGATCGCTATCTTCAGCAAGGCCGCAATGTTCTCACTCTCGTCGCTGCTTTGCGGATCGGTTGGATCGAACAGCCGGGCACAATTTCGGCCGCCGGCTTTTGCCAGATAGAGAGCGCGATCGGCCTCGTGGATGATCTTCTCCAGCTTGGCCCCGGTCTGCGTCCTGGTGAATGCGGCGCCAACGCTCACCGTTACGATCGAGACGCCGTCGCGCCGGAGCTCGTGGGTAAGCGCCAGGTTCTCCACCGTGCTGCAAATGGCTTCGGCGATGTTCAGGATCTGCTCTTTTGTCTCCATGCGCGCCAGGACGATGAACTCTTCGCCGCCGTAGCGGCCTATGGAACCATTATACTGTTTGATCATCTCGCTCAGGGCATTGGCGACATGGATCAGGCAGCGGTCGCCTTCCTGATGGCCGTAGCAGTCGTTGAATTTCTTGAAGAAGTCCACGTCGATGAGGATCGCCCCGAAGCTGGTGCCGACCTTTTGCCAATCGCTCCAGTAGTCCCGCAGCTTCTCGTCGATCGCGCGCCGGTTCTCCAGACCTGTAAGCGGATCGGTCCGCGACAATCTCAGCAGGGCCTTGCCGCGTTCGGTCGCCTCATTGTGCTGGATCTTGGCTTCCAGGGCATTCAGAAAGACGTTGTAGCGTTCCTCATTTAGTTTCCAGTTAACATACGAGGTGAACGTAAAACAAGAAACATAGAAAGCCCCAAAAACCATTTTGTATGTGAGGGTTGAAGGAACAAAGTAGTTTACAATGTAAAGTATACATAAAATTATTGCGGAAGTTACGATAGAAAGCTTGAAATTGAACGTAAAGAAAAGATTGGCGCTCATCATGAATATGGTCCCAAAGACCATATAGTAAGAGACACTTTCCTTGTCCGCGCCCATAATCGCCGGACACAGCCAACCAACATAGCCAAAGATAATGGCCCCGGCGCAGGTCACGTCGAGCCATTCCGTCCCGACGCCATGGCGAAGCTGCGCTTCCAGGATCAAAAGCGCGCTCAATCCGACCGTGAAGCGCGCCGTGATCGTATAGGCGGCCACATCCGGGATCAGCAGCAGATCGGTTGCCGAAAACAAGAGATAGATCGCAACCGCGATCCAAAGCCCTGGCCTGGCTTCCCCTCTTCGCGTCGCCTGCGCTTCCGTGCGGTAAAGGGTGCGAAGCTCGTCGGCCCCCAGTTCGTAGCGCGGCTCGTACGGCTCCGCATCAACCGCATCGACCAATACGGATGACAGGTGTTCGTTCATCACAATAGACCCCGTTTGAAAGGGATTTTGTTTCCCGAACTCATTTCCAGCTTCTGCCCCCACGCGGGCCGGCTCCTTGGACGCGACGGCGATTGCGACGCCGGGCAAACAAATGCAATCGCGCAAGACAAGTTTCCGTTAACTCGAACCCGGAATTAGGGCCGAAAGCCGTCTAAAGAGGAACATGGTTGGCGGGAAATTAATCATAACGATAAAATGCCGTCGGCTCGACATTGGCAAAGGGAGCATTCTACGCAATAAGTTAACCGACTGTTAACTATGGAGTGATGGCGTGCAGACCGTTCTTGATGGCAAAAGCTTGATTACTGCCGAGATGCTCGCCGGCACGCTGCCTCGGGGAAAGCTCGAGCATCATGGCGAAGCGTTCGAAACCGCTCGCGCGGAGCTGGCCCTCATTCTCCACGCGACACAGCAGCAGGTCGAACAGGACAAGAACCCGGCCGAGATCGTCGGTCGCTTGCTGTCCTTCCTCAATGGCCTGCATTCCAAAGTTCATCCCGACGTCTGGCATGCGTTGATACCGGTTGCGCAGAACCATCCGATCCTGAAGTATTTTCTCGAGGATCCGCTGACGCACTGGTCCTTCACCAAGCCCAGGGGCTATTCCGGCGACGCGCAGTTGCTTGATTACATTTATTGCGATCCGCATGTGGCAGAGAGCGTGGCCAGCGCCTCGGAGGTCGGCAAGGCCCTGTACAGCCATACCCAGAACGTACCGTCATGCGTCGCCGCACGGGAGCGGCGCGATCTCTTGACCCGATACGTCGATCAGATCGCAACCAAGAACGGACCGGAAACCGAGGTCCTGGCGATCGCGGCCGGCCATTTGCGGGAAGCCAATCGTTCGGTCGCCTTGGCGGAGGGCCGGCTCAAGCGTTGGGTAGCGCTCGATCAGGACCCCCAGAGCGTTGGGCTGATCGCGCGCGATTTCCAGGGCACCGCGGTCGAAGCCATCGACGGCTCGGTGCGGACCGTGCTCACGCGGGGTCACAAGCTTGGCAAGTTCGATTTCGTCTATGCCTCCGGCCTTTATGACTACCTCGCCCACAACGTCGCGGTGAAACTCACGAAGACCTGCCTGCAGATGTTGAAGCCGAACGGGACGTTCCTGTTTGCCAACTACGCCGAGGGCACGCCTGACGCCGGCTACCGGGAGACATTCATGGACTGGGTGTTGCTGCTGCGGTCGGAGGTCGATATGTGGAACATCGTCAATGCCAGCGTCGACCGCAACGCCGTCGAGGCGCAGGTGTTCTTCGGCGAGAACCGCAACGTGCTTTATGCCGTCATCGAAAAGCGCGGATAGCGACCGCCTGGACTGCACCAGGCCGGGCGTGCCTTTGGCTTGCACCTCCGGCCGCCTTCCGCTATAGAGCCGCCACCCGCGTAGACACCCTTGGAGGCAACGCGGCGGAAGGCCGCCTTCCCGCATGATCCCGAAAAGTGGATTCCGGTTTTCGGACCAGATCATGCATGGGCATGTCGGCTTTCGACGTTTACGGTCCAGGCACTCTGCCCACCGTGAGCGCTCCAGAACAAACCGAAAGGAAATGCCATGAGCCACGACACTTACGAGCTCAAGGCCGAAGCACGCGAACAGGTCGGTAAGGGGTCCGCCCGTGCAGTTCGCCGCAACGGTAAAGTGCCTGCAGTAATCTATGGTGACAAGCAGCCTCCCCTGGCTATCGCGCTCACCTACAAGGACATCTACTACAAGATCCATGGCGGCGGGTTTCTGACCACGATCGCCACGATCGATGTCGACGGCAAGAAGATCCAGGTCCTGCCGAAGGACTTCCAGCTCGACCCGGTCAAGGATTTCCCTGTCCATGTCGACTTCCTGCGCATCGGCAAGGACACCCAGGTCAATGTCGACGTGCCTGTCCACTTCATCAATGAAGACAAGTCGCCCGGCATCAAGCGCGGCGGCGTGCTCAACATCGTGCGTCACGAAGTCGAGTTCCACTGCCCGGCCAATGCGATCCCGGAGTTCATCACCGTCGATCTCACCGGCGCCAACATCGGCGACTCGATCCACATCTCGGCGGTCAAGCTGCCGGCTGGCGTCAAGCCTGTGATCTCCGACCGCGACTTCACCATCGCGACCATTGCCGGTTCGTCGGCGATGAAGCCGGAGACGGAAGAGACGGCTGAAGCGGCTGCACCTGAAGCGGCTCCTGCCGCCGAAGAGAAGTAACTCTTTCCCGCCCGGAGCAGACGATGCTTGTCTTTGCAGGCCTCGGCAATCCGGGCGCGAAATACGCCAGCAACCGCCACAATGTCGGTTTCATGGCGGCGGACGCAATCGCCCGCCGCCATTCCTTTTCGCCCTGGACGAAGAAATTCCAGGGCCTGATTTCTGAAGGCACGCTCGGCGGCGAAAAAATCGTCCTGATCAAGCCGCAGACCTTCATGAACCTGTCCGGCCAGTCGGTCGGCGAAGCACTGCGCTTCTACAAGCTCGAGCTTTCCGCGCTCACCGTCTTCTATGACGAGATCGACCTTGCCGAAGGCAAGCTGCGCATAAAGACTGGCGGCGGTGCCGGCGGCCATAACGGCATTCGCTCGATCGACGGCCATGTCGGCAACGCCTATCGCCGCGTACGCATCGGCGTCGGCCATCCCGGCGTCAAGGAAATGGTCCAGCACCATGTGCTCGGCGATTTCGACAAGGCCGACCGCGAATGGCTCGAACCGCTGCTCGACGCGATCGCCGACAACGCCGCCATGATCGCCAAGGGCGACGAGTCCGGCTTCATGAACAAGACCAGCCTCGCCGTCCAGGGCAAGGCCGGCTCGCAACCGGAAAAGCCGGCACCGAAGCAGCCGGCGCAGAAGCAGCAAAGTCACGTCCGCCAGGCACGGCCGCAGCAGGTGCCAGCCAAGCTGCCGGAAAGCGGTCCAATGGCCGCCATGCTGAAGAAGCTGTTCGGCGGCAAGGACTGAGCATCAAGGGGACCGAAGGGCTTGACGTTGATCACCCCTATCGCCCATAGCCCTGATCAAATTTCTATTTTCCCGATAGGACCGAACAAAAATGGGTTTCAAATGCGGCATCGTTGGCTTGCCCAACGTCGGCAAGTCGACGCTTTTCAACGCGTTGACCAGAACGGCTGCGGCGCAAGCCGCCAACTATCCATTCTGCACCATCGAACCGAACACCGGCGAGGTGGCGGTGCCAGATCCGCGCCTGCAGAAGATCGCCGCGATCGCCAAGTCGAAGGAGATCATCCCGACCCGCATATCCTTCGTCGACATTGCCGGTCTGGTGCGCGGTGCCTCGAAGGGCGAAGGGCTGGGCAACCAGTTTCTCGCCAACATCCGTGAGGTCGACGCCATCGTGCATGTGCTGCGCTGCTTCGAGGATGACGACATCACCCATGTCGAGGGCCGCATCGACCCCGTCGCCGATGCCGAGACGGTCGAGACCGAGCTGATGCTCGCCGACCTCGACAGCCTCGAACGCCGCATCGTGCAATTCCGCAAGCGCGCCGGCAGCAAGGACAAGGAAGCGACGACCGTGCTGCCGCTGATGGAGGCAGCGCTCGAACTGCTGCAGGCCGGCAAGCCGACCCGCATTCTGCTCAAGGGTATTTCGCCCGAAGATTTGCGCATCCTGCAGGGCTTGAACCTTCTGACCTCGCATCCCGTGCTCTATGTCTGCAATGTCGCCGAGGCCGACGCCGCCACCGGCAACGAGCACACCAGTGCCGTGGAAAACATGGCCACCGCCCAAGGCGCCGGCACCGTGGTGATCTCGGCGGCGATCGAGGCGGAAGTCGCCCAGCTCTCCGACGAGGAAGAAATGGAATTCCTGTCGTCGCTGGGCCTCGACGAACCCGGCCTGAACAAGGTCATCCGCGCCGGCTACGACCTGTTGCATCTCATCACCTATTTCACCGCCGGGCCGAAGGAGACGCGCGCCTGGACCATCCATAAGGGCGACAAGGCGCCACAGGCCGCCGGTGTCATCCACACCGATTTCGAGCGCGGCTTCATCCGCGCCCAGACCATCTCCTACAACGACTTCGTCACACTGGGCGGCGAAGTGGCGGCCAAAGAAGCCGGCAAGGCGCGCGACGAAGGCAAGGAATATGTCGTCCAGGACGGGGACGTGCTGTTGTTCAAGTTCAACACCTGATGTGACGGATGTCACGCCGCCGTGGCGGCGTGATCAGCGCCCTCTCCGGCTAGCCCGGGAAAACCAGCTATTGCCCAACTACCCTCCGGCCACTCACCCAGACCGTGGCGATGTTGGCCCGCGCTGCGTTGAGCACGATCTTCTGGAATATCTCCTCAAGCGTATCGTCGGCCATGCCGATGTGGATGTTCGATGCCCTGGCGCTGGTGTCGATCAGCAGCGCGTCAAACTCATAGCCGACGCGAAAATTGCCCGTCGGCAGATCAAGTGCTTCCGCACCGCCGGCGGTCGCCAGCCAGAACGCCTCCTGGTGCGTGATGGGTTCGCCGGGCGCACCGCGTTGCTCCGGCGGCAGGCCGGCATGCACACCGCTTTGCAGCGTCCTCGACGCTGACAATGCATGTCGGCAGCCATCGAACAGTGACGGGCTGTAGCCTCCGGAAATGTCGGTTCCGAGCCCGACGTGCATGTGCCGGTCAAGTGCTGCGCGCAGCGGAAATGCGGCATTGGCGAAATAGAAATTGGACAGCGGGCAATGGGCAACAGCCGCGCCCCTCTCCTCTATGAGGTCCATATCCTGCTCATCGATGAAATTCGAATGCGCCAGGATCGTATGCCGGGTGAGCAGGCCGAAACCATCAAGGCTTGCCGCATCGGTGCGGCCGAAGCGCGTCTCGACGAACTGCTTTGCCCAGTCGCTCTCCGAGCAATGCGTCTGCACGTGGCAGCCGAATTCGGTTGCCAGCTCGCCGAGTCCTTGCAGCGCCGCATCCGTGCAGCTTGGGATGAAGCGCGGTGTGATCGCCGGCTGGACGAGCGGCCTGTCGCGCGGATCCAGCGACTTGACCGCCTCGATGAACCGTCTGGTGTCCGATACCGCGCTTGCCGCATCGGCATCGCGGTAGAAAGGTGGACACTGCTCTGGATCGTCCATTACCACCTTGCCGACGAGCGCGCGTTGACCCTTCTCAAGACAGGTCTCGGCAAGCGCCAGGCTCGCGTCAACATGGACCGTGGCGAAATAGAGCGCCGTGGTGGTTCCGTTGGCCAGCAGGTTATCGACCAGATCGGCATAGACCTCGCGGGCATAATCGACATCCGCATAGCGGGCTTCGAGCGGAAAGGTGTATTTCTGCAGCCAGACTTCGAGCGGCACATCCAGCGCCTTGCCCATCTGCGGCCATTGCGGCGCATGGATATGCAGGTCGATGAGACCGGGCAGCAGGAATTGGCCATTGGCAAGCTCAACAAGCGTGCCCGCCAGGCGGGCAGCGTTCTGCCTGACCTCGTACTCGCGATGATCCGGCGCCAGCATTTCCGCGATGCGCCCCTGTGCATCGACGCTGAACAGATGGTCCTTCAGCACCTCCAGCCTGCCGCGTTGGGGCGTGTGGAAGGCGGTGCCGAGCAGCGTGAAGGGTTCTCTCGTCATTGCGGCTCCGGTTTGGCTAACGGTCTGCTTGGCCTACAAAAAAACAGTTGGCAAATGTTGTGGCCGCTGTCCTTCGGCACCGACTGATCCCATGATCGAGCGGGAATTTCCAGAGGGGTCAGAAGGGGAACGGTACATGGAACGCGTTGCGTCAGAGATCACATTGATTGCCCAACCGGACGATCCGCTGCCATGGGGCAAGGCAGCGCTGCTCGGCCTCCAGCATGTACTGGCGATGGACGTCTACATCGTGCCGTTTATCATCGCATCGGTGCTCGCCTTCAGCGTCGGCGATGCCGGCGCCTTTATCCAGTCCGCATTCGTGGCCGCAGGCATTGCCACACTGATCCAGTCGCAGCTTTTGATGCGGCTGCCGGTCGTCCAGGGGCCGTCCTTCGTCCCGATCGGCGCGGTGCTGGCCATCGCCTTCGGAGCAGGCGGCGGCGTTGGCGGTCTCTCCGCCGTGGTCGGAGCGCTCATTCCGGGCGCCATACTGGTCATCCTGCTCGGTTCGCCGACAAGAATCTTCCATCGCCTCGTCAACCGCTTCGTACCGCCCATCGTCGGCGGTGCGATCATCATCGTCGTCGGCGTCGCCTTGATGCCGGTGGCGCTCAAGGAGAGCGTGTTCGCGGTCCACGGCACCGCCACGGTCGGCGGCAACATCGTCCTCGCTTTTATCGCCGCTGCCTTCCTCGTCGGCTGCATGCTGACCGGCATGGCACTTGGCGCGAAGGGCGCCTGGCTGCGCCTGCTGTCCGTGATCATCGCCCTGGTGGCAGGCAGCGTGGCCGCCGCCTTCATGGGCCAGTTGAACATGGCGGGCGTTGCGGACGCGACATGGTTTTCCATGCCGCGAATCGCCTTCCTCAATCTCGACGTGACGTTCTCGCTGTCGGCGACACTGACGATGCTGATCGTCTATATCGTCGTTCTCGCCGAAACCACCGGCACCTGGTTCGCCGTCGGCGCCGTCATCGACAAGCCGCTGTCGGACGAGCAGCTCGACAAGGGCGCGACAGGTGAAGGCCTCGGCTGCCTGGTCAGCGCGCTGCTGTGCAGCACCCCGGTGACCGGCTATTCGTCCAATGCCGGCATCATTGCCATCACCGGCATTGCCAGCCGCGCCGCCTTTGCCGCCGCCGGCATCTTCCTGGTGCTGTTCGGGCTGATCGGCAAGCTTTCGGCGGTCATCGCCTCGATACCGGGGCCTGTCATCGGCGGCGTTTTCGGCGTCCTCTGCGTCGTCATCGCCATGAACGGTTTCCGCGTCGTGCGCGGTACACCCCTGACCGAGCGCAACATGCTGGTCATCGGTCTGCCGATCCTGATGGCGCTGTTTGCCACGCTGGCGCCGCCGGATTTCGTCAAGACGCTCCCCGACCTCGTGCAGTACATCCTCGGCTCATCGATCGCCTTCGGCGCCGTCTGGGCCATCGTGCTGCACCAGATCCTGCCAAACTCCCGGTAGACGTATCCTAAGATGGCGGGCGGCAATGTGCCGTCCGCTATCTCTCTGCATCGTTGACAGCACTTGCCGTTGACCTGTTTTGCGGGCGGCATGGCCTGCCTTGACCTTGTCACATCACGGGTCTAATCGGCTGGGGCACGCGGTCGGCGCTTTCGGCGAAAGTGTCCGTCTCGTGCAATCCAACACGACGCGTCAATCCGAACGCACCCTTTGGCCCCAGCAAGGGATATCAGGCGATGATCAAGGCCTTCGTCGTGGACAATGACCGCCTGCGCGTCGTCGACGATCTCCTGGCAAACAGCGAGACCATCGTCTGGGCGGACCTGTTCAACCCGACAAAGGAAGAGGAAGCGACGATCGAGAGCTGGCTCGGCGTTGCCATTCCGACGCGCGAGGAGATGGAGGAGATCGAGATTTCGAGCCGCCTCTATGTCGAGGACGGCGCCTACTTCATGACCGCCACCCTGCCCGCCCAGACCGAGGTCGACGATCCCTTGATGTCGCCGGTCACCTTCGTGCTCGCCGGCACAAGGCTGATCACGGTGCGCTACCACGAGCCGAAGGCCTTCAAGACCTTTCCGCAGCGCGCCGAGAAGGTGGCGACCGGCTGCACCAGCGGCGACACCATCCTGATCGGCTTGCTGGAGGCGATCGTCGACCGTCTCGCCGACATTCTGGAACGCGCCGGCCGCGACATCGAGGCGATCTCGCGCGATATCTTCGAGGCGCGGTCGACCAAGGTTTCCAAGCGCAACCGTGATTTCCAGGAGTTGCTGAAAGCCATCGGCCGCAAGGAGGACATTGCCTCCTCGATCCGCGACAGCCTGATCTCGCCGCCGCGGCTGGCTCTGAGTGGCCCTGTCGATCGGCGGCCACAGGCTGGCGCAGTAAAAATCGCTTGACCAAATGAACGCCGGCCTGCATCCGGAAACCCCGATCCTGGGGATCTTGGGTCGACAAGCCGGATTCCAGACCATGACTGCAGAGATAAAAACATGGGCCTATGAGGACTTCGTCGAGGGCGCATCGATCGACCTCGGCTCGAAGCTCGTGAGTGCCGCCGAGATCGTCGAATTCGCCGGAGAATTCGACCCGCAGCCGATGCATCTCGACGAGGAAGCCGGCAAGGCCAGCATCCTCGGCGGGCTGGCAGCGTCGGGCTGGCACACCTGCGCAATGTTCATGCGCATGCTGTGCGATGCCTTCCTGCTGGACTCGACCTGCCAGGGCGCGCCCGGAGTCGATCAGGTCAAATGGAAGAAGCCGGTCCTGGCCGGCGACCAACTGACCGGCACCCTGATGGTTATTGCCAAGCGCCTGTCGAAATCGAAGCCGCAACTCGGCTTCGTCACCATGCGCAGCGAACTGTTCAACCAGCGTGGCGAAAGCGTCTTCGAGCTCGAGAACTCCGTCATGTTCCTCACGCGCGATGCCGCGGGGAGCCAAGCATGACACTGGACGAGTTCTTCCGTATCGGCACCACCGTCACGCTCGGCTCGCACTCATTCGAGCCCGAGGCGATCAAGGCCTTCGCCCGTAAGTACGACCCGCAAATCTTCCATATCGACGAGGAGGCCGCGAAGAAAAGTGTGCTCGGCGGCCTCTGCGCGTCCGGCTGGCACACGGCCGCGACCTGGATGAAACTCAATCTGGAAAACCGTATGGACGCCGAGATCGCTGCGTGGAGCGGTCCCGGTCCAGTGCCGGAATTCGGTCCCTCGCCCGGCTTCAAGAACCTGAAATGGCTGAAGCCGGTCTATGCCGGGCAAACCATCACCTTCACGCGCACCGCGCTGTCGCACCGCCCAATCGCCTCACGCCCCGGCTGGCGGCTGCTGGCGCTGCGTTCGGAAGCTTTCGATTCCACCGGCGACAAGGTGCTCGAGTTCGAAAGCGCCGTTCTGGTGAAGGCCGAGTAACGCCACTTTCCCTCTCCCTTCTTGTAGGAGAAGGGAGAGCACTCCTCAATGTCCTTCGAACCCTATCAGCGTTCTGACCGGCACACCGAGGGCTTCGAGCTTGGCGCGGCCGCCGAGGTCCGGCAGGTCGATGACAAAACAGGCAGCGAGGATGTCGGCGCCGATCTGGCGCAGAAGTTTGACCGCCGCCTCCGCGGTGCCGCCGGTGGCGATCAGATCGTCGACAAGGATCACCTTCTCGCCCGGAGCAACGCCGTCCTTGTGCATCTCCATCTCGTCCAGCCCATATTCCAGGCTATAGGCGACGCGCACCGTCTCGTAGGGCAGCTTGCCTTTCTTGCGGATCGGCACGAAGCCGGCCGAGAGCTGATGGGCGACGGCGCCGCCAAGGATGAACCCGCGTGCCTCGATGCCGGCGATCTTGTCGATCTTCTGGCCGGCATAGGGATGCACCAGTTCGTCGATGGCGCGGCGGAAGGCGCGCGCATTGCCGAGCAGCGTGGTGATGTCGCGAAACAGGATGCCGGGCTTGGGATAATCCGGAATGGTGCGGATCGCGGCGAGCAATGTGTCTTCGAGGGAGGATTTCATGGGTCGAGATTACCTGAAACGGAGGTTCTTGCGCGACAATTGTTCGATCGAACTGCAGCCCATCAGCTTCATGCCGCGTTCGATCTCGACCCGCATCTGCTCAAGCGCCCGTTCGACGCCGGGCTGGCCCGCCGCCGCGAGCGGGAACAGATAGTAGCGTCCGACGCCGACGGCCTTGGCACCCAGCGACAGCGCTTTCAGCACATGCGTGCCGCGCTGCACGCCGCCATCCATGATGACGTCGATCCTGTCGCCAACGGCGTCGACGATCTCGGCAAGCTGATCGAACGCCGCCCGCGAGCCATCCAGCTGCCGCCCGCCATGGTTCGACAGCACGATGCCGCTGCAGCCGATGTCGACGGCGCGTCTTGCATCCTCCACCGACATGACGCCCTTGAGGCAGAACGGACCCGACCAAAGCTTGACCATCTCGGCCACGTCGTCCCACGTCATCGACGGGTCTAGCATCTCGGTGAAGTAGCGGCTGATCGACATCGTGCCGCCGCCCATGTCGACATGCTCGTCGAGCTGCGGCAGCTTGAACCCCTCATGGGTGAAATAGTTGATCGCCCAGGCCGGCTTGAGCGCGAACTGTGCCATTCCGGCGAGATTGAGCTTGAAGGGAATGGCAAAGCCGGTGCGTTTGTCGCGCTCGCGGTTTCCCCCGGTGATGCTGTCGACGGTCAGCATCATCACCTCGACGCCGACCGCCTTTGCGCGCTGCATCATCGCCCGGTTGAGGCCGCGATCCCGGTGGAAATAGAACTGGTAGACCTGTGGGCTGCTGCTGATGCCGCGCGCCTCCTCGAGGCTGACGGTGCCAAGCGAGGAGACGCCGAACATGGTGCCGTATTTGGCGGCGGCCCTGGCGACCGCGCGCTCACCCTGATGGTGGAACAGGCGCTGCAAGGCGGTCGGCGAGCAATAGAACGGCATCGCCAGCTTCTGGCCCATGACCGTCACCGACATGTCGACCTCGCTCACTCCGCGCAGCACGTTGGGAACAAGGTCGCAGGTCTCGAAGCTTTCGGTGTTGCGGCGATAAGTGACCTCATCGTCGGCCGCGCCGTCGATGTAATTGAAGATCGGCCCGGGCAGCCGCTGCTGTGCCATCCGCCGGAAATCGGAAAAGTTGTGACAGTCGCTGAGCCGCATCATCGAATTCCAAAGGCCATGGCGGGACGAGCTTCTCGCCACCGTTCGATGCGTCGAATATCAACCTGATGCCGCCATGCCAACGGACTAATTGCCGAACTTTCGCTTGAGCACTGGTGCAGACGGAAAAGGAGCGCCTGAAGCGCCCCTTCCCGTCTGACCCGGCCGACAAAGATTACATGCCGAGATCGGAACGAAGCTCGGCTCTGGCCACTTCATATTCAGCCTTGAAGTCGTCCCGGTTGAGCAGGACCGCGGCAATAACGCTGCCGGAAATCTTGCCCATCTCGACGTCGGACGCATAGTGGATGCCGCCGACCTCGCGGTTGTGGGCGTATTCGGCCGCACGCGCCATGATCTCGGCGCGCTTTTCCGGGACCATGTCGGACAGGATGATGCCCATCATCGTGCCGACGGTGGCATGGCCGGACGGCCAGGAACCGGAGCTCGACAGCTTGACCGCCGGCTTGACGAGATCGCTGAGCTGATGCGGGCGCGGGCGCTTCCAGACATCCTTGGCCGGGTCGACGACAGCCCCTTCGGTAGCCACCACGCGATCGAAGAAAGCGCTGAATTTCGGCAGCGTTTCCTTGTTGAATTTCGGCCCCATGACGTCGGCAAAGCGCCAGACATTCTCCTCGGCATCGGCCACCGCGCTGGCGACCATCTCCGGGGTGCGCGTCACCTGCAGCGTCAGCACCTCGCCGAGTTCGGCCTTGGTCTGCGCCGAATCGTTTGCCGGCGGCGGCGGCAGGATCATCGTCAGGTCGACGTCCTTGTTGGTGACGAAGGGCTGGGCGTCTTCCGCTTGCGCTGCCGAGCCGAGGATGAGCAGCAACAGGCCTGCCGCGAGCGATGCGTATCTTTTCATAAATGCGATCCTTTGATGAGAGCAGCACAGGATCGCCGGATGCGATGACGGCCATGTGACATGACCAGCCTCCGGAAATGCAAAAGGGCGCCTCTCGGCGCCCTTCGCGATCACTTGATTGTGTGGCCTAGTGGGCCACGCCTTCCCACACCTTGCGCTTGGTGAGATAGACCAGCGCGCCGAACAAAAGCAGGAACACCAGAACGCGAAAACCGGTCTTCTTGCGGTCTTCCATATGCGGCTCGGCCGCCCACGCCAGGAAGGCGGAGACGTCGCGGGAATACTGGTCGACGGTCTGCGGCGCACCGTCATCATAGGTCACCTGGCCGTCGGAGAGCGGCTTGGGCATTTTCAGCGACACGCCGGACATGAAGTACGGATTGTAGTGGGTGCCTTCCGGGATCACCATGCCGGCCGGCGGCGTCTGGTCGTAGCCGGTCAGCAGCGAGTGGATATAGTCGGGACCGCCGGCATCGTATTGTGTGAAGATGTCGAAGACGAATTGCGGAAAGCCGCGCTCGACGCCGCGCGCCTTGGCCAGCAGCGACATGTCGGGCGGGGCAGCGCCGCCATTGGAAGCAGCAGCCGCTTCCTCATTGGCGAAGGGCGGCGGGAAATGGTCGGACGGCTTGCCGGGACGGTCGAACATGTCGCCGGCATCGTTGGGGCCGTCATGGATTGTGTACTCGGCCGACAGCGTCTTGATCTGCGCATCGGAATAGCCGAGGTCCGACAGCGTGCGGAACGCCACCAGGTTCATCGAATGGCAGGCCGAGCAGACTTCCTTGTAGACCTTGAGGCCGCGCTGCAACTGCGCCTTGTCGTAAGTGCCGAATGGGCCGGTGAAACTCCAGTCCATTTCCTTTGGCTCGTCGATCGGGAAATGCGTCGGATTGGCCACATTGTGTGCCTCTTCGGCGGCGATCGCCCGAGTGCCCGCGGCCCCAGCGGCGACCGCCACGAGGCCGATCAGCGCCAGCGAGGTGAGAATCTTTTTCATGCCAAATCCCCTTAGATTCTCTACCCGCTCAGCCTTTGGTTTCCGGAGCCGCCGTAGCGCCCGCCGGATGTCCGCTGCCGCCCTTGTTCTTCTCGAGCACCGCCTCGGTGATCGAGTTCGGCAGCCGTCGCGGCGTCTCGATCAGGCCGAGCACCGGCAGCGCGATCAGGAAGAAGGCGAAGTAGAACAATGTCGCCATCTGCGCCATGAACACATAGCTGCCTTCGGCCGGCTGCGAGCCCAGCCAGCCAAGCAGGATGGCATCGGCCACGAACAACCAGAAGAACAGCTTGTACCAGGGCCGGTAAACGGCCGAGCGTACCTTCGAAGTGTCGAGCCACGGCACCAGGAACAACATGACGATGGCGCCGAACATGCACAGCACGCCGCCGAGCTTGGAGTTGATCGGCCCGACATTGAAGGTGATGGCGCGCAGGATCGCGTAGAACGGCAGGAAGTACCATTCGGGCACGATGTGGGCCGGCGTCTTCAGCGGGTTGGCGACGATGTAGTTGTCGGGATGGCCGAGATAGTTCGGCAGGTAGAAGACGAAATAAGCGAAGAAGAACAGGAACACGATCATGCCGAACGCGTCCTTGATGGTCGCGTAGGGGGTGAAGGCGACAGTGTCGGTCTTCGACTTGACCTCGATACCCGTCGGGTTCGACTGGCCCACGACATGCAGCGCCCAGATGTGCAAAACGACGACGCCGGCAATCATGAACGGCAACAGATAGTGCAGCGCAAAGAAACGGTTCAGCGTCGGGTTGTCGACGGCAAAGCCGCCGAGCAGCAGCTGCTGAATCCAGTCGCCGACCAGCGGAATGGCGCTGAAGAAGCCGGTGATGACGGTGGCGCCCCAGAAGCTCATCTGGCCCCATGGCAGCACGTAGCCCATGAAACCGGTCGCCATCATCAGGAGATAGATGATGCAGCCGAGGATCCAGAGCAGTTCGCGCGGCGCCTTGTAGGAGCCGTAATAGAGGCCACGGAAGATGTGGATGTAGACGGCGACGAAGAAGAACGAGGCGCCGTTCGAATGCATGTAGCGCAGCAGCCAGCCGGAATTCACGTCGCGCATGATCTTCTCGACCGAGCCGAAGGCCAGATTGGTGTCAGCCGTGTAATGCATGGCCAGCACGATGCCGGTCAGGATCTGCGCCACCAGCATGATCGAAAGGATGCCGCCAAAGGTCCACGCATAGTTGAGGTTGCGCGGCACCGGATAGGCAACGAAGCTGTCATAGACCAGCCGCGGCAGCGGCATGCGGGCGTCGAACCAGCGTCCGAGACCGGTTTTGGGCGTATAGGTCGAGTGTCCCTCGCTCATCGAAATATCCCCTGCCTCAACCGATAAGGATCTTGGTATCGGAAATGAACTTGAATACCGGAACCGCCATGTTCTCAGGCGCCGGGCCTTTGCGGATGCGGCCGGCCGTATCGTATTGCGAACCGTGGCACGGGCAGAACCAGCCGCCGAAATCGCCTTCCTGGCCAAGCGGAATGCAGCCGAGATGCGTGCAGACCTGAACCATCACCATCCAGGCCTCCTTGCCGGGCGTGGTGCGATTGGCGTCGGTCGCCGGCGCATCGGACGGCAGATTGGCGTTGCGGGCGATCGGATCCTTGAGATCGGCGAGATTGACAGCCTCGCCGTCCTTCATTTCCTGTTCGGTGCGGTTGCGGACCACGACCGGCTTGCCGCGCCACTTGACGATCAGCGACATGCCCGGCGTCAGTGAGGCGACGTCGACTTCGACGGAAGCGAGCGCCAGCGTCGAGGCATCGGGGCGCATCTGGTCGATGAACGGCCACGCGAAAGCACCCGCGCCGACCACTGCGGCCATGCCGGTGGCGACGTAGAGAAAATCACGACGGTTGGGATCCTGGGTGTCGGTTGCGCTCACGGGTGCCTGATCCTTTCGCCTCTTCCGTGCCGGTGGCTGAGCCTTGTTCCCCGCTCAATTACGCCAACCCGACAGCGCATGGCGAACAGGCTTGCGAATTCCTCCGGCATTTGGACTTCGGTTTATGCGTGAAGCCCGTTTTTGTCCAGACGGGTGAAGGCACAAGGGCAGATTGTCGCGGGCGTTCCGCACAGCGATGAATTTGACGTGCTTGGCTAAATGTAGCAATATGTCTACATCTACTCGACGGAGGTGCTGAAATGAACATCTCAACGAAGACGATCACCATCATGTCGAGCCGTGAATTCAACCAGGACACGGCGCTTGCGAAGCGGGCTGCCAGGAACGGACCGGTTATCATCACCGATCGCGGCAAGCCTTCCCATGTGCTGATTTCGATGGAGGAATACGAGCGGTTGGAGAAGAAGCCGAGAAGCCTCGCGGACGCGATTGCCGACGATCGCCCCGAAGCAGACTTCGACTGGGAACCACCTCGCCTGGAAGGACCGTTTTTCAAGATTCCCGATCTCGACTGATGTTTATTCTCGACACCAATGTCGTTTCGAATCTGCGTCGTCGGGACAAGGCCGATCGCAACGTTTTAGCCTGGTCTGAGACCCACGACGTCGCCAGCTTTTTCATGTCGGTGATTTCGATCCTGGAACTCGAAATCGGAACACTGTTGTTGTCGAGGAAGGACACCCGCCAGGCCGCCATGTACCGTGAGTGGTTGGATCAAATACTAATTCCACAGTTCGACGACCGGATACTGAGCATAGACACGGCCGTTGTCGTGCGTTGCGCAAACCTCCACGTTCCTGACCCTAAGCCGGAACGCGATGCTCTCATTGCCGCCAGCGCGCTTGTCAATAATTTGACAGTCGTGACACGCAATACCAAGGATTTTGAGGGCACCGGGGTGAAGCTTTTCAATCCCTGGATACCCGCGAAGGGCTAGATAGCCAGGGCACAAATCATAGACCGCGACACCTGGTCTGTTCGTTCCGACCATTGGAAGGGCGAATTGCAATGTGGCGCCTACGGCTCTCCTGCCTGATCTTCAACTATCTGCCTGGCGTCGGAGGCGGCCCCGCCTGCATACACATCCCTACGCTGAGATCTTCATCATTCGCCAGGGCACCGGCCTGTTCACCGTCGGCGACCAGGAGATCGAGGCATCCGCCGGCCAGATCCTGATCGTGCCGCCCAATACGCCGCACAAATTCACCAATCTCGGCCCAGGCCCGCTGGAGACGACCGACATCCACGAGAATGGCAGCTTCATCACCGAATGGCTTGAGTAGACCATGATCCCGAAAAGTGGGAACCGGTTTTCGGAATAAGATCATGGTCCAACAAAAGAGAGTTATTTCGCGCCGAGCCTGGCCAGCACCGCTTTCGGGATGTTGTATTCACGAATGACGGTATCGTGCTTGCGCAAGCCGCACAGCTCGCGCTGGATGAAATAGCCATGCACCGCCTCGGCGGCATCCTTGAGCAGCCGGGGGCGCAGTTGCTCGTCGGCATTGTCGCGCAGCCTGGCCAACGTTTCCTCTACCCGCTGGCCGGCGCGGCCAAGTGCTGCCGCCTTTTCCGCCAATATTTCATGGCCGAGCGCGTCGAAGGCGGCTTCCGCGGACGAGGCGCCGGCTAGATGAGATGGCGGACGCAAGGACATTTCAGCTTCCTTTCCCGAAGACCATGCGGTGTGTGACGAATTCTTCGCCTTCCACGCGCTGAAAGCCAAGCCGTTCGTAGAAACCGAAGGCTTCTTGCGGCGCGCGGGTGTTCAGCACGGCGAAATGGTGACGTGCCCTGTCGATAACGGTCTCGACCAGCATCCGGCCAAGGCCGGCGCGACGGTGCCGCGCACTGACGAACAGGTGCCGGACCCGGCCGTGGTCCCTGGCCTCGAAATAGGGATCTATGTTCAACCCGCACACGCCGGCGAGTTCCCTTCCATCCCAGGCTCCGTACAGCGCCTCGCCCCGTTTCAGGAACTTGTTGCGGCCACTTGCCCAGCCATCCGCCAGGCGCACCAGCATCCAGTAGCCTTCCAGCCGGCTCTCTTCCTTCAGCGTGTCGAAGGCCGGCATGGTCGGCCGGAGCCGCTTGAGCACGTAGCCGACCTCTGAGATGGCGCCTGTTGATCCAGCCATGGAGCTACTCCGCAGGCCGCGTCTCTTCGAGCACGCTGTCCTCGTGATAGAGAAAGCCGCCGGACTGCCGCTTCCACAGCCGCGCATAGAGCCCGTCGAGCGCCACCAGCTGGTCATGCGTGCCTTGCTCGACGATGCGGCCGCCATCGAGCACCACCAGCCGATCGAGTGCCGCGATCGTCGACAGACGGTGGGCGATGGCGATGACCGTCTTGTTCTCCATCAGCCGCGTCAGATTCTCCTGGATTGCCGCCTCGATATCCGAGTCGAGCGCCGAGGTCGCCTCGTCGAGGATCAGGATCGGCGCGTCCTTCAGGAAGACACGGGCGATCGCCACGCGCTGGCGCTGGCCGCCCGACAGTTTGACGCCGCGCTCGCCGACAAAGGCCTCGTAGCCGGCGCGGTCCCTGTTGTCGCGCAAGGTCAGGATGAACTCGTGCGCCTCGGCCTTTTTCGCCGCCGCGATCACCTCCGCATCGGTCGCGTCAGGCATGCCGAGCTTGATGTTGTCGCGCAGCGAACGGTGGAACAGCGCCGTGTCCTGGCTGACGACGCCGATATTGGCGCGCAGCGAATTTTGCGTGACTTTGGCGACATCCTGGCCATCGATGGTGATCGACCCGCTCTCCAGATCGTAGAGCCGCAGGATCAGATTGGCGAGGGTCGTCTTGCCCGCGCCAGACGGTCCGACCAGCCCGACCTTCTCGCCCGGCTTGACGACAAGGTCGATGCCGTTCAGCACGCCGAAACCTTTGCCGTAATGGAACTCGACGTTCCTCACCTCGATACGCCCGCCTGCCACCACGAGTTCCTTGGCGTGGGGCGCATCCGTGAGGCCGAGCGGCTGCGAAATCAGCGCCTTGGAGTTCTCCAGCACGCCGAGGTTTCGCAAGATGCTGTTGAGCTGCATCATCAGCCGGCCAAGCAGCATGTTGAGCCGCAGCACCAGCGACAGGGTGAAGGCGACAGCGCCGACGGTGATCGAGCCCTCGACCCAGAGATAGACGGCAAAACAGCCGATCGCCGTGATCATGATGCCCGACAGCGTCGTCAGCGCCATGCGCACGCCGGTCAGCCGGCGGGTGAACGGGCGCAATGCGTCGAGGTAGATGTCGAAACCGTTCCTGATGTAGCGGTCGTCGCCATCGGCCGAGAACAGTTTCAGCGTCTGCACGTTGGAATAGGAATCGACAATGCGGCCGGTGATCATCGAGCCGGCCTCGGCTGTTTCCTCGGCATGCTTGCGGATTGCCGGCAGATAGAGCTTGGCCAGCCAAGCGAAAGCGGAAATCCAGATCACCACCAGCACCGCCAGCCTGAGATCGAGGCCTGCGACCAGCGCCAGCGTCGTCACCGTATAGACGATCATGAACCAGACGACCTCGATGAAGCTTTCCATCAGGTCGCCGGTGGCCTGGCCCGCCTGCCAGACCTTTGTTGCGATGCGGCCGGCGAAATCGTTCTGGAAGAAGGCGTCGGACTGGCGCGAGACATGCCGGTGCGCCTGCCAGCGCACCAGATTGTAGAAGCCGGGCGTGATCGTCTGTTCGTCGACCAGCGCCGAAAGGCCGACGACGACGGTGCGGATGACCAGCACCACCACGGCCATGAAAACCAGTTCAGGGCCTGCGGCGGCCCACAGTGCGTGCCAACTGCGCTCGGCGGGAAGCTGGTCGAGAATATCGACCAGCCGCCCGACGAAGTAGAACAGGCCGGCCTCGACCAGCGGCGCGATGCCGCCGATGACCAGCATGGCGAAGAAGGCGAACTTCGCCTGGCCGACATAGTGCCAGAGAAAGCCGCCGACGCTGGTCGGTGGCCGAAGATTCGCTGGCTCCCTGAACGGATAGACCCAGTTCTCGAACCAGCGATAGACGGCTGTCATCATGCGGCGGCCATCATTCTGCGGCTTGCCCCTTTGCAAGTGCGTCGTTGGCGGCGTCGGCGGGACCGTCCTCAAGCAGGAACCCGCCCGACTGGCGCTGCCAGAGCTGCGCGTAGAGCCCGCCCTTGGCGACGAGTTCCTCGTGCGAACCTTCCTCGATGACACGACCCTTGTCCATCACCACCAGCCTGTCCATCGCCGCGATGGTCGACAGCCGGTGCGCTATGGCGATGACGGTTTTGCCTTGCATGAGCTTGTAGAGATTCTCTTGGATCGCCGCCTCGGCTTCGGAATCAAGCGCCGAAGTCGCTTCGTCAAGGATAAGTATAGGTGCGTCCTTCAACATAACGCGAGCAATGGCGACGCGTTGCCGCTGGCCGCCGGACAATTTGACGCCGCGGTCACCGACATGGGCATCGAAGCCCTTGCGGCCGCTGGCATCCGAAAGCCCGCCGATGAAATCCAGCGCCTCGGCGCGGCGCGCCGCCTCGACAAGCATCTCGTCGGTGGCATCGGGCCGGCCATAAAGGATGTTCTCGCGCACCGAACGATGCAGCAGCGAGGTGTCCTGCGTGACCATGCCGATCTGCGCACGCAGCGAATCCTGCTTCACACCGGCGATCTCCTGGCCGTCGATCAATATCTGCCCGGCTTCGAGGTCGTAGAAGCGCAGCAACAGGTTGACCAGCGTCGACTTGCCGGCGCCGGAACGGCCGACGATGCCGACCTTCTCGCCCGGTTTCACCGCCAGCGACAGGCCTTCAATCACACCCTTCTGCTTGCCGTAGTGGAAGCGAATGTCCTCAAAGCGGATCTCACCCCTGGAAACGCTGATCTCCTTCGCGTCCGGCCTGTCCTCGACAAGGCGCGGCAGCGAGATTGAGGCGATGCCGTCCTGCACCGTGCCGATGTTCTCGAACAGGCCCGACATTTCCCACATGATCCATTGCGACATCCCCCACATCCTGAGCACAAGGCCGATGACCACGGCGACCGCGCCGATCGTCACTGCTTGCCCCAGCCACAGCCACAACGCCATCGCGGTGACAGAGAACAAGAGCAATGCATTTAGGATGTAAAGCGAGCCAAAAAGCACTGTCACCAGCCGCATCGACCGGTAGACCGTTTCGAGAAAGCCGGACATGCCGTCTTTGGCGAATGACGCTTCGCGGCGTGCATGGCTGAACAGCTTGACCGTCTGGATGTTGGAGTAGCTGTCGACGACACGGCCCGTCATGATCGAGCGCGCATTGGCCTGTTCCTCGCCAACCTTGCCCAGCCGGGGAATGAAAAACCGCAGCAAAAGGATATAGCCGACCAGCCAGACGCCGAGCGGCGCCGCCAGCCGCCAGTCGGCCGAGCCGACGATGAGCAGCATGCCGAGGAAATAGACGATAACGTAGTTCAGGACGTCGATCACCTTGATGACGCATTCGCGCACGGCGAGAGCCGTCTGCATCAGCTTTGTCGCGATGCGGCCGGCGAACTCGTCCTGGTAGAAACTCATCGACTGCTTGAGCAGATAGCGGTGCACCTGCCAGCGGATGCGCATGGGATAATTGCCCATCAGCGTCTGCTGGTTGAGAAACGAATGCAGCCATACCGTGCCCGGCAGCGCGAACAGCACGATGAAGGCCATGCCGGCGAGCTTCCAGGCTTCCGTCTGCAGGAAGGTTTCGCGATTCTGCCCCGACAGCCAGTCGACGATGCGGCCGAGGAAGCCGAACATCCATACTTCGGCGATCGCGATGGCCGTCACCAGCACCGCGTCGAAAAGGATATAAGGCCATGCGCCGCGCGTATAATGCAGGCAGAAGGCAACCAGCGTCTTGGGCGGCTCGGCCGGTTCCGCTGCGGGGAACGGATCGAGCCTTTTTTCAAACCAGCTAAACAACAACATAGGTTATGCCTGTGAAATGTGTTTGCCGCTTACGCGGCACGTGAGCGTACGAAATCCCCGGTACCCATGGCATCAAGGGCCGACGGTCTGGAATCACCCGGACCGTCGGCCATGCCTCGTGCAATATAGGGGCTCGCGGGCTTTTCGCCGACAGCTGCGCCAGCCGATCCTGACGACACGGTGCCGCCAGCCCGGTTTTTCGCGCCCGGCCTGACCAGCCGGATGATCCGGCGCACCAGCGACGGGCGGCTCGGATCGGGAACCGCGCGCGAAAAATCGACATCCGGCAGCATGCCGCGATGCGGCCGGCGGCGAACCTCGGCGTGAACCGCAGACGAATAGGTGTCGCCGATCAGCAGCGCCCAGGTCGGCAGTCGGTGGATATGCAGGCTCCTCGAGCCAGGTATTCTATAGGGATCGAACATCGGTCCGTCCTCCGTGTGAAAATCGAGATAAAAAGGCGAAGCAATATCGTCCGCCGGCATTCGGCCGGAGGCGCGCTTTGCGTCGGTCTGGACACGATAAGCATCGGTCCGGACACGACAAGCATCGGTCCGGACAGCTTCAGTTGGGGCGTTTAGCCCTTTTGACTTTTTGAAAAACATCGCAGGATTCCTTCGAGAGCCGAAAAATCGTTTCGGCGGGAATCGGTGCGATCAAGTCTTAGAGAGTCAGGAGAATCGTCGTACCGAAACCGCCGGCAGGCAGGTAAGCCCATAAGAGGGGCGCTGGATGTGCATGGTCATCATGAATTACCCCTCCATCGGTTCGGGTTGACAATGGAGCTGACATACCCGACTTCGCAGAAAATGGCCACCCGCAGGTCCAGCAATTTCCAAAACCGCGAGCCCGCTGTGGCCGATTTGCCACTTATTAGAAAGACGCGGAAATGAACTGTCGTCTCCGCATCGCGCTCTACCAGCCGGATATCGCCGGCAACACCGGGACAATCCTGCGCTTCGCCGCTTGCCTCGGGCTCGGCGTAGATATCATTGAACCGGCCGGCTTTCCGCTCTCCGACAAAGCGCTCAAGCGAGCCGGCATGGACTACCTCGAAATGGCTGCTTTGATCCGGCATGTCGACTGGCACGCCTTCGAGGACTGGCGCAAAGCCGGCGCGCACCGGCTGGTGCTGCTGTCGACCAAAGCCACGACCGCTTACACCAGCTTCACCTTCGCCGATGGCGACATCCTCCTGTTCGGCCGCGAATCCGCAGGCGTTCCGGATCCTGTTCATCAGGCGGCGGATGCGCGGCTGACCATCCCCATGCAGGGCGCGGCGCGCAGCATCAATGTCGCGCTTTCCGTCGCCATGGTGGCGGGCGAAGCCATCCGGCAACTGGGATAGGGGTTCGCCGGCAAGCCCGTCTCCCGTCATCTTGACCCAGGCGCACATCGCCTTCTCCTTCGTTTGCAGATCCTGGGTTTCTTCGCTACAAGCTCAACTTAACTTGAGGTCAAGCGGAAAAATCGGGACGAAAAACAGAGATGGCACCGATAACGGAATTAACGGTCGGCCAGGTCGCCATGCGCAGCGGTGTGGCGGTGTCGGCATTGCATTTCTATGAGGCCCGCGGCCTGATCCGCAGCCACCGCACGGCGGGAAATCAGCGCCGCTACGGCCGTGACGTGCTGCGGCGCGTGGCGATCATCAAGGTGGCGCAGGAGGTCGGCATTTCGCTGGCCGAGATCGGTGAAGCCCTGGCATCGCTGCCAGAAGGCCGCACGCCGACGCGCGATGACTGGAACCTTTTGTCGACCGCCTGGCGCGACGGGCTCGATCACAAGATCGCCCAGTTGAAGAAACTGCGCGACGGGCTGACCGACTGCATCGGCTGCGGCTGCATGTCGATCGACAAATGCCCGCTGCGTAACAAGGGCGACCGGCTGGCGCGCGAGGGGACAGGGGCAAGAAGGCTGGTTGCTCCGCCTCTCTCGAGGACATCCTAGTCAGCCGCAGGCAAGCGCCTGATGGTGAACTCAATCAAGTCGCCCGGCCGCTCGAACCAGCTTTCGATCTCGGTCCAGTAGGCCTGCTTGGGAAAGCGCTCGAACCATTCCTTGGCCTTGAGCCGCGCATCGGAGCGCGGCAGCACGAAGGTCTCGCGCAGGAAACCGTCGCGCGGCATACGAACACGCTCGGCACGGCTTTGGTCGAGCCTTTTCTTCAGGCCATCCAGCGGCGGTCTTGCCGGGGTGCGCACGAAACAACTCCTTGCACCTGGCGCATGACCCCGAAATCGGAATCGAGTTTCGGAAAGGATCATGCGCAAAACCAAAGTGACTTGACCCTTGCCCTTAAGAGATTAGGGATCGCGCCGGCAAAAGACGAGTCATTTGTGGGACTCGCCGCCCCAACCGGAGACGGCACTTGGAACGACCAGAAATACCGGCAGGCCTGCCCGCCGACATCGAACAGAAGAAGATGAAGGCAAGGCTGTGGTTCGAGGCGCTGCGCGAACGCATCTGCGCCACCTTCGAGCAGATCGAGCAGGATCTTGGCGGGCCGCTGGCCTCGTGGTCGCCCGGCCGCTTCGAAAAGACGCCATGGGAACGTGACGAGGGGCGCGGCGGCGGCGGCACCATGTCGATGATGCACGGCCGCGTCTTCGAAAAGGTCGGCGTCCACACTTCGACCGTCCACGGCGAGTTCTCACCCGAATTCAGGAAGCAGATGCCGGGCGCCGAGGAAGACCCGCGCTTTTGGGCATCTGGCATTTCGCTGATCGCGCATCCCTGGAACCCAAACGTTCCGGCCGTGCACATGAACACGCGCATGGTGGTCACATCTCGCCAATGGTTCGGCGGCGGCGCCGATCTAACGCCGGTGCTCGACAGCCGCCGCACGCAGGACGACCCCGACACGGTCGCCTTCCACCGCGCCATGCAATTCGCTTGCGAGAAGAACGCCGACGTCGCCGATTACCCGAAATACAAGGCCTGGTGCGACGAGTATTTCTATCTGTCGCACCGCAACGAGCCGCGCGGCACCGGCGGCATCTTCTTCGACTGGCTGCATTCGGGCGAGGACAAAGGCGGCTGGAATGCCGATTTCAACTTCGTCCAGGATGTCGGCCGCTCTTTTCTCGTCGTCTACGGCCACCTCGTGCGCGCCAACTTCAACGAGAACTGGACCGATGGCGACCGCGACGAACAGCTCATCCGCCGCGGCCGCTATGTCGAATTCAATCTGCTTCACGATCGCGGCACCATCTTCGGACTGAAGACCGGCGGCAATGTCGCGTCCATCCTTTCCAGCCTGCCACCCGAGGTCCGCTGGCCGTAACAAAATGGTGAGCCCGGCGTGAGCCGCATTGATGTCCCATTCGCTCGAAATGGGCATGGAATGTGGCACACGGTGCGGCGAAAAATTTCTTTTTCGTCTAATAGGCTGTTGAAAAGACTAGTCTATTTGTGGCGCCGGGTCGGGAAGCGCCGGCGGCTCGCCTGCGCGCAATTCCAGGAAAGTGCGAAACGGCTTTCCGACGGGAATTGCGTCAAGACAAAGCGAGCCGCGACCCGACGCGACCGGACGGCCCAAGACGATGCGGGACATCTTCGTCAAAAAGATACCCGCCTTTCCAGGAGTACTTCGCAATGCGCAAGATCATTGTTTCGGCTGCCGCCGCTGCCCTTCTCGCTTCCGGTTCAGTGGCATTCGCCGCCGTCAAGCACACCACCGGAACGATCAAGACCTTTGACACGACGGCCATGAGCCTGGTCCTCGATGATGGATCGTCTTTTACGCTTCCCAAACCTTCAAGGATCCTGGCCTGACGGTCGGTGAAAAGGTCCGCGTCTCATGGGATATGAAGGGCAAGAACAAGGTCGCCGAGGCCGTCAAGGTCGCAAAATGATGGCTTGCCCGCCAGAGCAGGATGAGACGATATCCGGTCCTGTTTGGGGGTAGCGTAAGAGGGCGGAGCAGCGCCTGCTCCGCCTTTTCGCCGTTGACTGCAACCAATGCCACCCCATCTGTGTTATGCTTCTCCCGCTCGCGGCCCCAGGATCCGATCTCGGATTTGGACCGTCAGCCAAAAAAGTGCCGGAGCCTCGGGCTCCACGGAGGAAAAGGAGAAAATCCCATGAAGGAATTTCACTGCGGGTCGCTCGTGCCCGGCTGTGACTGGCACACGCGTGCCGACGAGGAGGCCGAGGTCATGCGCCGTGCCGTCGAGCACATGCGCGAGACGCATGGCGAGACGGTGATCCGCGAGACGATGATCGAGGCGATCCGCTCGCGCATCGAAAAGACCCGCGACGCGGCCTGATCTACCCGGCCTTCAAGGCTTCGGCGGCGCGCTTGAGGAGCGCGTCGCGATCAGGGGCAAACCCGGCTTCGACCCATTCCGCCTCGAGATTCCTGAGGATTTCGCCGAGTTTCGGCCCCGGAGTTGCGCCGAGCGCCGTGAGATCGGCACCTTTCAGTGGAAACAACGGCTTTTCCCATTTGATGGCGAAGGCGAGCAGGCGCGAAAAACCACCGGCTTCGAGCAGCGCCTCATTGTCCTCGACGGCGCGCACCCTGGCTGCCGCAAGCGACAGCCGCAGACGGTCGACAAACCCCTGCCGGTCACCGCGATAGAGCCTTTTCGCCAGTTCGCCCTCGGTCGTCTTCGGCTCGACGGCGCTGGCAAGCGCCCAGTGACGCAGGCGATCCGCTTCGGCGGTCGAGAGTTTGAGCCGCTCGGCGAGCGTCTTCATGCGAGCGGCATCGGGCGGCACGATCGCTTCCAGTCTGAGCAGCGGGTCGGGTGCCCAGCCCAGATCCTTCCCGGCCTTGGCCAACCCATGGATGGCATCGATGCCCCATTTCTCGCTTTCCGGCAGCGCTGCGGTCAAGACACCTGCCTGCCGCATCCAGAGCAGCGCCCGTGACGGATCGGGCGCCGACAAAAGTTTCTTCAGTTCCGACCAGATTCGCTCGGACGAAAGCTGGGCCAGCCCTTCCTTAAGCCGGGCACAGGCTTTCAGCCCTTCGGCGTCCGGCCGCCCGTCGCCGTACCAGGCGAAGAAGCGGAAGAAGCGCAGGATGCGCAGGTAGTCTTCGCGAATGCGCGCTTCCGGGTCGCCGATGAATCGCAGCCGGCGCGCCTCGATGTCGGCAATGCCGCCGACCAGGTCGACCACCTTGCCATCGGCCCCGGCATAGAGCGCGTTGATGGTGAAGTCGCGCCGCTCAGCATCGAGCTTCCAGTCGCGCCCGAACGACACTTTCGCGCGCCGCCCGTCGGTCTCGATATCAGCGCGCAAGGTGGTGATTTCATAAGGTTTTCCGCCGGCAACCACGGTGATTGTCCCATGCTCGATGCCGGTTGGCACCGCCTTGAACCCTTCCGCTTCGGCGCGGCGGAGGGTTTCCTCCGGCAGGCAGGTGGTGGCGATGTCGATGTCGGCGACCGGCTGGCCCATCAGCGTGTTGCGCACCGCGCCGCCTGCGACTCGCGCCTCTTCACCGCCTTCGGCCAGTGCGAACAGCAGGCGCTGCAGATGCTTGTCGCCGAGCCAGTCGGCCCTGTCCGCGATCGAGACACTCACGCATAAAGCCTTTCATAGAGGGTACGGATGATGCCGGCGGTGACGCCCCAGATGCGCCGTTCGCCGTAAGGCATGTCGTAGAAGAACCATTCGAGATCGTTCCACATACGGCTGTCGCGCTTGTGGTTGGCCGGGTCCATCAAGAAGCGCAGGGGCACTTCGAAAGCGGCGTCGACCTCGTCGGCGTTGAGCGTCAGTTGGAAACCGGGCAGCACGATGCCCAGCACCGGCGCGATGCGGTAGCCGCTGCCGGCCACATAGTCGGGCATGCGGCCGATGATCTCGATGCGGTCTCGGCCAAGCCCGATCTCCTCGAAGGTCTCGCGCAGCGCCGCAGCCTCAGGGCTCGGATCGGTCGGATCGATTGTGCCGCCGGGAAATGCCACCTGCCCCGAATGGCTGCGCAGCTTTTCGGCCCGTTTGGTCAGGAGAACCGTCGCATCGCCCTCATGATCGACCACCGGGATCAGCACCGCGGCATTGCGCAGCGCCATGCCCTGATTGAGGCGCGGATGGCCGGGGTTAAAGCGATGATCGCCATAATCGTCGCCTGCATGCGCATCGGGCTGCACGGCAAAACGCGCGCGAAAATCCGCGGATGAAAACGGCGCCGGCGTCACCTGGTCCATCACGCGCTCAGCCGCTTCAACTGGTCCGCCGGCATGATCGGGAACACGGCGCCCTTGGAGCGCACCGCGAACATCGTCTCGCCGCCGATCTCGACCTCCTCGCAATGCCCGACCAGTTCATACATCACCGGCCGCGCCACCAGCGCCTCCAGACGGCCACGCACCAGCACATAGGGCTTCAATCCGCCGGTCTCGTTCTCGTCGACAAAGCGCAGCGGCCGTTCCGGCCCGGCCTCGACGACATCGCCGACATTGGTGCGGAAGGTGATGGTCTGCGCTTCGCCGCTACCCGAAACGTCCATTTCGACGGCGATGAACGGCGCATCGGCGACGCGGATGCCGACCTTTTCCACCGGTGTCACCAGATAGGTCCTGCCATCGGCGTCCTTGCGCAGCACCGAGGAGAAAAGCTGCACCAGCGGCATGCGCCCGATCGGCGTGCCCAGATAGAGCCAGGTGCCGTCGGACTTGATCTCCATGTCCAGATCGCCGCAGAAGTCGGGATTCCAGCGTTCGACGGGTGCCGCGCCCTTGCCGGCACGGGCGGCGCGCGAGATGAGTGCCTCGAGGCCACGCGCCTCGGTGGCACCAGTCAGGCTTTCTTCACGATGTCCCAAGGGTCCCGTCATGGTCACGAAATAGTCACTGTTGTTCCGCTTGTCAGCCTAAGTCTGTGATTTAAGTTTCGACATAGGCGCCACGCGAGGCCGAATCGCGGCAACTTATGGTATGGTGCAGCCGTTGTTCCAGCCATGGTATTCCAACCACAAGGATCGATGCGGCATGAGCGTGATGGTCAAGGAAAGCCCGATCAGCGAAAAGGACATGATCGCCGAGGCCGAAAAGGCGCTTGCCGACATCTCCCGGATCCGCGACGGGGTCGGCCGGGTCATCTTCGGACAGGAAAGCGTCGTCGAGCGTACGCTGGTGGCGCTGCTGGCCGGTGGACATGCGCTTTTGGTCGGCGTGCCGGGCCTCGCCAAGACCAAGCTGGTCGAAACACTTGGCATCGTGCTCGGCCTCGATTCGCGTCGCATCCAGTTCACGCCGGACCTGATGCCGTCCGATATCCTCGGCTCCGAAGTGATGGAGCAGGACGAGACCGGCAAACGCTCCTTCCGCTTCATTCCCGGGCCGATCTTCGCCCAGTTGCTGATGGCCGACGAGATCAACCGCGCCTCGCCGCGCACCCAGTCGGCGCTGCTGCAGGCCATGCAGGAATACCACGTCACCATTGCCGGCGCCCGCCATGACCTGCCGGCCCCCTTCCATGTGCTGGCAACCCAGAACCCGCTGGAGCAGGAAGGCACCTATCCGTTGCCCGAGGCCCAGCTTGACCGCTTCCTGATGCAGGTGGATATCCTCTATCCCGAAATCGAGGCAGAGCGCCGCATCCTTCTGGAAACCACCGGCATCGAGGACGCGAAAGCGCAAAACGTGCTGCAGCCGGTGCGGCTGAAGGAGATCCAGACGCTGATCCGCCGCATGCCGGTGCCGGAAAGCGTCGTCGAAGCGATCCTGACGCTGGTGCGCTCGGCGCGTCCCGGCCAAGGCAACGCCGAAACCGACAAGAACGTCGCGTGGGGCCCCGGCCCTCGCGCCAGCCAGGCGCTGATGCTGTGCACAAGGGCGCGCGCGCTTTACGACGGACGGCTGGCGCCCTCGGTCGACGACGTGCGTGCGCTGGCCGAGCCGGTGCTGCAGCATCGCATGGCGCTGACCTTCGCCGCCCGCGCCGAAGGCACCAGCGTGCGTGACGTGGTGGCGAAACTCGTGAAAGGGATTTGATGCCGCGCATCGGCGAGGTCCAGGCTCCGGCAGCGACGCGTGACGCGCTCGCCCGTGGCCGGTTGCGGGCCTCGCTTGTGCCAGACCTGCTGGTTGAGGCGCGGCGCATCGTCAACACCGTGATCGCCGGCTGGCATGGCCGCCGCAAACGCGGCATCGGTGAGAATTTCTGGCAGTTCCGGCCCTATGTCGAGGGCGATTCCTCGCGCATCGACTGGCGCCGCTCGGCCCGCGACGACCACACCTATGTGCGCGACCGCGAATGGGAAGCCGCCCATACCGTTTGGCTGTGGGCCGACCCCTCGCCGTCGATGCTCTACAAATCGACCGGCGCCAGCGTTTCCAAGCAATCGCGCGCGCTGGTGCTGGCGCTGGCCATGGCCGAGCTGTTGTCGCGCAGCGGCGAGCGCATCGCCTGGCCGGGCCTCACCGATCCGTTCACCGCCCGCAACGGCGCCGAACGCATCGCCGCCCAGTTGATGCATGCCGGCGATTTGCCGGCAAAACCCGATTTGTCCGATATCAGGCGCTTCTGCGACATCGTCATCGTCAGCGATTTCCTCGATCCCGTCGAAGAGACGATGGCCTGGCTCGACGTGCTGGCCCGCCACGGCGTACGTGCCCACCTGATCGAGGTCGCCGACCCGGCCGAGGAGACCTTCCCCTATGCTGGCCGAACCGAGTTCACCGATCCCGAGACCGGCGACAAGCTGACCGCCGGCCGCGCCGAAATGCTGGGGGATGAGTATCGCCTGCTCTACGCCGCCCGACGCCACGAACTGGCAGCCTGGTGCAAACGGCTTGGCTGGAGCTTTACCGTCAACCACACCGATCGGCTGGCTTCCGACGCGCTGGTGCGGCTGCACATGGCGATGACCACTGATGGCCCCTCGGTCAGGCCGACCGCTGACGGTCGTGCCGGCACGATCGCCGGTGGCGATCGGCCAGGAAAGGCTGTCGCATGAGTTGGCTGCCGCTTTCCTTTGGCGCCCCCATGGTGCTGTGGGGCCTCCTGGCACTGCCGGTGATCTGGTGGCTGCTCAGGCTGACGCCGCCCAAGCCGCAGACCGAAATCTTCCCGCCGCTGAAGATCCTGGCCCGCGTGCTGAAGCGCGAGGAGACGCCGCAGCAGAGTCCGTGGTGGCTGACGCTGCTCAGGCTCTTGATGGCGGCCCTCATCGTCGCCGCATTGGCCGACCCGGTCTTCAATCCGCGCGAAAAGCTGCCGGCCGAGGGTGCAGCGCTTGCCCTGGTCATCGACAATGACTGGGCAAGTGCCGCCGACTGGGGCAAACGCGTCGCCACCGCCGAGCGGCTGATCAACGACGCCGGCTCCAACGGCGTGCCGGTCGTCATCGCCTTCACCGCCGAAAAGGCCAATGCCGAGATCGGGCCGTTCGATGCCGCCACCGCCCTTGACCGGCTGCGTGCCGCCAAGCCGCGGCCGATCCCGACCGACCGGCCCGCCGTCTATGCCCGCGTCGCCGGCGTGCTGGAGACCTTGCCCGGGGCCAGTGTCGCCGTGCTTGCCGACGGCCTGGCGGCAAAAGGCGATGAAGCCGCCTTCAACACACTTTTGTCGAAAAATGCCACCCGTGTCGTCTGGGCAACCGCAGACAGGCTGTCGCTGACCGGCCTGACCACCGCCGACAACCAGGTCGACGGCTTTGCACTGACCGCCATCCGCGCGCCGGGCGACCCTGCCCCGGCTCAGGTCACCGCCGGCGCCTTCGATGACAAGGGCCGCCGCATCGCCGATGCTACGCTGACCTTTTCGCCTGGCGAAACCACCGCCACCGGCACCATGGCGGTGCCGTTCGAGCTGCGCAACGACTTCGCATCCATCGCGCTCGACGGCGAGCGGCAGGCCGGTGCGGTCCGCGTGCTCGACGAAAGCTCCAAGCGGCGGCGCGTCGGTCTATTGTCGCAGGCCGAGGCCGACCAGGCACAGCCGCTTTTGTCGCCGCTCTACTACATCAGGCGGGCGCTGCAGCCATTCGCCGATCTGGTCGAACCCTCCAGCGCCGATCTTGCCGACGCCATCCCGCAGATCCTCGACCAGAAGCCCGCGATGATCGTCATGGCAGATATCGGCACCATTCCCGGACAAGTCCGGCAGAGGCTTGTCGATTGGGTCGACAATGGCGGCACGCTGGTGCGTTTCGCCGGTTCGCGGCTGGCTACTGCGGGCGATGACGACGATCTGCTGCCGGTCCGCCTTCGCACCGGCGAGCGTTCGCTCGGCGGCGCGCTATCATGGACGTCGCCGCAGCCTGTCACCGAATTCCCCAAGGCCGGCCCGTTCGCCGATCTGGCGCCCCCGACCGAGGTCACCGTCAGCAGGCAGGTGCTGGCCGAGCCGACACCCGATATCGTCGAGCGCACCTGGGCGGCCCTTGCCGACGGCACGCCGTTGGTCACCGGACTGAAGAAAGGCAAGGGCACGCTGGTGCTGTTCCACGTCACCCCTGAGGCAACCTGGTCGAACCTGCCGATCTCTGGCAGCTTCGTCGAGATGCTGCGCCGCATCGTGCAGCTGTCGCGCAACCAGGGCGCGGCCATCGCCAATGCCGAAGCCGCCGCGGCGTCGCTGGCGCCCTATCGCATGATTGCAGCCGACGGCTCGCTGGTGCCGCCGACGCCGGACGCGCGGCCGCTTGTACCGGGCGCCGGCGCGCTGCCGGTGACTTTTGAAAACCCGCCCGGTCTCTATGGTTCCGAGACAGGTGTATTTGCCCATAATTTGCTTGAAGCCGACAGCACGCTGGCTCCGCTGGCGCGCCCGCAAATCACTGTTCCCATCACCTCGATCCAGTATGCCTTTGACGAATCGCGCAATTTGAAAGGCGCGCTGGTCGCGGCCGCCCTGGTGCTGATGCTGCTTGATACGCTGGCGGTGTTCTGGATGGGCGGCCTGTTTTCACGCCGGCCGCGTCGCGCCGGTGCCGTGGCAACCACCGCCGCGGTCCTTATTGCGCTGGGTAGCCTGTTCGGTCATGCCGACCTTGCCCGCGCCGACGACGCCACGCCGGGAGACGAGGTGGCCATCGAGGCGATTTCGAAGACCCGCATCGCCTATGTGCTGACCGGCGTGCCGGGTGACGATTCGATCAGCCGCGCCGGGCTCGAGGGCCTGACCCGCTTCCTGGTCGAAAAGACGGCACTAGAACCGGGCGAGCCGGCCGGCGTCGACATATCGAGGGACGAGCTGTCGTTCTATCCGCTGATCTACTGGCCGATCGATCCGGCCGCCCCGATGCCCAGCCAGGCCGCCATCGCCCGCATCGACGCCTATATGCAGCAGGGCGGCACGGTGCTGTTCGACACCCGCGACCAGTTCGCCAACGGCATCGGCGCCGATTCGACCAGCCCAGCGACGGAGCGGCTGCGCGACATCCTCGGCAACCTCAACGTGCCGCCGCTGGAACCGGTACCGTCCGACCACGTGCTGACCAAATCCTTCTTCATCCTGCCCGAATTCCCCGGCCGCTTCGCCGGCAGCCCGCTCTGGGTCGAGGCCTCGCTCGACGCCAGCAACGCCGAGAACCGGCCGGTGCGTACCGGCGATGGCGTCTCGCCGATCATGATCACCGCCAATGATTTCGCCGGCGCCTGGGCGGTCGACGAGAACGGCGATCCGCTGCTTCCGACCGTGCCGGCAGACCCGATGCAGCGCATTTACGCGCTGCGCGCCGGCGTCAACATCATGATGTACATGCTGACCGGCAACTACAAATCCGACCAGGTGCACGTGCCCATACTGCTCGAACGGCTGGGGCAGTAAGATGATGTCTTTTATTGCACCTCCGCGGATCGACCCTCCCAGATGGGAGGGTAAGGAATGAATTGGTCGATCTCCTTCGAACCGCTGATCTCCTGGCCACTGCTGGCCTTGGCGCTGGTGCCGCTGGCGCTGCTTGCGCTGGTCGGCCTGTGGTTTCGCCAGCGCGGCTCGGTCTTCCGCTTCGTCGCCCTTCTGGCGCTCGCCGCCGCCCTGTTCAACCCGGTGTTCCTCAACGAGGAGCGCGAGCCGCTGAAAAGCGTCGTCGCGCTGATTGTCGACCGTAGCCAGAGCCAGGATATCGGCGACCGCACCAAGCAGACCGACGAGGCACTGGCCGGGCTGCAGCAGCGTCTTGGCCGCTTCAAGCAGTTCGACGTGCGCGTCGTCGAAGCGGGTAAATCCGAAGCCGCCGAGGAGCGCACCGAGACACGGCTGTTCGGCGCGCTCGAGGGCGCCTTCCGCGACGTGCCGCCGTCGCGCATCGGCGGCGCCATCATGATCACCGACGGCGAGGTCCATGACGCCCCCCCGGCCGCGCCCGATTTCAACGCCCCGCTGCATGCCCTGATCACCGGCAACGACCACGAAAAGGACCGCCGCATCCGCTTCGAGAACGCGCCGCGCTTCGGCCTTGTCGGCAAGCCGCTCGACATGACCTACCGCGTCATCTCGACCGAAAACGAGACCGGCCCGGTCGATGTGCGCGTCTCGGTCAATGGCGAACAGGTCGCGGTCGAGCACGCCACCGTTGGCCAGGCGATGCCGCTGCAGGTAACCATTCCGGGTGCCGGGCGCAACATCGTCGAACTCGCCATCGACCGCGAACCGGGCGAACTGACCGACACCAACAACCGCGCCATCGCGCTCATCGACGGCATTCGCGAGAATCTGCGCGTGCTGCTCGTCTCCGGCGAGCCGCATGCCGGCGAACGCACCTGGCGCAACCTGCTGAAATCCGACGCCTCGGTCGATCTCGTCCATTTCACCATCCTGCGGCCGCCGGAAAAGCAGGACGGCACGCCGATCAACGAATTGTCGCTGATCGCCTTCCCGACCCGCGAACTGTTCGTCGAGAAGATCAAGGATTTCGACCTCATCATTTTCGACCGCTACCAGCACCGCGACGTGCTGCCGATCCTCTATTACGACTACATCTCCGAATATGTCGAAAAGGGCGGCGCGCTGCTGATCGCGGCCGGCCCCGAATATGCCGGCGAAAGCTCGATCGCGCGCACGCCGCTGATGTCCGCCCTGCCGGCGATGCCGACCGGCGAGGTGGTCGACAAGGCCTTCTATCCGCGCCTCACCGAACTCGGCCAGCGCCACCCGGTGACGCGTGGGCTGGATGGCTCCGCCACCGAGCCGCCGCACTGGAGCCGCTGGTTCCGCACCATCGGCGTGCAGAACCCCGAAGGCGCAGTGGTGATGAAGGGCGCCGACAACCGGCCGCTGCTGTTGCTCGACCGCAAGGGCGAAGGCCGCGTCGGCATGCTGCTGTCCGATCAGGGCTGGCTGTGGGCGCGCGGCTTCGAGGGCGGCGGCCCGCATGTCCAGCTCTACCGGCGCATCGCCCACTGGCTGATGAAGGAGCCTGAGCTCGAGGAAGAGCGGCTGACCGCCGACGGCCGTGGCATGGTGCTGGAAATCCGCCGCCAGACGATGGCCGACGATCCCGGCCCCGCGCAGATCATCACCCCGTCCGGCAAGACCTTGACCGTCAAGCTCGATAAATCCGAGCCCGGGGTCTTCCTCGGCAGCGTCGAGACCAGCGAGATCGGCCTCTATCAGGTCGCCAATGGCGACCTCACCGCGCTCGCCCATGTCGGGCCGGTCAACGCACCGGAATTCGCCGACGTCATTTCCACCGAAAGCCGGCTGAAGGCGCCGGCTGAAGCCACCGGCGGCAGCGTGCGCCGGCTGGCGTCGTCCACAGCCCTTGGCAGCGACGTGACGCTGCCCTCCATCGTGCCGGTGCGCTCGGCTGGCGCCGCGTCCGGCAACGACTGGATCGGACTGCGCACCACGGACGACAGCGTGCTCAAGGCCGTCTCGCGCGTGCCGCTGTTCGGCGGCTTCCTCGGCCTCGGCCTGCTGCTTCTGGCAATGGGTTCGATGTGGTACCGCGAAGGACGGTAGGGCTACTCTTCCGGCTCCGTCGTGAACATCAGCGGATAGCCCTTGGCCTTGCCGGCATCGGTGGCACGCGTCGCCTTGGTCTCGGCGACATCCCTGGTGAACACGGCGACGACGCAGACGCCACGCCGATGCGCGGTGATCATCACCCGATGCGCCTGGTCTTCGCTGAGTTTGAACTCGCCCTTCAGCACCGTCACCACGAACTCGCGCGGCGTGAAATCGTCGTTGATGAGGATGACCTTGTAGAGCTTTGGCCGTTCGACCTGCGGCTTGACCTGGACGCGCGGTTTTGTGGTGATTTCAGGCATTGGAACCGACCATTTGCGTAAGCGACCTTCGCCATTCTGGCACCAGCGAAAGCAGCCGTCTATTTTGATCAACGCCGCAAGCCGAGCGCGGCTATTCACACCTATGTGGGAAAGTGTCGTTTGCCGTTCAACGGCCCTGGCGACCGAACATCCGACGGCTTGGAATCTGCCGCGCGGTCGTGGCGGACGGCATATCGGGGCGAAAGCGGTTTCCACCGGCATCCGCCCGGCGTTCCAGCCAGGTCGCGATCGGCCACGCGGCGACGCAGATCAGCGTCGCGCCGGTCAGCACGACCAGCAGCCAGGTCTGTGCCGGCGTGATGTAGTCCCAGCTGGTGGAAATCGCCGGCGCGAACAGCGAAGGCTCGGTGCGTCCGGTGGCCGGATCGGGCACCGGGCTGGCGGTGAACAGGATCAGCACCCTGGCGACGCCGGTGGCAACCAGGCCGCCGATCACCATCGAGCGCAAAATGGACGAAAGCCGCTTCTTCATGCGGATTGTCCTACACGGTCGGCGTTGCAAACGGGTTAAGTGTCAGTCGAGGCGGAAGCTGCCGGTGCCAGACTTCGTCAAGATCAGTTGAACCCATCGACCCGCTTCATCGCCAACGTCAGGGCTTCAGCGGTTCGGACAGGAAGAAGGCCGCTCCAGCCGAAACCAGCTGGAGCGGCCTTGGTCAACAGGCCGGCATTTTGCGCCGGACCTTATTAGGTCTTCGGGGCGTCCTTCTTGACGGCCTTCTCGGCAGCCTTCTTGTGCTTCTTGACGGTCTTCTTGACGACCTTCTTCGGAGCAGCCTTGGCCGGAGCGGCAGTCGCCGGAGCGGTGGTCGTCGAAGCAGCCGGAGCAGCGGTCGTGGTGGCGGCGGCGTTGCCGAGAGCCGGCATCGCGAAGGCGAGAGCGACGGCGAGACCGGTTGCGGAGAGGATGGACTTTTTCATGGCTTCGTTTCCTTTTTATGCGGGCCAAGTTTCGGAGTGTTACTGAACCGGGTCGTTCGGCGTCACTCCAAGCAGCTTCAAAGCACTGGCGAGCATCCGGATGCCCTGCGCCTGTTTCTTGGCGGCGCAGTACCGGTTGCCCTTTCTCTGAAGTGCCTTTGCCGCGGTGACCTGCGTTGCCGTGGCATGGGTTTCGAGGGCTTCATCAAATTGGTGGCTAAGATTGGCGCACCGTTCGCTCCGGGTTGTGAGCGTCACCTTTGCGTCCGATTGTCCGACAGCGGCAGTGACCAGGCAGAAGCCCAGCAACGCACCCAACAAACTGATCGACAACCTTGGCATCGGTTTATCCGTAAACCCGGAGACTAGCGTCGCAGCCGATGACCTGACCGCCACGAGATCAGTTATGCCCTTGAAATTTTTCAGGAGTTTTTCTGAACTGTAGAATTTTGTTTCTGGATTGTGTCTGAGAAAGCCGGTGTGAACCCGTCATAGCCACTGGCCAACATATGGCCTGAATTCTATCGTGTGGGTTGCGACAGAAGGGCTTGGCAATCAAAGACAGAAGGGCTTGGCAACAATGACAGGGCTGCTGTGAAATCCGACGCACACATACTGATCGTCGACGACGACAAGGGTATCCGCGACCTGCTGCAGGAATTCTTCCAGAAACGGGGCCTGCACACCTCGGTTGCCGCCGACGGCATCGAGATGGAGACCATCCTGCGGCGCGTCCAGGTGGACCTCATCGTCCTCGACGTGATGCTGCCCGGCAAGAGCGGGCTGGAGCTGTGCCGCGACCTGCGCGCCCAGTATTCGACGCCGATCATCATGCTGACCGCCGTCACCGAGACGACCGACCGCGTCGTCGGCCTGGAAATGGGCGCCGACGACTATGTGCCCAAACCCTTCGACCCGCGCGAGCTTTTGGCGCGTATCCGCGCCGTGCTCAGGCGCAATGGCGCCGCCGAGCCGAAGCGCGCCACCACCAAGCAGATCTACCGCTTCGCCGGCTGGACGATGGATTGTGCTCGGCGCCGGCTGATCGCACCCGACGATGTCAGGGTCGAACTGACCATGGCCGAATTCAATCTGCTGCAGACCTTCGTCAAGAGCGCGCAGCGCGTGCTGACCCGCGACCAGCTCATCGAGCTGTCCGGCGGCGACAGCGACTATTCCTTCGACCGCAGCATCGACATCCTGGTCAGCCGGCTGCGACGCAAGATGGAGGATGACCCGAAGACGCCCAAGCTGATCCTGACCGTACGCAGCGGCGGCTACCAGTTCCTGCCCGAGACGACCTCCGAATGAGACGTTTCCTGCCGCAGACCTTGCCTGTCTGGGTGCTGCTGATCGTCATTGCCGGCCTGCTGATCAGCCAGGTCGCGACCCTCTATATCGTGTCGCGCGACCGCGCCGCCGCCAACGGCGTCGTCGACCTCTACCGGCTCAACGACCGTGCCTTCTCGCTGGTTCAGCTCATGCATGACGCCAGTCCGGACGAGCGCAAGGCGACGGCGACCGGCCTCTTCAACTCCACTTACGCGCTCACCGTTTCGGACACGCCGGCGGTCACTTCGTCGATCGCCGGCGACGACGAACTGGCCGAACTCGAAGACATCCTCGTCGGCCGGCTGTCGAAATTCGGCATCACCGATGCACGCGTGCGCCGCGATCCGGCGACGCGCGAGGCCGATGACGCGGACGGCACGGCGCCGGGACCCGACATCGGACAGGTCGAGCGTGACCTTCTGGTGCTGGCCGCCGACTTCGCCCAGAGCGACAAGCTGACGGCCTCGCTGCGCTTCGCCGACGGCCAATGGCTGAACTTCACCGAACCGATCACGCCCGTCGGCCCGATCCTGAGCTTCGACAGCCTGCCGCTTTATTCGCTGATCGCAGGGCTGGTGGTGATCATGTCGATCTGGTCGCTGCGCCGGCTGACGGCGCCCTACCGGATGATGGAAACCGCCGTGAACCGGATCGGCAAGGATCTGAAGAGCCCACCGATCGCCGAGAGCGGCAGCCGCGAGGTCCGTGCCGCCGCCAAGGCGATCAACGCCATGCAGGCGAGGTTGCGCGAATATGTCGAGGACCGCGAACATCTGGCGGCGGCATTGGCGCATGATCTGCGCACGCCGATGACCAGGATGCGCCTGCGCCTGGAGCTGTTGCGCAAATCGGCGGTCCGCGAGGCGCTGGCGCACGACCTCGCCGACGTCGAGGGCATCGCCAGCTCGGTGATCGACTTCGCCACCTTCGAGGTGACGGAAGAGAAGAACGAACGCATCGATTTCTGGTCGCTCGTGGAATCGATCGCCGACGGCTATGACGACGTGTCGTTCGACGACGAGACCCGTTCGCGCGGGCTGATCTGCATGGCGCGGCCGGTCGCGCTCAAGCGCTGCGTCACCAATCTGGTGCAGAACGCGGTCACCTACGGCAAGAAGGCGCATCTTTCGCTGCGCCGGTCGGAAGACATGATCCTGCTCACCATCCGCGATGAAGGGCCCGGGATACCGCAGGCACAGATCGACGCCGTGTTCGGCTCGTTCGTGCGCCTCGAACAATCGCGCAACCGCCAGACCGGCGGTCTGGGCCTCGGCCTGACCATTGCCCGCAACATCGCGCGCGCCGCAGGTGGCGAGATCCGCCTGTCCAACAACCCGGGCGGTGGCCTGCTGACGCAACTGCGCCTGCCGCTGGCGGCATAAAAAGCATTCAAGCAGCCTCCGCTGCCCGCGGCGGCGTCCACGAATTTGGCGTTACCGCCGCAGCACCGCGCTCAGCACATCGCGGATGCCGATGGCGCCGACGAAGCGCGACTGGTCGTCGAACAGCGCCACGGGTGCTGTCTGCGAGCGGTGCATGGCCAGCATGACGGTTTTCAGCGAGGTGCCCGGATTGGCCCAGAACACCTGCGCTACTTCCTCGGGCTGGCCTTCGACGTCGGCGCACGACACCCACACCGCCGGCTTGCCGTCGCGTTCGGCCGCCGCCACCAGCCCGTGATCGTCGATCTTGAAGCGCGTCGTCTTGCGGCGGTCGAGCCACACCCAGCCGTCCTTGCCGTGCTCCAGATCGCGACGGTCGCGCATCACGTTCCAGGCGGTCAGCACCGACAGCGGGTTCACATTGGCGATGAAGTCGCGGACATAGTCGTTGGCAGGCCGCAGCACGATGTCCTCCGGCGCGCCGGTTTGCACGATGCGCCCACCCTCCATGATGGTGATGTGGGAGCCAATCTTCAGCGCCTCCTCGAGGTCGTGGCTGACGAAGATGATGGTCTTCTTCAACTCGGCCTGCAGTTGCAGCAATTCGTCCTGCAGCTTGGTGCGGATCAGCGGGTCGAGCGCCGAGAACGGCTCGTCCATCAGCAGGATCGGCGCCTCGGTGGCGAAGGCCCGCGCCAAGCCGACGCGCTGCTGCATGCCGCCCGACAGCTCATGCGCGTATTTCTTCGACCACTGGTCGAGATTGACCAGCTTGAGCTGGCGTTGCACGCGCTCCTTGCGCTCGGCTTCCGGTACGCCGGCGAGTTCGAGGCCGAGACCGACATTCTCCTCCACCGTACGCCAGGGCAAAAGGCCGAACTGCTGGAACACCATCGCCACCTGTTTCTGGCGCAGGCGCCGCAGGGTCGCCTCGTCGCAGGTGACGACGTCGACGGTCTTGTCGCCATCCTTGACCAGCACCTGGCCGCGCGACACCACGTTGAGCCGGTTGACCGCCCGCAGCAATGTCGACTTGCCCGAACCGGAGAGACCCATCAGCACGGAGATTTCGCCCTCGTTCACGGTCAGGCTGGCGCCGGCGCAACCCAGTACATTGCCGGTCTTGTCGAGGATCTCGGCGCGGCTGGCTCCGGCGTCGACCATCTTCAGCGATCCGGCCTGGTCGGCGCCGAAGACGATATCGACGTTCCGGAAATCGACGGCGACGGTCATTTCTTGCCTCCAACGGCGATGCGGGTCATCCGGTCGAGCACGATGGCCAAAACGACGATAGCGAGGCCCGCCTCAAGCCCGAGGTCGATCTTGCGCGAACCCAGCGCCCGGTTGATTTCGGTGCCGAGGCCGCCGGCGCCGATCAGTGCGGCAAACACCACCATCGACAGCGACAGCATGATGCACTGCGTCAGACCGGCCATGATGGTAGGCAGCGCCGAGGGCAGCTCCACCTTCCACAGCAACTGGCTCTTGGTGGCGCCGAACGCCTCGCCGGCCTCGACGATCGACTTCGGCACCGAGACGACGCCGAGATGCGTGAGACGAACCGCAGTCGGGATGACGAAGATGATCGTGACGATGAGGCCGGGCGCATTGCCGAGGCCGAACAGCGTCAGCACCGGGATCAGGTAGACGAAGGTCGGCAGCGTCTGCATCAAATCGAGCACCGGCAGCATGACGCGATAGACCTTCGGCTTGTGCGCCGCCCAGATACCGAGTGGCACACCGATGGCCATCGAGGCGGCGGCGGCGGCAACCACCAGCACCAGCGTCTCTACCGTCTGCTTCCAGAGGTTCTGGTTAAGGATGAACAGCAACCCGAGAAAGACAGCCACGGCCAAGCCTCTCGATCGCTGCAGATAATAGGCAAGCAGTGCAATCAGCGCGATGAGAAGGACCGGGGGTACCAGCAGCAGCGTGTCGACCACTCCGTCGAGCAGGAAATTCAAACCGCCGGAGAGACCGCGGAAGAAGGTGTTGAAATTGTCGGTAAGGAAGGTGAAGAACGCTTTGCCCCATTCGCCTATGGGGATCTTGTAACTGACAAAGAATTTTGAAATCGGATCCATCTTGCCCCTCTTTGACAGTCGCCGTCCTTGCCGGACGGTCATCTTGTCACAGGATATGAAAAAGGGCAGCCCCTTCTAAAGTGACTGCCCTTCTTGATCGGTCACGCCGAACGCAAGACCTGCTCAGCTTCCGAGCGCAGTCTTCACGGCTGCAGCCGCGTCGCCGCCATCGAAAGTGGTCACGCCGGCAATCCATGGAGCAACCGCGTCCGGATGCTTCTTGAGCCAGTCGGTCGCAGCCGTATTGGCATCGGCGCCCTTGAGGATCGCGTCCATTATCTCGCCTTCCATGTCGAGATTGAACTTCAGGTTGGCGATGAATTTGCCGGCATTCGGGCACTCGGTGGTGTAACCCTTGCGCACATTGGTATGCACGGTGGCTGCGCCAAAGCCGCTGTCGCCCATGCCATCGAGATAGGTGATCTTCATGGCACCCATCACCGGATGCGGCGTCCAACCGAGGAACGCGATCCACTCATTGCTCTTGATCGACTGCTCGGCCTGCGTGAGCATGCCAGCCTCCGAGGATTCGACCAGCTCGAAGCCTTCGAGATTGTCCTTCGGGTTCTTGATCATGTCGAGGATGATGCGGTTACCATCATTGCCGGCCTCGATGCCGTAGATCTTGCCGTCGAACTTGTCCTTGAACTTGCCGAGGTCGGTCAGCGTCTTGACGCCGGCGTCCGCGACATAGGTCGGCACGACGATACCGTAGCCGGCGCCACTGAGGTTTTCGCTGATGGTCTCGACCGAACCGTCGGCGGTGTAGTCCTTGATGTCGTTGGTCATCGACGGCATCCAGTTGCCGAGGAAGACATCAAGATCCTTGTTCTTCAGCGACGCCATGGTCACCGGCACCGACAGCTGGATCGTCTGCGGTTCGTAGCCGAGCGCGGTGAGCAGTACCGATGCGACGCCGGTCGTCGCCTGGATGTCGGTCCAGCCGACATCGGAAAGACGCACCGCCTTGCAGCTCGCCGGATCGCCGGCAAAGGCAGCGCTGGTGGACAAAAAAGCCGCCAGGCCGAGGCCGGCGACGAAAGAGTTCATACGCGACATAGACAGTCTCCCATTGTGATTCTTTGGCGAAGCGTAGCTACGGTTTCTATGCCCGCCTTGTTTCGTCAGCCAAACACCATTCTGGTGTGGTTTCAAGCATTAAGACAATCACGATCAACGGCGCGGGCTGGCCAATCAGCGACACATCAGGCGCTTTTGCCATGCCGGACGGTTTTTTCGAAGACGGGCGGGCTTTTTCAGGGGAATGCGGGCGACCGCCCCTCCCCGTATCAGGGCAAGTCGGCTTAAAAGAGCGGCATGGCCAAGCTTTACTTCCACTACGCGACTATGAACGCCGGCAAGACGACGATGCTCTTGCAGGCCTCTTACAATTATCGCGAGCGCGGCATGGGCACGATGCTGTTCGTCGCCGGCCACTACCGCAAGGGCGACACCGGCCTGATCTCGTCGCGCATCGGCCTGGAGACGGAAGCCGAGATGTTCCGCGATGGCGACGATCTGTTCACCCGCGTCGCCGATCATCACGCGCATACGTCAGTGCATTGCGTCTTCGTCGACGAGGCGCAGTTCCTCGAGGAGGAGCAGGTCTGGCAGCTCGCCCGCATCGCCGACCGGCTGAATATCCCGGTCATGTGCTACGGCCTGCGCACCGATTTCCAGGGCAAGCTGTTTTCCGGCTCGCGCGCGCTGCTGGCCATCGCCGACGATTTGCGCGAAGTGCGTACAATCTGCCGCTGCGGCCGCAAGGCGACGATGGTCGTGCGCCTCGGCCCCGATGGCAAAGTGGCGCGCCTGGGCGAGCAGGTGGCGATCGGCAAGGACGTCTATGTCTCGCTCTGCCGCCGTCATTGGGAAGAAGAAATGGGCCGCGCCGCGCCCGACGACTTCATCGGCTTTATCAAGGGCTGACTCTGTCTCTTGGTTTTTGGAGCAATTCCCAGGGGGAGCGCTATGTGCTTTTCTTGGAATTGCACCGGGCTCATACGGTCGAGACACGCCACTTCGGAAACCGCCAACCCAGCCGCACACCCAGCGTCGCCACTGCAATCAGCGCCATGCCGGCAGCCTGCGCCGGTCCGAGCGGATGCCCATAGATCGCCCAGTCGACGATGATGGCGACGACGGGATAGATGAAGGTGATGACGCCGATCACCGGTGTCGTCAGGCGCGGAAAGGCCGAATTCATCAACACGTAGGCGATGCCAGTGTGCAGCACGCCGATGCCGAGCAGCCAGCCCCATGACGCAGGCGCAATATGTTGGCCGATGCCGGCGAACGGGGCGAGCATGACGACCCCAACCAGTGTTTGGCAGAGTACCGTAATTTCGGCGCGCTGCTGACCAAGGCCCTTGGCGAGGATCGTTGTAACGGCGTAGAGCATTGCGCCGCCCAGCGTCAGCGCAATGCCCGGCGCCCAGTTGGCATCGTCGTGGCCGTGCGCGAAGACGAGGCCGCTGGCCAGCACGACGCCGAGAAACGCACCGAGCATCCACAGCAGTTGGTCGAGCGAGATGCGCTCCTTGAGGAAGACGACACCGATCAGGACCACGAAGAACGGCTGGATATGGTAGATAATCGTCGTCGTGGCGATCGATGTCATGGCGAAGCCGGCGAAGAAGGCCGTCCAGCTCAGCACCATGCACACGCCGGCAAGTGCTGCAAGGGCAAGCCGAGACGGCGACAGCGTCCGATCCGGCAGATAGCCGCGCAACAGGCACCATAAGAAAAGGAATATCGCGCCGAACACACATCGCCAGAAGACGACGGCAACGGGATGCAGCCCCGATTCCGTGGCGAAGGCGCCGACCGTACCGGCGATCACCATTGCCAGAGCAAGGCTCGCGGCCGGAAAGCGGGCTGTCGAGGCGTCCGTCATGTGGTGGTTTCCCAGCGATCCCAGCAACCATCTGGTCACTGGCGCCACCTTCAAACAAGCGAATAGATTTGTGATGACCTATTCGATATACTGATAGCACCATGGCCGCGCCACTCGATCTCAATCTGCTGAAAACCTTTGTCGCCGTCGTCGAGAGCGGCAGCCTTTCCAATGCAGCACCCAGGGTCGGCCGCAGCCAGTCGGCGGTCAGCATGCAGATGCAGCGGCTGGAGGAGATGGTCGGCAACCAGCTTCTGGTGCGTGGTCCCAGAACCGTCACTCCCAATGCGATCGGCGAGGATTTCCTGATCTATGCGCGCCGGTTGCTGAAACTGTCGGATGAAGCCTGGGCAAGCGTCACCCGGCCTAAGGAAACAGGCAGCGTCCGCTTGGGGGTGCCCGACGATTATGCCGCCTTCCTCCTGCCGCCCGTGCTCTCACGCTTCGCGGCGGAGCATCCCCTGGTGACGGTGGAGTTGATCTGCGAACAGTCGACCGCGCTGGTGAAGACGCTGGCGGAGGGGCGGCTGGATCTGGCGATCATCACCCGCTTGCCGGAGCAGCCGCTTGAGGTGATCCGGCTGGAACGCTTCGTCTGGGTCGCCTCATCAAACCATGTCGCCTGGGAGACCGATCCGCTTCCGGTCGCCTTGTTCGAACCGGGCTGCGCCGCCAGGATGAATGTTCTGCAGGCGCTTGGCGATGCCGACCGCTCCTATCGCTGTACCTATTCAAGCGCCTCTCTGCTTGGCCTGATCGCCGTCGTCCAGGCCGGGCTCGCGGTGGCTGGCCTCGCCCTGCGCAGCGTACCACCGTCGCTGCGCATCGTCGGCGGCAATGAAGGGCTTCCGGTGCTGCCGGACCTCGAAATCGGCATCCTTCGCAACCCGCTGTCGACGACCCAGGCGGTCGAGCGGCTGAATGATTTCCTGCGCCGCGATCTGGCACAACAGGCCTGACTCGCGGGCCTGTCTTCCGCAATCCCGCCGCGATGCAGCGTTTGTTAAAGCCTCGGTACTATAAGGCCGCCAGCCAGAACTCTCCGGAGGCAGCATGTTTCGAGCCGCTTCGTCCGCCAGCATCCTTCTCCTTGCCAGCTCGCTTGTGGCCCATGCCGGCGGCGACCCGGCCCTGGGCAAGAAGGCCTTCAACCGGTGCATGGCCTGCCATGAAGCAGCCACCGACCGCGACAAGGTCGGTCCGCATCTGCTGGGCGTCGTTGGTCGCACCGCCGGAAGTGCGGAGAGTTTTCTTGGCCGCTATTCCGAGGCGATGAAGAGTGCCGGCGCCGCCGGCCTGGTCTGGGATGAAGCCAATCTCGCCGAGTATCTCAGAGCACCCAAGCTGAAAGTGCCCGGCAACAAGATGGCGTTTGCCGGCCTGGCCAAAGACGACGACATCGCCAACGTCATTGCTTATCTGAAGGCCGATCCCAAGCCCTGATCCGCTGTTCGTCAGCTCTGTAAAGCCGGCTTTCTCCTCGCATATCGCGGCCGCGATTGCTTCGGCGGTTTGCCCAATACAAAGGCATCCGTGCGCCTTCGCCTTGCAGCATGAAAGTTCAATGACAGCTGAACTATGGCTGGTCGGCAAGCTAATCACGCTAAGCCCACGCCTTCACTGGTTTTCAAGACCCTGACGAATTTTTTTGTTTTCACGCCGCCCTTATCTTCACGTCTTTCAATCCCCTGATGCCCCACATATATTCGCCGCTGTTCGCGACCAGCGACGTCATGCCGAAGCGGGAGGCCCCAATGGCGACATTGCAGAATTTCGACGCCGAAATTGCCAAGACCAAGCAGGTCGTGCAGGACATGCGCTCCAAGATCGAGCAATCCGGCACCATGCTTGATACGCTTGCCACATCAGACAAGAAGATCGGCGACGCAAATTTCGACCTCGAGAACGCCCGCATCGAGGATGTGCTGAAGCAGCAGAAGGTGATGGAAGGCAACATTGCCGACCTGATCATCGGGCTGGAGGACGCCACCAACGTCTTCGGCGCCGAGTTCGAGAGCATGAAGAACTACACCGGCTGGGAAAAATTCATTGGCATCTTCTCCAGCCAGAGCAAGCAGCGCATGCGCACCGACCGCGTTCGCAACATGTCGCTGGCCGGCAATCTGCAGGAACTGCTGGTCAAATCCGACACCATCGTCGGCATATTGAAGGCGCAGAAAGAGGTTCTCGACCAACGCTACAAGACCTCGGAAACCAGCCTGTCTCAGGTTATCGAGCGCCGCAAGACCACCATGACCAATCTCGAAGCCGTGCAGAAGCGCATCGAGGAGCTCAACCCGATGCTGCTCGACATCGAAAACAAGATCGCCGCTTCGACCAGCCAGAAAGACCGCACGCAGCTCGAAGGCGAACGCTCCAAGCTGGCGACGGAATACAACGAAAAGCAGGCCAAGGAGCAGGAGCTGCTGGCCGAGAGCCAGACGCTCGAGCGTTACACCTCGATGTTCCAGACCTTCGTCGATTCGCTCAACAACCAGATCGCCGCGCAATCGACGCTGATCAACAAGCTGACCATCGATACCGAGCAGCGCATCGTGCTCTACAAAGCGCTGGAAGATTCGCTGAAGACCGCCGCCCAGCAGGACGTCGCCCACAAGATCAACACGCTGGGCAGCCAGGTCGACAACACCGCCGAGGAAACCATGGCCGGCATCGGTGCTGCTTCGCAAAAGCACATCGGCGACCTGCTCGAGATGCACGAGAAGAACATGGTCGCTACCGCCGACATCCAGCGCCGCAAGAAGCTGGCCGACGATGCCTTTGCCCGCCGCTTCGACGAGGTGCTGAAGAAGCACAATTCGGCGAACTACGTGCAGTCTTAGGAGTGACAGGACTGCCCGCGAGCGCACAGGCATGACCCCCGAAAACGAAACGGCGGCACGGTATTTTTCCGCCATCACGGCCGCACTCAGCGGCCTTGAAGTGTTCATGCGCGACGATCGCTCGCCGCTCTACCGGCATGGCATCGTCGCCAAGATCGTCGCCGAACACATCGCCAGGCTCGACAAGTCGTTTTCCTGCTGGCGCAACCGGCTCGGCTTCATGGACACATTCCACATTTCGCGCGCCGAAAGCGGATTTCCGGTGTTCCAGAACTTGCTCGAACTGGAAAACGACCGACGCCAGGCCGACGCGCGGCTTGCCAACATTCCGCTCGCCGGCGAGTTGCGCGAGGAAATGGCCGACTTCATCCTGCGCCAGAAGGAATTCCCCGCGGCGCTGCAGAAGTCGATAGCCGAGCGGCTTTATCTCGAGGACGTGAAAAGCGAGAACACGTTCGGCCCGTTCACCTTGGCGCAAACGGCCAAGGTCTCGGTCAATCCGAAGACGGGGCGGCCTTATTATCTCGTCCACTGGGCGACGTTCGACGGCAGCGCCAACCTGCCGCTAGTCTACATGGTGACAGTGGAGGATTCGTCCGAAACGATGATTCGCCAGCTTGTCGATAGAAACGGCAAGCTGAACGAGACGATTGACATTCCGCTGCCGGTCGATGGCCTGCTCAATCCCGAGCTTGCCCACCGTTTCGACGATTTCACCGAGAAGAACTCCGCCTACACGCTGTCGCCGGCGACCATCGCGGTCAATCTCGACAAGGATTTCGAGCCGCTGCACCCCAAGCAGCTGCGCCGCGTCGTGCTCGGCCCGTTCTATTCGGCTGGCATTACCGACAACAATTCGACGGTGACCGAGGTACTCGCCAAGGTGCGCAAGCCCGAAAATGCCTGGCTGCTGACCTGGACCATCCAGGAGGTCTATTCCAAGGCCGAGAAGCCCGGCCGCAAGGGCCTGTTTTCCAGCGAGAAGACGACCCAGGAATTCTTCATCAACACCGACGATCTGGAAGCCGCGCGCCAGGGCGTGTCGAGCTATGAAAACCACGCGCTGATCCCGCACGAGGCCTATCAGGCGCTCTACGCCGCCGGCGAGGCACAGAAGATCTTTGCCGGCTACAAGGTTCACATCCTGTCCAACGGACAGGTCATCTCAGACGTCTGACCGTCACACCACGGAGCACCCTTCATGGATACCGGCCTGACCACCATCCCGGAAGCCGCCATCGAGAAGCACCGCGCTACCGCGCAGAGCTTCATCACCCGTGTCGTCGTGCTGGAGGACCCGTCTAGCTCCTCCGGCACAGCACTTGCCGGCACCAACCGCCGCTTCGTTTCGACCGTCTCGGTCGGTTCGGTGCGCCGCACGCGCGAGGTCGAGCTGTCGAAGACCGTCGGCGCCGTTCATCCCGATGATCAGCTGCTGACCATCCCGCAGCACACGCTCCTGTTTCGCGCCCGGCGCGGCACGGCGATCGCGCTGGCAATATCGGACGTCTTTGCCGAGGGCTCGGACCTTGAAAGTCTGCAGGCCAAGAACACCCGCGCGCCGCTCGAAGGCGACGAGGCGTCTACCTTCAAGAAGCTTCTGTCGGCCTCGGCTTACATTTCGGCCTTCAGCCTCGCCTCCTACCTGTTCCAGCTGATCGACAGCGACGGCGAGGCGCCCAACGACAGTCCCGAACCGGACTTCCTGTTCGACACGCCGCAGGATGCGGTGAAGTCGATCCTGGCCGGCCTCGACAAGGCGATCTCGGGATCGTCCGACGACGCCGACCTGATGACAAGGGCGCGTGCCTTCGCCCGCGTCGCCATCGACGGGCTTCTGGCCCGCAAGGGCCGCTTCGACGGCATCGGCCCGTTCGAGAGCGCGCATATCCGTATCGATGCCGACGATTTCACCCTCGATGGTTTCGACGTCGCGCCGGGCAAGCGTTCAAAACCGCTGGTGATGACATTCAAGAAGCCGGAAGAGGTCGTCGGCAATCACATCGCCAAATACCAGTCGGTCAAGCTCGCCAAGATGCTGATGGCCTACGACTTCGAGCGCGAACTCAATCCGTTCGTCGAACTCGGCGGCTTCCTGTTCACCTTCATCGGCGACGGCGCCCCCGGCACCGGCAAGACGACCCTGATCCAGATGATCGCCGGCCTCGTCAACGGCTACTGCCAGGTCGCCGGCTATCCCTTCGCCTACGAGAATTTCGGCGTCGACCAGATCTCGTCCTATCAGGGCAAATCAGGCCAGAACTGCCGCCAGTTCATCAACAATGTGCTGAACCCGCGCGTCATCGGATTCGGCACCATCGACGACATCGACCAGGTGGCGGCGCGCCGCTCAGACGACCGCGCCTCGGCCGGCCAGCAGGAAATCACCGGCGTGTTGATGGATGCCTTCGCCGGTGCCGCGACCGTGGTGCGCGGCAATTGCTCGTTCGGCATGTTCTCCAACTATCCCGAAAATGTCGACGACGCGCTGCGCCAGCGCGCCGGCGCCCGCTGGCTGGTCGACGGGCCGCAGAGCCGCAACGACTACATCGATATTTTTGTCCTGCTGGCGGGAAAAAACCACAAGATCCCGCTCGGCGACCACGATCTCTACGCCGCGCAGGAAATCCAGCGCGCCGTGACCGAAGCCTATGAGGGGCACGAGAAGCCGCAAGAAGACGGGCTGATGAAGGTCTACGAGCGCTACATGAAGGAGAACGGCGCGCCGAAAACGATGGCCGACATCGGCACCTATCTGCACCTGATCAAGGATGCCGAGCCCCGCTTCACCGGCCGCGCCATCAAAAACGTCACCGACGCCATCAAGATGCGCGCCATGGACATCGAGCTTCCCGACGACTGGTTCGAGAAGCCGGAAGTCTTCATGCGCAAGGGTTATGACGAGAAGAAAGCGATGATCGAGGAACTGCGCGGCCCCTTTTCGATGGACATGGTCATGCAGGAGATCAACCGCTACGCCGACTCGGAGTTCCGCTATTCCGACAAGTCCGACGACTCCGCCGTACAAAAGCTGCTGCGCGACGCCCGCCTGCGCGAACGGGCCGCGCGCGAGATGGAGGAGATGAAGAAGAAGGGGCTGTGGAATGCGTGAGTGCGCGCCTACCCCCCTCTGGCCTGCCGGCCATCTCCCCCTCAAGGGGGGAGATCGACTTTCACCATCGCTTTTGCCAATCTTCGACCTATCTGGAGAAGCGACACGGACGACGCTGCCAATCTCCCCCCTTGAGGGGGAGATTGCCGGCAGGCCAGAGGGGGGTGCTGGCACGCTCCTCGGGAGCGATGCACCTTGACCACAAAACCCGCCAAGAAACCCGATCTCCTGCGCGACAACGAGCTGATCTATGGCCGGCTGCTGACGGTCGACGAGCCGCATTTGATCCAGCGCTACAACAAGGCGCTCGCCGCATTCGGCTTGAAGCCGACCAAACTAAAGAGCTTGCAGATCGACCGCACCGGCTTCTCGCCTGAAGTGGCCGAGGAATGCGATGATTATGACTATCTCGATCCCAACGAGGTCAACCGCCGCTTCATCATCCTGACGCCGTCGCAGATCGACCTGCCGGTGGTGCACACCGCCTTCTCCAACACCTCGCAACTGATGTTCGAGTTCATGTCCAGGAACCGGCGCGCCATCGATGCGCTGACGATCAAGGACGTCATCTACGGCGAGATCGAGGATTCCATTCCGAAGGTCAACGACATCGAGGATTTGCTGTCGATCAGCCAGGTCGAATTCAAGGTGCTGTCGGCCGAGGATGTGCTGGGCAAGGCCGCCGAACTCGGCAAGCTCGTGGACCGGCTGAAGCAGGAGCCCGATGCCTGGCGCGACAGCGCCATGCTGAACCGGATGGTGGAGCTTGCCAAGATCTGCGGCGACATCCGCGAGAACGCGCTGGTGCCCGACCAGGTGATCTTCCGCCACAATGCCTACTGGACCAGTCACTTCGGCGGTCTCTACGTGTTCGTCGACCCTGATATAACGACGGTGATCAGCGATCCGGCCGCCCCCGGTTTCCGCCGCTCGCGGCCGTGGCAGGTCAGCTATCTCTCGATCAACGACGCCGACAAGGTGTTCAAGTTCCTCGCCACCACCGGCCGCATCGAGCTGCCGCGTGCCTCCTGGGTGGAGACCTCGGGCTATCTCGAGCACCGCGCCGAGATGGTGGTGCGCGCGCTGATCCGCGATGCCGAGCCGAACCGCAATTTGACCGATGTCGACAAGGTCTGGCTGCAGACCTGGATCCAGAGCCATGCCGACCTGATCACCAGAGACGGCAATTTTCCGTTCCTCAACGCCGCCAAGCGCGAGATCGCCCAACTCGGCCACCTCAAGATCGAGGATGTCTTCCCGCAGCAACGTTTCCTTGTCATCCGCGCCAAGCCTGACCACCCCGACGCCTGGCTGACCAACCGGCTGATCTCGGATTTCGTACCGTCGGACTTCGTTTCGCGCTACATCTTCAACAAGGACGGCTTTTATGAGGACTATGGCGGCTTCAGCGACGCGTGGCGATCGCATGTTGTGGACGTTCTCAAAACCACATATTTGAAGGACAAGGTGGCGTTTCGCACACGCCTCTACGGCCTGACTGACTAGAACGAAATGAATCGTTATGTCGTTCTAACTTCTTGTTTTGGCGCATGATGTTATCCAAAAAGCCTGCAACTTTTTGGCGTCATGCTTTGAGGGGGTGACACAGCCATGCTCGATCCGATCGTGAATTTCTTCACCCGCATTTTCCAGTGGATTGGCCGCGGCATCGGCCTGTTGATCGGCGTCATCCTGTGGCCGTTCCTGTGGGCCGGGCGCTGGTACACGCAGCGCGGCTGGATCCTCAAGGCGGCGGTCGGCCTCGCCCTGCTGGTGCTGATCGGCCTCTACGCCAATTTCTTCTACGCCACCCAATGGTGGAACAATTTCAACCCGAACTATCCCGACACCTACACGTTCGAGAAGCGCAATGTCTCCGCCGGCGAACAGGTCTCCGCCGGCGCCGGCACCGACACCGCCAAGACCTGCGGCAACTCCGGCATTGCCCAGATCGCCGCCGACCTGACCGACTTCAACGTCAACCAGAATGCCTGGATCTCGTCGATGATCCTCTACAAGCTTGGCCTGTTCGGCATCGACTGGGACAACACGCCGTGGATGGACAACAAGGCCTCCTTCCAGCGCGGCATCAACCAGGCGGTGCGGCGCACCGCGACCGAACTCGCTGACAATCTCGGCCGCGTCCGCACCACCTCGCAGATCGACAGCGATCTGCAGAATGCCCGCGGCAACCTGCAGTTCGACGAGGAGACCTGGTATTTCGGCCTGAACCCGTTCGGCCCCAAGACGCCGACACCGAGCTACTATCGCGACGCTGTGCGCATGCTGCGTTCCTTCAACGCTCGCCTTGCTACCTGCCAGGCGACATTCGACGCCCGCGCCGACAATCTGAAACAGTATATCGACCGCATCTCGTCCGACATCGGCTCGACCTCGGCGATCCTCAAGGAACGCGCCGAGAACCACAACAATGGCTGGTTCGACTTCCGCGCCGACGACCGCTACTGGTTCGCCTATGGCCAGCTCTATGGCTATTACGGCCTGATGAAGGGCGCCCAGGCCGACTTCGAGGACGTCATCAAGGAAAAGCATCTGCAGAACCTGTGGGACACAATGGACTCGCAGTTCGTTTCGGCGCTGAAGATCCAGCCTTTCATCATCGCCAATGGCCGCGAGGATGGCTGGCTGTTGCCGACGCATCTGACGACGATGGGCTTCTATGTGCTCAGGGTGCGCTCCAACATGGTCGAAATCAGCAACGTTCTGACGCAGTAGCGCTGTTCCATTAGGGACCAGGCGATGGCGAATTTGCGCCGTCGCCTCTGTCGCATTCCGTGCATTGTGCGGCTGTTTTGAGACGGCGGCGCGGCGTGTCCTCTGGCTTCTATACGGCGCGGCAACGGAGCCAGGAAGAACCGATGACAGGTCGGCCGGTCCGCAGAGGAATTTTCTCTATAGGAAACATAGTTGCATGAAAGTTGACGCCGCGGCAGCGACAGGGTTAGAACATGCCCGCGCCCGGGTCCAACCTGCCTGCGAGTAAGATCAACCCGTCCCCTCCATCGTCCAATCCAGAGGAAAGCCGTCATGGCCGAAGTGAAGTCCGACATCGAGATCGCGCGCGGCGCCAGGAAAAAGCAGATCCAGGAGATCGGCCAGAAGATCGGTATCCCGACCGAACATTTGCTGCCCTATGGCCACGACAAGGCCAAGATCTCAGCTGAATTCATCAAATCGGTGAAGGGCAACAAGGACGGTAAGCTGATCCTCGTCACCGCCATCAACCCGACGCCGGCCGGCGAAGGCAAGACCACGACCACGGTCGGTCTCGGCGACGGCCTGAACCGCATCGGCAAGAAGGCGATCATCTGCATCCGCGAGGCCTCGCTGGGCCCGAACTTCGGCGTCAAGGGCGGTGCCGCCGGCGGCGGCTATGCGCAAGTCGTGCCGATGGAGGACATGAACCTCCACTTCACCGGCGACTTCCATGCCATCACCACGGCGCACAACCTGCTTTCGGCGCTGATCGACAACCACATCTACTGGGGCAATGAGCTCGGCATCGACACCCGCCGCGTCGTCTGGCGCCGCGTCATGGACATGAACGACCGCGCGCTGCGCGAAATCATCTGCTCGCTCGGCGGCGTCGCCAACGGATTCCCGCGCGAGGGCGGTTTCGATATCACCGTCGCCTCGGAAGTCATGGCCATCCTGTGCCTGTCGACCGACCTGAAGGACCTCGAAAAGCGCCTCGGCGACATCATCGTCGCCTATCGCCGCGACAAGTCGCCGGTCTATGCCCGCGACCTCAAGGCCGACGGCGCCATGGCCGTGCTGTTGAAGGACGCCATGCAGCCGAACCTGGTGCAGACGCTGGAGAACAACCCGGCCTTCGTGCATGGCGGCCCGTTCGCCAACATCGCGCATGGCTGCAACTCGGTCGTCGCCACCACGACGGCGCTCAAGCTCGCCGACTACGTCGTCACCGAAGCCGGCTTCGGCGCTGACCTCGGTGCTGAAAAGTTCTTCGACATCAAGTGCCGCAAGGCGGGCCTCAAGCCGGCGGCGGCCGTCATTGTCGCCACCGTGCGCGCCATGAAAATGAATGGCGGCGTCAAGAAGGAAGACCTCGGCAAGGAAAACGTCGAAGCGGTGAAGAAGGGCTGCGCCAATCTCGGCCGCCACATCGAGAACATCCGCCAGTTCGGCGTGCCGGCGGTGGTTGCCATCAACCACTTCTACTCCGACACCGACGCCGAGATCCAGGCGATGAAGGACTATGTCGCCTCGATGGGCGAAGAGGCGATCCTGTGCAAGCACTGGGCGCACGGCTCGGCCGGCATCGAGGATCTCGCCAACAAGGTGGTGGCACTGGCCGAATCCGGTGCTTCGCAGTTCGCGCCGCTCTATCCCGATGCCATGCCGCTGTTCGAGAAGATCAACACCATCGTCCAGCGCATCTATCGCGGCTCGGAAGCGATCGCCGACAAGTCGGTGCGCGACCAGCTCAAGGCCTGGGAAGACGCCGGATACGGCCACTTGCCGGTGTGCATGGCCAAGACGCAGTACTCGTTCTCGACCGACCCGAACCTGCGCGGCGCGCCGACCGGCCACACGGTGCCGGTGCGCGAGGTCAGGCTTTCGGCCGGTGCCGGCTTCGTCGTCATCATCTGCGGCGAGGTCATGACCATGCCCGGCCTGCCCAAGGCGCCGTCCTCGGAAAAGATCTTCCTCAACGAGATGGGCCAGATCGAAGGCCTGTTCTAAAATCCTTCAGTTCAAACCGCAAAGGGCGCCGCAGCGATGCGGCGCCCTTCTGTTTTCGGATAACCCTAAGCAGCGCTGCGCGAGAGCGCCCGCTGGTTGGAGCCGAAGATGGTGTCGCGTTCCGGCAGCGCGCCGGTCTTCAGGCACTCGACCCATTCGGCGGTCTTGAGCACGGCGGCGAAGCGCGACTGCAGGATGATCGTGACCACGCGGTGGATCTCCTCGGCCGAGGCGTAGCCGGCGCTGTTGGCGTAAGGCACCGAGCCGGTCGCATCCGACAGGAACTCGACGGCAAAGCCCATATGCACGGCGTGGATGATGGTCGACAGGTCGCAATTATGCGTCATGTAGCCGACCACCGTGATCGTATCGATGGCGTTGGCGCGCAGCCAGTCCTCGAGGTCGGTGCCGGTGAAGGCGGAGGGCAGGTTCTTTTCGACATAATAGTCGCGCTCACGCTTGGCGATTTCGGGATGCAGTTCGCCGCCATGGCTTCCCCTAGCGAAGATCGGCGATGTCTCGGGCGCCATCTGCTTGACGACCACCACCTTGATGCCAGCAGCAGTCGCTGCATCCATCGCCCGCGCCACATGGACGACGCTGTCGCGGAACGGCGGATGCTGGATGGCAAGACTGCCGCCATCATAGTCGTTCTGCACATCGACGACGATCAGCGCCCGGCGTGGCGTGGTGTTGGCTGGGTCAGACATGGTGTTTTCCTTTCCGGCTCGAATGCGATGGACCGAAAATAGCCGGGTGGCTGGGTTGCCGAAAGTGGCCCAATTGACATCATTCGAAAGAATTGGGACAATCGCATTCAACTGCCGGAAGCACCCATGACCGACCCGATCATTGCCGTCCTCGCCTTCGACGGCATCAGCCCGTTCCATCTTTCCGTGCCCTGCCTGGTCTTCGCAGAGGACAGGACGGCGCTTGGCCTGCCGCGCTTCGACTTCCGCATCTGCGCGGTCAAGCCCGGCCCGATCCACACCGAGGCCGGACTGACAATTGCCGCGCCGCATGGGCTCGAAGGCCTCGACGGCGCCGATATCGTCATCATTCCAAGCTGGCATCATCTCGGCGAGCCGGCATCGCCGCCGCTGATGGAGGCGTTGCGCCGGGCGCACCAACGCGGCGCCTTGATCGTCGGCCTGTGCCTCGGAACCTTCGCCATTGCCGCGGCCGGGCTGCTTTCGGGCCGTCGTGCCGCTACGCACTGGGCCTATTCCGAACAGTTGCAGAAACTCCATCCCGACGTCGCCGTCGACGCTTCGGTGCTCTATGTCGACAATGGCGACATCGTGACCTCGGCCGGCGTCGCCGCCGGTCTCGACTGCTGTCTCCACATCGTGCGCGCCCGCTACGGCGCGGAAGCGGCATTGCGGCTCGCCCGCCAGATCGTTCTTTCTCCGCATCGGCAGGGCGGGCAGGCGCAATTCATCGAGCATCCGGTGGCAAGAAGCGCCGACGCCGACCGCTTCACCCAGGCCCTGGACTCAGTTCGTGCGACGCTTGGCGAGACGCATAGCCTCGACAGCGTCGCCGAGGCCGCTGGCCTGACCCGCCGCACCTTTACCCGTCGCTTTCAGAAATCGATCGGCGCCAGCTTTGGCGATTGGCTGACCAGCCAGCGGATCGAACTGGCGCAGCGTTTGCTGGAAGCGACGGAGAAATCCATGGACATAGTGGCCTTCGAAGCCGGCTTCGGCAGCGCCACCTCGCTGCGCCAGCATTTTTCGGCACGGCTCAAGACATCGCCGGCGCAATACCGGCGGGAATTCTCCAGAAGGACCGATCAGGACGAGCGCATGACGTACGTCCTATCGTCCTGACCTGTTCAGCCTCGCTTGATCGCCCGCGCCGGATTGCCGAGCACCGTGGTGTTCGCAGCCACGTCGCGCGTTACCACCGCCCCCGCACCGACGATGGCACCTTCACCAATGCTGACGCCGCCAAGGATGACGGCTGAGCCGCCGATCCAGGCATTGGCGCCGATCTCGACGGGTCGGGCGATCTCCAGTCCGGCCTGCCGCCCACTGGCCTCCTTGTGATGCTCGGCGCAATAGATCTGCACATTGGGACCGAGCAGCGTTCCCTTGCCGATGCGCACACTCGCTGTGTCGAGGATGGTGCAGCCGGCATTGAGAAAGACCCCGTCGCCGAGAAAGATGTTGAAGCCATAGGCGCAGTGGAACGGCGCCTCGATGCGGGCGCCCTCACCGGCGTTGCCGAGCAAAGTTTTCAAGCCCGGCCCGAGATTGCCGCGCTGCCGCGGCGGCAGGCAATTGTGCTCGAACACCGCGTCACGCGCGACAACACGCAAGGACTCCAGCTCATCATCGAGGCAGGTGTACCATTCGCCGGCCGCCATCTTCACGCGCTCGCTTTCGACCATGACGCGTCTCCAGTTCACGTCCTTGCAAAGCACAAGTGCGGCCAACAGAAAAGCGCCGATGCCAGTACTGGCCAAATATTGGACCTATGGTAGCCTGTGTCTCAAGGCCGTCTTGGCCCGGTGATCGAGGGGGATCGACCATGCTCTACATTCTCGCACTTCTGATCGGCGTCATTGCCGGTCTTCGCGCCATGACGGCGCCGGCTGCCGTTGCCTGGGGCGCTTATCTCGGCTGGCTGCCGGTTGCCGGCACCTGGGCGAGCTTCATGAATCACTGGGCGGCTGTCGGCATCTTCACCATCCTGGCCATCGTCGAACTGGTCACCGACCAGTTGCCGTCGACGCCGAGCCGTAAAGTGCCGCAGCAATTCGGCGCCCGCATCGTCATGGGCGCCTTCACCGGCGCGGTGATCGGCGCGACAGGCGGCGCCACCATCGGCGGCTTGATTGCCGGCGCCATCGGCGCTGTCATCGGCACGCTGGGCGGCGCTGAAGCTCGCGGCCGGCTCGCAGCCGCCTTCGGCAAGGATCCGCCCGCCGCCTTCATCGAGGACGCGGTGGCGATCATCGGCGGTCTGCTGATCGTGGCTGCGGTGGCATGACGACGAAAACCTTCGACGCCATCATCATCGGTGCCGGACAGGCTGGCCCTCCGCTGGCCGGCCGGCTGACGGCCGCCGGCAGGAGCGTGGCGCTGATCGAGCGCAAGCTGGTCGGCGGCACTTGCGTCAACACCGGCTGCATGCCGACCAAGACCATGGTCGCCAGCGCCTATGCCGCGCATCTGGCGCGCCGCGCCGCCGACTACGGCGTGACGCTCAGTGGCCCCGTCGGCGTCGACTATGCCAGGATCAAGGCGCGCAAGGACAAGGTGACGATCGACGCTCGCACCAATCTCGAGACCTGGATTGCCGGCATGGACAAATGCACCCTCTATCGCGGCCATGCGCGTTTCGAATCCGCCAACACGGTGCGCGTCGGCGACGATCTGCTGACCGCCGAAAATATCTTCCTCAACACCGGCGGCCGCGCCTCGGTCCCAGACCTGCCCGGCATCCACGACATCGACTATCTGACCAATTCCTCGATGATGAATCTCGACGTGCTGCCGCGCCATCTCATCGTCGTCGGTGGCAGTTACATCTCGCTCGAATTCGCACAGATGTTCCGCCGCTTCGGCTCGGAGGTCACAGTCATCGAAAAGAGCCCACGCCTGACCGGCCGCGAGGACGAGGACGTCTCTGCCGCCATCCTGTCGATCCTCGAAAACGAAGGCATCGCGGTCCATCTCGGCGCCGACGACATCGCTTTCGCCAGACAAGGCCAGGACATTGCCGTGACCTTCTCCGCCGGCAAACCGCCGGTGGTCGGCTCTCACGTGCTGCTGGCTCTGGGGCGGACGCCCAACACCGATGACCTCGGCCTGGAGAGGGCTGGCGTGGAGGTCGACAAGCGCGGCTTCGTCTCTGTAGACGACCAGTTGCGCAGCAGCGTGCCCGGCATCTGGGCGATGGGCGACTGCAACGGCAGGGGCGCCTTCACCCACACCTCCTACAACGACTACGAGATCGTCGCCGCCAACCTGCTGGACAATGATCCGCGCAAGGTCAGTGATCGCATCGAAGCCTATGCGCTCTACATCGACCCACCGCTCGGCCGCTGCGGCATGACCGAGGCCGCGGTGAAGAAATCCGGCCGTCGCGCGCTGGTCGGCCAGCGGCCGATGACCCGCGTCGGCCGCGCTATCGAAAAGGGCGAGACGCAGGGTTTCATGAAGATCCTGGTCGACGCAGACACGAGGGAGATCCTCGGCTGCTCGGTGCTCGGACCCGGCGGCGACGAGGTTATCCATTGCGTGCTCGACCTGATGTACGCCAAGGCGCCCGTCGACACGCTCGCGCGTGCCGTGCATATCCACCCGAATGTCTCGGAACTGTTGCCCACCATTGCTCAGGAACTGAAGCCGCTGGCTTGACAGCCTGTTGGCGACCCATTTCAAAGCTCTTCCTTTTCTGCATCGCTGCAATGCAGCAATGCCGCTTGCGCACGGCGGCGTCCTTCGCGCAGTCTGGATTTGAACCGATTCAGTCTGGACGCCCCATGCCCTTGCCGATCCTTGCGCTTGCCATTGCGTCCTTCTGCATCGGCACCACCGAATTCGTCATCATGGGCCTGCTGCCCGAGGTCGCGGCCGACCTCGGCGTGTCGATCCCTTCGGCGGGTCTGCTGGTCACCGGCTATGCGCTGGGCGTCGTCTTCGGCGCCCCGATCGTCGCGATGGCCACCGCGCATTTGCCGCGCAAGCCGGTGCTGGTCGGGCTGGCCGTGCTGTTCGTCGTCGGCAATCTGTTTTGCGCCATCTCGCCCAACTACTGGACGCTGATGGCCGCGCGCGTTTTCACCGCGTTCGGCCATGGCGCCTTCTTCGGCATCGGCTCGGTCGTTGCCGCCAGCCTGGTGCCGCGCAACAAACGCGCCAGCGCCATCGCGCTGATGTTCGCCGGGCTGACGCTGTCCAACATCCTTGGCGTTCCCGCCGGAACCGCACTTGGCGAAGCCTTCGGCTGGCGCTCCACCTTCGTTGCCGTGGTCGGTATCGGCCTGATCTCGGTGGCAGCGATCGCCTGGCTGGTGCCGTCCGATGTCGCCCAGCCAAGCGGTGGCGGCTTGCGCGGCGAACTGCGCGTGCTGGGCAAGCTGCAGGTCTGGCTGGCCATGCTGATCGCGGCGCTGACTTCCGCAAGCCTGTTCACCGTCTTCACCTACATCAAACCCTACCTCACCGAGGTGTCGGGCTTGTCGACCTCGGCAGTCACGTGGGTTCTGCTGCTGTTCGGCGCGGGCATGACCATCGGCAACATTATCGGCGGCAGACTGGCCGACTGGAAACTGATGCCGACAGTGATCGGCACGCTGCTGCTGATGGCCCTGCTTTTCGTTGGCTTCAGGCAGTTCGGCGCAATCGCCAGCGTTGCCGTCGGCATCGTCTTCCTGTGGGGCCTGCTCATCTTCGTCGTCGTGCCGCCGCTGCAGATCCGGGTCGTCGAGGCGGCCTCCGAGGGACCGAACCTCGCCGCCACGCTGAACCAGGGCGCCTTCAATGTCGGCAATGCCAGCGGCGCCTGGATCGGCGGCGTAGCCCTTTCCGCCGGTGTTTCCTATGCCAATTTGCCGCTGGTCGGCGCAGCACTCGCTTTGTTGGCGGTCACCGTCGCCGTGCTGTCGCAGGCGCTGGACCGGCGCGCGCCGGTCATCCCGCTCCCGGCTGAATAGTCTCTTGCGCCCATAGCGCGGCGGGCTGGACCAATCGACATAGGCGCCTTCAAATCGCATGTCTTCTGGTCCTTGATGGAGGAAGTCATGCAGAAATCGATCGAGCGCATCGCCGGCGAAAGCGAAGGGGTTTGCTACGAATTCCCGCTGTTCCGCTTCACTGGTTCCGACAAGGCTGCTCCTTCGGCCTATCTGCAGGCGGCGCTCCATGCCGGTGAGTTGCCGGGCGTCGTCGCCATCGACGCGCTGATGCCGATGCTCGCCAGGGCGGAGGCCGAAGGCCGCATCAAGGGCAACCTCACCGTCGTGCCCTGGGCCAACCCTGTCGGCCGGGCGCAATATCATTTCGGCGAGCATCAGGGCCGCTTCCATCTCGGCACGCGCACCAATTTCAACCGCGGCTTTCCGCTGCTCGCCGCGCCCGACACAGCCCTCTTGCCCGACACCACCCTTGGCAGCGTCGACCAGCGGCTGAAGACGCGGCTGGTGCAGCTGTCGTTCGGCCATGACATCGTGCTCGACCTGCACTGCGATGACGAGGGCCTCGCCTATCTCTACGTCCACACCAGCCTGTGGCCTGATATGGCCGATTGCGCCGCGGCCATGGGCGTCGACGCAGTCGTGCTGTGGAGCGAGGACACCGACGGCACCTTCGAGGGCGCCTCGATCATGCCCTACCAGAATGTCCCAGCTGATGTAGCCAAGCTCGACCGCCGCGTCGCCACCACGGTCGAATATCGCGGCATCCTCGATGTCGACGGCGCCTTGGCCGCCTCTGACGCCGACGGGCTCTACCGGCTGCTGACGGCACGCGGCGTGATCGCCGATAGCGCCCTGCCCGCGCCGGGTCCTTTCACCGGCTTCGTGGCGCCATTGGAAAACATCGACATGATGCCGGCGCCACGGGCCGGTGCCGTGCTCTACGACGTGAAACCCGGCGACCGCGTCGCCAAGGGCGCGCGCCTAGCCACCATCGTCCATGCACCGGGTGAAACCGATGGCCGCACCGAAGTGTTTGCGCCGCAGGATGGCATCATCCTGACCCGCCGCTCGCGCCGCATCATCCGCGCCGGCGAGGATCTGTTGAAGCTGGTCGGCGACAGGAAGAGCGCCGACGCCCGGTCGGGGACGCTGGAAGATTGAGAAAGCTTTGCCTCGTAGTTTGCCGAAGCACTCCATAGCTTCGTCATTCTAGGGCGAAGCAAGGAGCGAAGCGACGCGGCGCAGACCCTAGAATCCATGCCGCGACTTCAAAGCGTCGCTACGTTCAGAATTCTGTTCCGCTGCGCCCTTCAACTGAGGTCGCGGCATGGATCCTCGGGTCTCCGCGACGTCGCTTCGCTCCTGCTCCGCCCGTGGATGACGAAGTTGCGAGGCTTCGGCCAATCCCAAACCCGTTGCATGCAGCATCACCGCCTAGCCCGAAATAGCCAGCCGCGCCTTCGCCTCCAGCCATTCGGCCATCTGCCGGTAAGGCACCGGGCCGTGACTGATGCGGGCGACACCCAGTTCCGCCAGCCGCTGGCGCGGCGGCACATGCGCCAGCGCGATGATGTTGACCGGCAACGCGATTGCCTTGCAGAGTGTCTCGATCAGGCCCTCATCGCCAAGGCCCGGCGCAAAGAAGCCGTGCGCGCCAGCTTTTTCGAAGGCCTGTGCGCGCTCTATGGCCTGGTCGAGCAGGGCGTCATCATGCGCATCCGGTTTCGCCTTGAGGAAGATGTCGGTTCGAGCGTTGATGAACGCCGGTATCCCGGAAGCCTTGACGGCCGCCGCCGCGGCTTCGATGCGTTTTACCTGAACAGCGATGTCGTGCAGGCCGCTGCCACCGACAACCTGGTCTTCGAAATTGAACCCAACAGCGCCGGCCCGCAGTGCCGACGTTACCGTGCGAGCAACAATTTCCGGGTCGACGCCGTAACCACCCTCGAGGTCCATGGTCACCGGCAGGTCGACGGCAGTGACGATGCGCTTGATGTTGTCGAGCGCCAGCTCCAGCGGGATTTTCTCGCCATCGGCATAGCCGAAGGCGGCCGCCACCGGCCAGCTTCCGGTGGCGATCGCCTTGGCGCCCGCTTTCTCGACGATCTTGGCCGAACCCGGATCCCAGACGTTGTAGAGAACGATCGGGTTTCCCTTGACGTGGAGGGAATGGAACGTCCGCGCACGCTCGATCTGCTCGGTCATGATTGTTTTCTCGTCTTCCTGCTGTTGATGAACATTCTAAGCGCCATAGCCGGTTCTGGCGATGTACCATGAGGCGCAGAAGCGACAGCCACCGGACAGGCTTTTCAAACCTGTTGCGTATCCTCCCTTTCGCAGCTATGGATTTTGCCATGAACATGCGTTCGATCAAGACCATTTGGTGGTGGGCCTGCTGACAGCGGCCTGTTCGAACACGTGCGCGTGAAAAGAGAGGGTGGCCGCAACGGAAAGTCCGGGCGGCCATTTGTTTTTTCCAAGCCATTCCCGGGTCCGTTGCCCAAGAAGCTGATGGAGACGGCAATGACGATGAAGGTTCTGGAAAACGGCGCGGAAAGTTTCGTGACCGCGGGTGGCATAACCATCACGCGCGCGCGCCACGACCGGCCCTATGCAGGTGCGATTGACGCCTATGTCGACGGCCTGAATTCGCGCCGCGGTGCGGTGTTTTCCTCCAATTATGAATATCCCGGCCGCTACACGCGCTGGGACACCGCCATCATCGATCCGCCGCTGGTCGTCTCGGCGCGCGGCCGTGCCATGCGCATCGAGGCGCTGAACGGCCGTGGCGAGACGCTGTTGCCGGTCATCGGCAAGACGCTGGGCGACCTCGCCGACGTCACCATCGCCGAGACGTCGGAGAAACTGATCCGCCTCGACGTCGCCAAGCCCGGCCGTGTCTTCACTGAAGAGGAGCGCAGCCGCGTGCCTTCGGTATTTACGGTCCTGCGCGCCATCACCGCTCTGTTCAAGACCGAGGAAGACGCCAACCTCGGCCTCTACGGCGCCTTCGGCTACGACCTCGCCTTCCAATTCGACCCGGTCGACTACAAGCTCGAGCGCAAGCCAAGCCAGCGCGATCTGGTGCTTTTCCTGCCCGACGAGATCCTGGTCGTCGACCACTATTCGGCCAAGGCCTGGACCGACCGCTACGACTATGCCGGCGACGGGTTTTCAACCGAAGGGCTGCCGCGCGACGAAATCGCCGAGCCGTTCAAGAGCCCCGACCGCATCCCGCCGCGCGGCGACCATGAACCCGGCGAATACGCCGATCTGGTGCGCAAGGCGATGGATTCGTTCAAGCGCGGCGACCTGTTCGAGGTCGTGCCCGGCCAGATGTTCTACGAGCGCTGCGAGACGCAGCCATCCGAGATTTCGCGCAAGCTGAAGGCAATCAACCCCTCGCCCTATTCCTTCTTCATTAATCTGGGTGAAGGCGAATACCTGATCGGCGCCTCGCCCGAAATGTTCGTTCGCGTCAACGGCCGCCGCGTCGAGACCTGCCCGATCTCGGGCACCATCAAGCGCGGCGACGATGCCATTTCGGACTCCGAGCAGATCCTGAAACTGCTCAACTCGAAGAAGGACGAATCCGAGCTGACCATGTGCTCGGACGTCGACCGCAACGACAAATCGCGGGTCTGCGAGCCGGGTTCGGTGCGCGTCATCGGCCGCCGGCAGATCGAGATGTATTCGCGCCTGATCCACACCGTCGACCACATCGAAGGCCGGCTGCGCGAAGGCATGGATGCCTTCGATGCCTTCCTGTCGCATGCCTGGGCGGTCACCGTGACCGGCGCGCCGAAATTGTGGGCCATGCGCTTCATCGAGCAGAACGAGAAAAGCCCGCGCGCCTGGTATGGCGGCGCGATCGGCATGGTCAATTTCAACGGCGACATGAACACCGGCCTCACCCTGCGCACCATCCGTATCAAGGACGGCATTGCCGAAGTGCGCGCCGGCGCCACATTGCTGTTCGACAGCATTCCCGAGGAAGAAGAAGCCGAAACCGAACTGAAGGCATCCGCCATGCTCTCCGCCATTCGCGACGCCAAGACAGGCAATTCCGCCAGCACCGAGCGAACCACCGCGCGCGTCGGCGACGGCGTCAACATCCTGCTCGTCGACCACGAGGACTCGTTCGTTCACACGCTGGCCAATTATTTCCGCCAGACCGGCGCCAATGTCTCGACCGTCCGCTCGCCGGTGCCGGAGGAAGTCTTCGACCGGCTGAAGCCCGACCTCGTCGTGCTGTCGCCCGGCCCCGGCACGCCGAAAGATTTCGACTGCGCCGCCACCATCAAGAAGGCGCGCGCCCGCGACCTGCCGATCTTCGGCGTCTGCCTTGGCCTGCAGGCGCTGGCCGAGGCCTATGGCGGCGAACTCAGGCAGCTGCATGTGCCGATGCACGGCAAGCCGTCGCGCATCCGCGTTTCCAAGCCGGGCATCATCTTCTCCGGCCTGCCCAAGGAAGTCACCGTCGGCCGCTACCATTCGATCTTCGCCGATCCGGTTCGCCTGCCCGACGATTTCATCGTCACGGCCGAAACCGAGGACGGTGTCATCATGGCCTTCGAACACCGCAAGGAGCCGATCGCCGCGGTACAGTTCCACCCGGAATCGATCATGACGCTCGGCCACAATGCCGGCATGCGCATCATCGAGAACATCGTCGCCCACTTGCCCCGCAAGGCCAAGGAAAAGGCCGCCTGACGATCATGGCCGAAGCCGAGAACACGATGGCGATCGCGGCCAAGGCGGCCGCGAAGCGCAAAATCGCCAATCTCGCCTTCTGGTCGATTATCGTCGCTTTTGTCGTGCTCGCGCTGAAGGCTGCCGCCTGGTACGTCACCAGCTCCGTGGCGCTCTACTCGGACGCCTTGGAATCGATCGTCAACGTCATCGCCTCGGTTGCAGCCTTCTGGGCGATCCAGGTCAGCCACAAGCCGGCCGACCAGGACCACCCTTTCGGCCATCACAAGGCCGAGTATTTCTCGGCGGTGCTGGAAGGCGTGCTGATCGTGCTCGCCGCCCTTTTGATCCTCAACGAGGTCTGGCGCCACTGGCAGACCCCGGCACCGCTCGAACAGCCCTGGGAAGGTCTTGCCGTCAACGGCGTCGCTACAGTCATCAACGCCTTCTGGGCCTGGACGTTGATCCGCGCCGGCAGGGCGGAGAAGTCACCGGCGCTGGTTGCCGACGGCAACCACATCATGACCGACGTGGTCACCTCGATCGGCGTCTTCGGCGGCTTGGTCGGAGCGATCCTGACCGGCTGGCAGATTCTCGACCCGGCACTTGCCGTCCTCGTGGCGCTGAACATCCTGTGGCAGGGCTGGCACGTCATCGGTTCGTCGATGAACGGCCTGATGGACCGCGCCGTCGACACCCAGGAACACATGCGCATCCGCGACGTCATCTCGGCCAATTGCAAGGGCGCGCTGGAGGTGCACGACCTCAAGACGCGCATCGCCGGCCGCGCCACCTTCATCGAGTTTCATCTGGTCGTCGATGCCGACATGTCGGTCGGCGCCAGCCATGTCATCTGCGACCGGATAGAGGACGCGCTGAAGGCCGAAATCCCCTCGGTGCGCGTCACCATCCATGTCGAGCCCGACGACGAGGCCAAGCTCCCCAAGGGCACGACGGCCGTGCCGTTTGCGTGAGGCGGTCTCCCGTCACGACCTTGGAAAATTAGCCAAAGCCCCTCGACTTCGTCATCCACGGGCGGAGCAGGAGCGAAGCTCCGTCGCGGAGACCCGAGTATCCATGCCGCGACCTTGGCCTCAGAGTGCAGCGGAACAGAATTCTGCACCGCAGCAGCGCTCGGATGTCACGGCATGGATCCTATGGTCTGCGCCGCGTCGCTTCGCTCCTTGCTCCGCCATAGGATGACGAAAACGCTGGGTGCTTACGGAGCGCATGCCGATTGCGGCATCGGCTGCAGCCGATAGACCTTGTCGTCGGATTTCGTCTTGCCGTCGGCGGCCTTCGAACACAGGTCGACGATCGCGAGTGCACTGTTGGGATTGGCCAGCATCATCGTGCCATCGGCACCACGCTTGAGGAAAATCTCCTTCTGCGCGATGTCGCAGGAGAAATCGCTCATCTTCGAACTGGCCGCGCAGCGCCACTGGTCGGCTTCGCCCTGGCAGGAATAAGTCTGCGTCACCTCAGCCGATTTCTGCTGTGTGGTGACGGTAACGGCAATGTCGGCGCCGTCTGGCCAGTTGGCGGCGTCGCCACCCGAGGCGAAGGACGCCAGCTCTACCTTGCCGCGGAAAACCCGGATCGACTTGGTGAGCTGATCGGGGTGCGAGCCGAGATGCGCTGCATCGTAGTCGCGCCCATAGCAGAATGTCTGGTCCGGCTTCAGCCGCTCGCGCAGTGGAACCCCGAGCGCAGGGGCGATCGGATCGATGCGCGCGAACTCGGCCTTGCAGGTCACCGCCGGCATCGGGTCGAGGCGGAAATTGTCGTCCTCCGAGCCGAGCGCCTGCCTGTCATACTCCGCTGCGCCAAGCTCCTCTTCCGATCCGGCATCGAGATAGATGTCGGGCTGCAGATCCGAGAGGAACAGCCGGCCCTTGTCGTCGACCTTCAGCGACGCAAGCGTCCGGTCGCATTCCATGCCGCAATGGATCGGGCCTGTCTTGCCGTCCTCGGATGCGTGATTGCACCAGCCGCCGGCCCATTCAGGCGCCTTGGCGCCGCGCACGGTGGTGGCGATGAAAGCATTGTAGGACGTGTCGGAATTCGCGGTCGGTTCCTCGTTCGGCCGGCTGACCGGATCATGGCCGTAGTAGAAGAAGATCCGCGCCACCTTCTGCTTCGGGTGCGCCTTGAGATGCCCCGCATCATAGACGCGGCCGAAACAGGCATCAGCGCCGTTCGGACTGAGTTCGGTGAGCTTCAGCGCATCGTCGGCGGAGGCCGGTCCGGCAAGCAAGCCAAGCAGCGCCGCGCCAAACCCGGCGCCGGCGACTGTCTTCCATTCCCCTGCCCTGAACGCCATGTGATCTCTCCTCCGCATCGACAGGACGCAACGTCAATTTATGCTAGTATTGCGGCCGCAGCCACGCAATTCGCGGCGGGCCGCCAAGCGAAGGAGGATGCCATGCGTCGGCGCGACATGTTCCGCGCGGTTCTTGCCGGAACCGGAACGCTTCTCGGTTTGCGGGCAGCACAGGCAGCCGCCACCGAGCCCACAAGGCAAAAAGTCGCCTACCACTTGAGCGACACCGACAAGGTCAATTTCGTGCTCGGCAACATCAAGAACCACTATGAGGGCACCGGCGGCAATGTCGACATCGTGCTGGTCGTGCATGGTCCGGCCTTGGCCAGCTTCAAGTCGAAGGGAATATCGGCCGCGATTTCCGGGCGCTTCGCCGGCCTGGTGCGGCAGGGGCTGGAATCCCATGCTTGCGCCAACACCATGCAAGGCATGGATATTTCGCTCCCCGACCTGCTCGCCGGGTTTCATGCCGCCGACAAGGGCGGCGTCGTCAAACTCGCCGAACTGCAAGGCCAAGGTTACGCCTATCTGCACCCGTAGAGCGGTTTGCTTGGCGCAAATTCCCCAAGGGAAAGCGCTACTCCTTTTCCCGGGAAACCGTTTCACACGTTTCCTTGAATTGCTCAAAGGCTTGAACACCGGGGTGGCAAGGGCCTACGAAGGACAGGCAGACGTCCCGGAGGAAGAACCGTGCCAGCCACCACACTCAGCATACCCGATCTTGCCGGCAAGGCAGTGCTGGTCACCGGTGCGTCGACCGGCATCGGAGCGGCGCTCGCGCTGGCCTATGCAGCGCAGAAATGCAAGGTGGCGCTGCACTACAATTCGAGTCAAGACGCCGCCGAGAAGCTCGGCCTGACGATTGCCGACAAGGGCGGCGAGGTGTTTCTCGTTCAGGGCGATTTCTCCGTTGCCGCCGATGTCGAGCGCGTCGTCGAGGATAGCGCGCAATATTTCGGCCGCCTCGACGGGCTGGTCAACAATGCCGGCGGCATGCTTGGCCGCATTCCCTATGCCGAGCAGACCGAGGCGCATTACGACGCTGTGATGGATCTCAACGCCCGTTCGGTACTGACTGCTTCGCGCAAGGCGATCCCGTGGCTGAAGAAACAGGGCGGCTTCATCGTCAACACCTCCTCGATCGCCGCCCGCAATGGCGCCGGCGGCGGCGCCGGGCTTTACGGCTCGGCCAAGGCCTTCGTCTCCAATGTGACGCGCGGCATGGCCAAGGAACTGATCGGCTTCGGCATCCGCGTCAACGCGGTGGCGCCCGGCACCATTCTCACCCCGTTCCACGAGCGCTATTCGACCGACGAGCAGATCAAAGGCATGGTCGCCACCATTCCGCAGGGACGCGCCGGCACGGCGCAGGATTGCGTCGGCGCCTATCTGTTCCTCTCTTCCGATCTTCTCAGCGGCTACATCACCGGCCAGGTGATCGAGGTGAATGGCGGCCAGTTGATGCCTTGAACGGCTATCGGCATACTGGCGGTCTGCACGCTCTTGTCGAAACCTCAAAGGGAGACAACGGAATGTACGGACTGATCGGCAAGATGCGGGCGGCGCGCGGCCAGCGCGACGCGGTCATGGATCTCCTGCGCACCAGTACCGGCGCCCTGCCGGGCTGCCTGAGCTATATCATCGCGCGCGACCCCGCCGATGCCGACGCGATCTGGGTCACCGAAGTGTGGACCGACGCCGAAAGCCACAAGGCCTCGCTGCAGCTTCCCGAAGTCCAGGCGGCGATCGCCAAGGCGCGGCCGTTCATCGCCGGTTTTGAATTCCAGGTCGAAACCCACCCTGTCGGCGGCTTCGGCCTGGCCGACGGCAAGACGGGGTGAGTTCGATGCCAACTTTGAGGAGCAACCTTTGACGCAGACAGTAAACATTCGCGATGCGAAAGCCCATCTGTCGCGCCTTGTGAGACGTGCAGCCCAAGGCGAGTCGTTTGTTATTGCCAAAGCCGGCAAGCCGTTGGCCAGAATCGTGCCGATCGAACAACCGGCTCTGCAGGCGCGACGGGTCGGTTTTATGGCCGGCCAGTTTTCCGTCCCCGACGATTTCGACCGCATGGGTCGCAATGAGATAGAGCAACGGTTCGACGCCGGCTTATGAAACCTGTTACTCGACACCTGGACGGGTGAAACAATAGTTTTCTATGAATCGCGGTTCGCATTTTTCGCCCTGCGGGTCTAAGAGCGAAACATGGATTCCTCGGCCGAGCAGCGCTCCCCGGACCTGCCCACACTCGAGCGCATGGCGCGGATGCGCAAGCTCTGGCAGTGGCTTGCCCTGCTGGTTGTTTCCCTGCTGTTTGCCGGCGCGCTGGAACTCGCCACCCTGCCGGCGGCACTGCTGATCGGGCCGATGCTGGCGGCCATCGTCGCCGGCACCAATGGCGCCACGGTGCGCGTGCCGCGCCTTCTGTTCGGCGCCGCCCAGGCGATCGTCGGCTGCCTCGTCGCGGCGTCGATCTCGGCCGACATCTTTCCGGTCTTCTACAAGGAATGGCCGCTGTTTCTCGGCGTCGTGGTGGCGACCGTCACGGCCTCCAGCCTGCTCGGCTGGCTGATCAGCCGCTGGCGCATCCTGCCCGGCACCACCGCTGTCTGGGGCTCGTCGCCGGGTGCGGCCACCGCCATGGTGCTGATGGCCGGTGCCTTCGGCGCCGACCAGCGGCTCGTAGCCTTCATGCAATATCTGCGCGTCATCTTCGTCTCGATGACGGCAGCGCTCGTTGCCAAGATGTTGGTCGACACCTCGGGCGTCGAAATCCCCGCCATCGTCTGGTTCCCGCCGATCGACGCCCAAGCCTTCGCCGCCACCATCGGCATCGCGTTTATCGGCGGCTTGGCGGGAAAGCTGTGCCGGCTGCCTTCGCCCTTCTTTCTCGGCACCTTCGTCTTCGGCACCGTCGTCCATCTCGGCTTGGGCGTGGAAATGCAATTGCCGGAATGGCTGCTGGCTGTCAGCTACGCCATGGTCGGCTGGTCGATCGGGCTGAATTTCACCAGGGCGATCCTGCGCCATGCGACACGCGCGCTGCCGCAGATCATCGCCTCGATCGTGGCGCTGATCGCCTTTTGCGGCGGCCTTGCCTTCATGATCAGCCATCTCCTGGGCATCGATCCGCTGACCGCTTATCTGGCGACCAGCCCTGGCGGCATGGACAGCATCGCCATCATCGCCGCCGCAGCGCAGAACGTCGACATCTCCTTCGTCATGGCCCTGCAGTCGGCACGCTTCCTGATCGTGCTGTTGGTCGGCCCGAGCGTCGCGCGGCTGGTGGCGAGAAGCGTCAGGCAATAGGCAAAACCGACGCCAGAGACGGTCATAAGCCGCGGATTATTCCTCGCCGCCCTCATCCTCGCTTTGCGCGTCGCGGCGCCAGTAGGCGGTGACCAGGTGCCGGTTGCGCGATAGGTTCCATTGCTTGCGCACGATCTTGCGGATCTCCCGGAAATCGCCGAATTCGCATCCGGCCCAGACATAAAGACCGTCGGCAAGCGCCATGTGGCTGCGCTCCCGCAAGGCGGCTGGCAACAGGCCGGCGGTGCCGGCCTCTCGGCCGTGCCGGTAGAGCCAGATGATATCGACATTGTCCCCTTGCGCCAGCGCGATCCGGTCATCCGGGCCATCGACCTCGATCAGTGCCTCGGCGCGGGTTGACGCCGGCAAATGCTCCAAAATCCGGCCGATGGCTGGCAGTGCGGTGTCGTCGCCGAGCAGAAGCAAGGTCTGCGCCACCGGGGCGTCGCCGCCACCGGGTCCGATCATGCCGATCACGTCTCCTGCCTGTGCGCTTTGCGCGAAGGCGGCGGCGGGCGTCTCCTGGCCTGGATGCAACACGAAATCGACGTCGAGCCAACCGCTTGCGGCGTCCACCGCCCGGATCGTGTAGACCCGCACGGCAAGCGCATCGTCGCCAGAAGGCCAGACGATCAAGCCGTCAGCGCCCATCGTCGGCCAAACCAGCCGGCGGCCAGGCGGCGGCAGCAGCAGCCGCATGTGCAGGCCGCCATGGCTAAATCGGCTGAGATCCTTGCCGGCGAAGCGCAGGCGCTGCATGTGCGCCGATATCCGCGTTGACGACATCACCGCGATCTCGCGGAAGAAGACCGGCGTACCGGCGTCGCTGCCGTCACCTTGCCAATGGATGCCCTTGGTCGTGCCGAGATGTTCGGCGACATGGCCGGCGACCGTCATCTTCATGTAGGACAGGCAGGTTTCGTCTGTCGCCGCGACCCGGATCAGCACGCTTTCATCATCAAGCGTAGCGCTCAACGAGCCGTAGTAGAGGCGGAGCTCCCACTGGTCGGCAACGCCAGTGTCAATCTCGAATTCGCTGTGCTCTGCGCGCAGCCGGTCCATCACCAACCTGATCGCCGCGTCGCTGATCCGGGTTTGCGCGCTAAGTTGGTCCATCGCTCAGTCCTTCGCAACAATTCGGCAAGCGCCGCAGCGCCACCGCCGTCAGCGACATGCCACAGCCGCTGCGGCGTTTCCACATAAACTTGATTATCAAATTCATATTTAGCGATGAACGCCTACCGCGCAGCAAGCCGCTCGGGAAGGAAGTCGACGAAGACGCGCACCTTCGGCGACAAATGGCGATTGGAGGGCCACAGCATCCGGAACTGGCCACGGCCGTCGACATGACCGTCGAGGACGGTACGCAGCCTGTCTTCGTGCAGCGCCTCGCGCACCAGGAAATCCGGCATGCAGGCTATGCCGAGGCCGGCGAGCGTGGCGCCCTTCAAGGCTTCCATGTTGTTGCAGGTCAGCATCGAGCGGATCTGCGGTTGGGCGCTTCCGGTAATGAACGGCCACTCCAACAGCCTGCCGCTGTTGAGGAAGCGGAAGTTTATGCCGAAATGCCTGATGAGATCAGCCGGCTCGCCGGGTGTGCCATGGCGGTCGAGGTAGGAGGGCGCCGCGCACAACAGCATGCGAAAGGGCGCAACGGGCCTGGACACCAAGCGTGAATCGGGCAGCTCGCCGCTTCGGATCGCGACATCGATGCCCTCGTCGATGACGTCGACGATCCGATCGTTGAAATCGATGTCGAGCTCTATCTCCGGATAGCGGGCCATGAACTCCGACAGCACCGGCAGCAGCAAATGATAGGTGACGATCGGAGTGGATATGCGCAGCCGCCCACGCGGTGTTTCCCGTGTCCGCGACAGCATCGCCTCGGCATCGCCGATGTCGTCGAGGATGCGGCGCACCCGCTCGTTGAACAGCTTGCCCTCTTCCGTCAGGCCAATGCGCCGCGTGCTGCGCTGCAGGAGCCGCACGCCGAGCTCCTGTTCGAGCCGCGCGACGCTCTTGCCGACGGCGGAAGCCGAGATGCCGAGCGCCCGCCCTGCAGCGACGAAACTGCCGAATTCGGCGGTGCGGGCGAAGGCCAGGAGCCCGTTGAGACGATCCATCGTGTCATTCCATTCGAGCGTTTCAGTCCGATATACCAGGAGATATAACACCATTCTTCCTGAAATGCCGACGACCTATCTTGTCGTCACGACCGGCTCCGCAAACGCGCGGCCGACCGGCGAGTGCTGTTTCAGATAGGGAAATCCATGACTTCTAGGACCACAACCGGCTCTGCCGAGAGATGGCTCGTGCTCTTGTCCGTGTGCCTTGCCGCGATGACGATGCCCTTGACCTTCACCGGTCCGGCCGTCGCTCTGTCGCGCATCGCGGCCGATCTCGGCGGCAGTCCGATCGAGCTCAACTGGGTGACAAACGCCTTCATGCTGACCTTCGGCGCCACCCTGATGGCGTCGGGCGCTCTGGCCGACAATCACGGCCGCAAGCGCCTCTTCCTCCTCGGCCTCTCCCTCTATGTCCTGGCGTCGCTGGGCGCGATGCTGGCGCCGGACATCATCTGGTTTGACATTTTCCGGGCCGCGCAGGGGATCGGCAGTGCGGCCGCCTTCGCTGGCGGCGCCTCGGCACTCGCCCAGGAATTCGAAGGGCCATTGCGGCTGCGCGCCTTCAGCTTTCTCGGCACCAGTTTCGGCGTCGGCCTCGCCTTCGGCCCGATCGCGTCGGGCCTGCTTATCTCTGCATTCGGCTGGCGGTCGATCTTTCTTCTGGTTGCAGCACTCGCGATTGCCGCCGCCATGCTCGGCCTGCGCACCATCAGGGAATCGCGAGACCCGGATGCGACTGGCCTCGACTGGGCGGGAGCCGGCACCTTCACGATCGCGCTGGCGTCGCTGACCTATGGCGTGCTCCAGGCCCCGCAGAGCGGTTGGGCCAATCCCCTTGTCGTCACCATGCTCGCAGCGGCGGTGCTCTTCTTTGCCGCGTTCGTTATCGTCGAGCGACGCGCACAACGGCCGATGCTTGACCTCACGCTGTTTGCCTATCCCCGCTTCGTCGGCGTCCAGTTTCTGGCTGCGGCACCCGCTTACGCCTTCGTCGTCCTGCTCGTCCTGTTGCCGATCCGCTTCATCGGCATCGAGGGCATGAGCGAGATCAAGGCCGGGCAATTGATGATCTGCCTATCAGGCCCGCTGCTGATCCTGCCGATGCTAGCCGGACAGCTGGCGCGCTGGATCGCGCCGGCCACGATCTGCGGCGTCGGCCTGCTTGTCGCTGCCGCCGGGCTTGTCTGGCTGAGCCTGACACCACCGGTCGATAGTGCGCTGGGGGCGCCGCTGATGCTGATCGGCGTCGGCATCGCCCTGCCCTGGGGATTGATGGACGGGCTTGCCGTCAGTGTCGTGCCGAGAGAGCGCGCCGGCATGGCGGTCGGCATCTTCAACACCACCCGCGTCGCCTGCGAGGGTGTGGCGCTCGCGATCGTCATGGCGACCCTTTCCGGCTTTACCGCCGCGCAGGTCGCCGCCGAGGAAACGGCATCTTCGACGGAGGCGGCGGCGGCAGCCCAGCTGCTGGTGACCGGCAATCTCGGCGAAGCAGCACAACATCTGCCCCAAGCCGGAGCCGCTGTTCTGGTCCAGGCCTACGAGACGGCGTTCGACAGGCTGCTGATCGTGCTGGCGGCAATCACCGTCATGACCGCCATCGTCGTCTTCCTTGGCCTGCGTCGCGGATCGGCTTCAGGTGAAAGTGTCGACGTCCAGGCAGTGCCGCAGGAAGGGTAGCAGTCAGCGGACGGCCCCCGCTATCAATCGAGCCTGTGCATCAGGTCCTCATCCAGCCAGCGGCCGAAGAAATAGACCAGTTGCTTGTGCCACCACGGCCAGTCGTGGCTGACATCGCCACCCCAATAATCGACCCAGGCGGGAATGGACTTGTCGCGCAGGATTTGTTCCAACCTGCGCGTCTCGACCAGCATCCGCTCTTCCCATGCGCCCTGCCCGCAGCAGAAGATCAGCCTGAGCGCCTTCAGCCGGGTCAGCAGTTTGGGATCGACGATGCCGGGCAGATAGTCCAGCGGCGAGTTGTAGAAAATGTCGCCCTCGAGCGCTTTGCCGAAGAAGTCGCGCGCCGAATAGACGCCCGACAGCGCGATGATGCCGCTGGCAAGTTCGGGAAAGCGGAAGACGAAGTTCGACGAGTGATAGCCGCCCATCGAACAGCCCGAGAACAGCGGCTTCAGCTTGCGGCCGCCATTGGCCTGCTCGGCTGCGGACAGGAACTCCGGCAGCGCCTCCTCGCGCACATAGCGGAAATAGGCTTCGTGGCGGGCGATGCGATGGGCCGCGTCGGCATGCTTGTCGAAGAAGGATTCCGAATCGACGCCGTCGACCGTGAACAGCTGGATGCGGCCGGTGTCGATGAATTCGGCCAGTGCGCCCACCCCGCCGGAATCCTCGAACTGGTAGAACCGGCCCTGCGAGGTCGGAAACACCACCACCGGCCGGCCGGCATGGCCGTAGCGCTTGTATTCCATGTCGCGGCCGAGCTGGCTCGAGAAATTCTTGTGATAGGAGATGTCCATCGCCTCACGCCTTTTCCGCGTGGATATAGGCGACTGCCTCGCGCAACGCTGCTTCGTCCTTCGAGCGCATCTGATAGGCGTAATTTCCCATGGCGCGGCTGAAAACCTCTTCGATGGCCTGATGGTGGACGATCTTGTCGCGGTGCGCGGCTAGCACGTCCTCATGGCTGTGCAAATAGTGGAGGCGTCGCTTGCGGCTGGCATAGGCGGTGAAGTATTTGCCCTCGTAAGGGCCGCCGGCGGCATCTCTGACCACCATATCGGCCCATGCCGCATAGACGTCGACGTCGAACGTATAGTTGATCGCATCGGTCATCCAGGCGCCGGGCGGACGCATGTTGACCTCCAGCGCGATGACCCGGTCGTCCTTGGTCTCGAACAGCTCAATGTGGAAGAAGCGTTCGCGCACGTCGAACGCCTTCAGTATCTTGCGGCCGGCCTCCTCGATCGCCGGTCTAACCTTGGGAAAGCAGGTGTAGCTCATGTGGCGGTCCTTGTTGACCACCTCCATGATGCTCTGGTCATAGCGATGGCTGGCCGCCAGCACCACCTCGCCGTCGCGGTTGACCAGCCCGTCATAAGTCACCACCAGTCCCTCGATGAACTGCTCCATGACGAAGGTCACGTCCTCGGGCTTGTCCCGGAAGAACTGGTCGAGTTCCTTGGCGTTGGAGATCTTGAAGGTGTTCGATGCGCCGGAACCGCTGTCGGGCTTGACCACCACCGGATAGCCGACGCGCCGGATGAAAGTCATGGCCCCGGCACGGTCGGAGCATTTGCGCTGCGCGATGGTGTCGACGCCACTCTTGCGGAAGAAGGCGCGCATGCGGCTCTTGCGCTTCAGATTCTTCACGAAATCGAGCTTGGTGCCGTAGATGTTGAAGTCGGAGCGGATGTTGGCTTCCAGCTCCAGCCAATGTTCATTGAGCGATTCGAAACGGTCGATGCGGCCCCATTTGTGGATGAAATGCCCCATCGCCCGGAACACCGGATCGTAGTCTTCCATGTCGGCGACACGGTAATATTCCGAAAGCGCCGCCTTCAGCTTGGCGTCGAGTGCGTCATAGGGTGCGTCGCCGATGCCGAGCACCCTGGCTCCGGCCTTCTTCAAACGGTCGCAGAAATCCGCGCCGTTGGCGGGAAAATGCGGGGAGAAGAACACGAAATTCATGGACAACCCCATCGCAACCCGTCGATGCCCAAGTCTGGCGCATTTGCAGCGCCTGGGGAAGGGCACGTGCGGTGGGGACAATATCCAGCAAAATCCGGCCAGCAATGCCAAGGCACCGAACTCGGGTTCCCTCGCAGCCTTCGGCGCGTTGGCTGACGGAGCATCAAACGAAAAACCCGCCTGTGCGGCGGGTCACTGGCGCAGATCAGCACCATGGACAAATATGTACCATAGCTGAGGTCACCGAGTCAAGAAAAAATTCCTATCGTGGAAAGCTGCCGGCACAAAAGCTGCCAACACTGCCGACTCGCTGTCATCAGCATTACCCGCAATGCGGCCCCACTTGCCTCCCACAAGCCGCTCCTATATGAGATCAGCCATGAACACGCGCGCCACCAACGCTTCCCGTCCGACCGGTTTTTCCGGCGAGACCGTGCGCGCGCTGGCTTCGACCCTGCTTCTTCTCGGCCTTATCGGCGATCGCCGGGTTCGCTGAAGGAGCGCCCGGCGGTCGAACCGCCGCGCAAGCGCATGCTCCTTGGCAATCACATCAAGCGAACGAAATTCTGGTAAAGGCGCCGCTCGCCATCAATCCCCCTGAGGGTGGATCCATGAGCCGCCGGGAGAAACGACGATGAACGCACGAGAAGAAATCCGCTCCGATGCCGCGGTAGCCGACACGGATTCGGAACGAAGCATCCAGAACAAGGGCATGTCCGACGCAGCCCGCAAATATCAGCCCTATCCGACCGTCGGCCTCACCGACCGGACTTGGCCTTCGAAGGTGATCGACAAGGCGCCGATCTGGTGCTCGGTAGACCTGCGCGACGGCAACCAGGCTCTGATCGATCCGATGGGCCACGAGCGCAAGGCACGCATGTTCGGCCTGCTGCTCGACATGGGCTTCAAGGAGATCGAGATCGGCTTCCCCTCGGCCTCGCAGACCGATTTCGACTTTGCCCGCTGGTGCATCGAGGAAGGCAACGTGCCCGCCGACGTCTCGCTGCAGGTGCTGGTGCAGTGCCGGCCGGAGCTGATCAGCCGCACCTTCGAGGCGCTGAAGGGCGCCACCAACCCGATCGTCCATTTCTACAATTCGACCAGCGAGCTGCAGCGTCGCGTCGTCTTCGAAAAGGACGTCGACGGCATCAAGCGCATCGCCACCGACGCCGCCAAGATGATCACCGACATGGCGGCCAAGGCCGGCGGAGGCTTTCGTTTCGAGTATTCGCCGGAGAGCTTTACCGGCACCGAACTCGAAGTGGCGCTGGAGATCTGCAACGCCGTCACCGAGATCGTCAGGCCGACGGCGGATAACAAGCTGATCGTCAACTTGCCGTCGACGGTCGAGATGTCGACCCCCAACATCTATGCCGACCGCATCGAGTGGATGTGCCGCAACCTCGACAACCGGGAGAACCTGCTGGTCTCGCTGCATCCGCACAATGACCGCGGCACCGGCATCGCCACCACCGAACTCGGCCTGATGGCCGGCGCCGACCGTGTCGAAGGCACGCTGTTTGGCAATGGCGAGCGCACCGGCAATGTCGACATCGTCACGCTGGCGCTGAACATGTACACGCAAGGTGTCGATCCGTTGATCGACTGCTCCGACATCAACCGGATGAAGGACGTCTACGAATATTCGAACCAGTTGAAGATCCCCGAGCGCCACCCCTATGTCGGCGAACTCGTCTACACCGCCTTTTCCGGTTCGCACCAGGATGCCATCAACAAGGGCATGAAGGCGCTGAAGAAGGCCAATACGAGCCTGTGGGAAGTGCCCTATCTGCCGATCGATCCGGCCGATGTCGGCCGCAGCTACGAAGCCATCATCCGCATCAACTCGCAGTCCGGCAAGGGTGGCATCGCTTATGTGCTGCAGGCCGATTACGGCCTCAACTTGCCGCGCAATCTGCAGATCGAATTTAGCCAGGAAATCCAGGCGATCACCGACGCCGAGGGCAAGGAAGTGCCGGCCAGGCGTATCTACGAGCGCTTTCTCGAGACCTATGTCGATCAGCCGGCCGCGCGGCTGAAATTCCTCGATCACCACACCTATCCCAGCACCGAAATCAAGGGCCGGCGCGTCGTCGAGGCGGTCATCCTGGACAATGGCAAGGAAGTGACGATCTCCGGCACAGGCACCGGTCCGATCGACGGCTTCGTCGATGCGCTGTCGCGCCATGTCGGCGTCGAGATGTCGGTGCTCGACTATTCCGAGCACTCGATGCAGCGCGGCTCGAACGCGTCAGCCATTTCGTATGTCGAGATGGAGTATCCCCAGGGCAAGCTGTTCGGCGCTGGCATCAACACCAACATCGTCGCCGCCTCACTGGAGGCGGTGATGTCTGCCGCGAACCGGATCGTCGGTAAAAAAGCCGGCTGACGCCCGACGGGAACAAAGATCGGAACCCTCCCAACCTGGTGAACGGTTCCGATCTTTCGGGCCATTAACCACCGCGGAATTATCCGGTGGGTACGTGATCGCATAACGGGGTGTATACTTGTGTGGTGGTGCGGGACCTATATGATCGCGCCTCAACCTGTGCCGACTTCGAGAGGATCGACACTTGCAGCATGCCACGCCTGCCGCCCCCGCAGTGCGCGAGACACTGGAGCGACTGCTTGCCAGCCAAACGTTCGGCCGATCCGAACGTGCGCGCAAGCTGCTGCGTTATCTTGTCGAACGTGAACAGGCCGGCGAAGCCGACAGGCTCAAGGGCTTTTCCATTGCCATGGATGTTTTCGGCAAGGACGGCGACTTCGATCCGTCCACCGATGCCGTGGTGCGTGTGCAGGCAGGCAGGCTGCGCGAGCTTCTGCAGCATTATTTTGCCAATGAGGGAATTGCCGAGCCGGTCCGCATCGCCATTCCGCGCGGCGGCTATGTTCCTGCCTATGAATTGAACGCGATCCGCCTGCCGGGTCTTGCCGAGGCTGTTCCCGAACTCAGGCTGGACGGCGCCGTATCCGCCGATCGGTCCAACGAAGCCGGCACGGGCATGCTGGACGCGATGTCTCTGGCTTCCGTACCGTCTTCGCCTGCCCCCTCGGTGGCGCGCCATCTCCGCTTTTTCTGGATGGCGATCGCCCTGGTCATCGCCATGCTGGGCGTACTGATCCTTCGCCAGGGCAGCACTGCCTTGCTGGCAGGCGGCGACATCTCGGCAGCGCCGGAGATCGCTGGCGCAACCGCAAGCGTCACGGCATCGGCAAGGGCTGATGCCCTTCCGCAAGTCTATATCGGACTCAAGGCCGACGGCCCCGACGCCAGCCGTGTCGCCGCATCGCTGCGCGCCGGCCTGAGTGGCTTCGATACCATCGACTTCATCGGCCGCGACACCGTCGGCGATCCGGCTGACGACGCTGCGAGCTTCATATTCGACGTCCTGCCCGGACCGGACGCGGGCGACATCACGATCGAACTGCAAAGCATGGCGTCCGGACGAGTGCTTCTATCGCGCAATCTCACCCCCGCCGACAGCGCACCTGCCGCGGTCGAAGACCGTATCGCCGACATGCTGAGCTCGGCACTCCCCGCCTCCGGCACCATCTACAACTATATTGAGCAGACCGGCACGCCAAACGGCCTGACGCAATGTCTGCTGCTCAACGGCAAATATTATCTCGACCAGAACGCCAGGACCCATGAGGCAGCCTACCGTTGCCTCGAGAAGCTGGCCAATGGTGGAACCAAGTCCTCGCTCGTCTATTCGGAACTTGCTTCCCTGCATCTCGAGGCGGTGTCCGACCATTACGCCTATCCGCCCAATGCGACGATTGAGACAGCCGTCGAGTTTGCCCATCGCGGCGTGCAGATGGGTCCGACCAGCCCTTATGCGCATCGCTCCTACGGCTATGTCAGTTCGCGCCTCGGCAATACGGACGAAGCGATCCGCTGGATGCGCAAGGCCTATGAACTCAACCCCTACGACCTCGGCATGGCCGCCGCTTACGGCTACGGGCTGATCTTCGCCGGACGATATGCCGAGGGAACGCCGATCCTCGATCATGCGGCGGAGACCTTCAGCGGGCACCCGACATGGTGGGACTACGGGCTGTTCGTCGGTGAGTTCATGCTCGGCGACATGAACAAGGCGGTCGCGGCCAGCATGGCACTGAGAACGACGGCAACGAAATCACACTATCTGGCGGCACGGCTGGTCGGCGCCAAGGCAGCCGGACAGGACCACCTGGTGAGCACGCTGCTGAAACAGCTGACCACCGAGTTCCCCAAATTTGCCGCCGATCCGCGGGCGACTTTCGTCGAGCGGAAATATCCGGCCGACCTGACCGACCGGCTGGTCCAGGCACTCCGCGCTGCCGGGCTCGGCAGCCCAAGCTGACACCATCGACGTCCGCGCACTGGCTGCGCCGCGTCCCGATGGATTTCCTGCGCTCCGATCGCCGATTGCCGATTGGTGGCCAAGTTCTGTACACAACCGTACGATCGCGAAAATTTTACTGGTCATCACGTTGGACTAGGAGCAATTCAGCCATCATTGGTGTCGCGCATTCTGCAATAACAAAAAAATCAGCTTTCATGACCGCATCACTTTTTGCCGCCGAAGAGGGTGTTGGCTCGAAGGCCATCGTCCTGCTGCACGGTTTCGGCGGCTGCCATGATGTATGGCGCGAGGTGATTTCCGCCCTGACGCCTTCCACGCATACGCTGGCCTATGATCTGCCTGGGTATGGGATGTCGCTCAATTTTCCCGCCGCCGGTCCGGCCAGGGTGGCGGCCAAGGCCGTGCTCGCCGATCTCTCTGAGCGTCGCCTGAAGCGCGTTCATCTCGTGGGCCACTCGATGGGCGGTGCCGTGGCGGCGCTGATGGCGCTGGCCGAGCCTGAAAAGATAGCCTCGCTGACGCTTCTGGCGCCGGGCGGCCTTGGCCCCGAAATCAATGGACCGCTATTGCGCCGCTATGCCGAAGCCTCGGATCGGTCCGAGATCCGCTCCTGCCTCGCCGTCATGTCGGGACCTTCAGCCCCGCCACTCGAACATATGGTGGACACCCTTTGGGAAATGCGCAGGCGACCCGGCCAACTCGAAAAGCTGGTCGAGATCGCAGCCGCCATGACCGTGGACGGTCGGCAAGGCGTCATCCCGCACGATCGCCTCGATGGACTGAACATGCCAGTGATGGTGGCATGGGGAACCAACGATGCGGTGCTGCCCTTTACCCAGGCGGATGACCTGCCGGCGCATTTTCACGTGCACCACGTGCTGGAGGCCGGCCATATGCTGGCTGAGGAAGCCCCCGGCCTTGTTGCCGAGATCATTCGCCGCAACACCAATCGTCGCGCCAGGCCACATCGCCAGAAATTCGCCGCAGCAGCCAGCTGACCTTTTTCGCGCACGACAACCTTCCTAGGCACCCCGGGGCCGTCGATCTCGCCAGTGCATTTTGCCGGCGGCTGTGTTAACCCAGTCTTAACCAAACCCACGAGGCAGACGCCGATGAAGGAAGCAGGCGAGAAGACCATCGACCAGTCGAGGAAACTGTCCGATGCCATCCGTGATGTGAAAAATGCCTTCGCCGACCGCGACGACGTCGTCGTCGACATGCGCGAAGCGCATCGCATGCGTCTCGATCTGCTTGCCGCCGAGTTGGCGCCGGTTTTTGCCGATGTTCCGGCCGACATGGACAATTTCGACTTTGTCGTCTCGTCCGGCTTGCAGCCGCGCCTGTGGATCGACGCCATCAGCCATGTCGCCATGGGGCGCGACCGCCGGACCTATCGCTTCCTCAAGGACACCCGTATCGGCCGGGTGGTGCTTGCCGAATCCACCGAGATGAAGCCGGTTGCCGATTCCGTGACACGCTATGTCGCCGAGCGCATTGTCGAGCGTCAGAGGATGCTGGAAGGCGGCGTCGAACCGGCCGTCGCCGGCATGAAACGTGCCTATGTGCCGGAAGCCGAACCGCCGCTGCGCGCGACGGCGCGCGGCAAACGCTGGTCGGCCTTTCTGTCCGGGCTTGGCCTTGTGGCTGCCGGTGCCCTGGTCGGTCTTCTCGTGTCCATCGTCCTATTCTGGGACCGCATCGTCGCCATGGTAGTCAGCTTGCGGCCATAGCGGCGCCAGTCACGGCACCGAGTTCCAGCGTCTGCAGATCGGATGGCGGCATGGACGGCCCGGTCAGGCCGCGCCGCGTCAGCCGGATCCGCCAATTGCCCGTCTCGCCGTCAATGTCGAACAGATTGTACTGCGCCGCCGGGTTCTTGCCGCCCGGCGCCTGGCCGGCGGCGGCGACGCCGACCGCTGGGATCCTGACGCCGCGATCGCCGATGAAGAACAGCGACGGCAGATGTGAATGGCCGTGCAGGACAAGGTCGGCGCCGTGGCGGCGAATGATCTTGTTGAAGCGGGCAATGCCGAACAGCCGCTTGTGCTGCGGGACCGCGCCGCGCACCGGCGGATGATGGATCATGATGGCGCGGAACAGCCCCTGTCCGGCGGTATCCCCGAGGATTTTGCCGAGCCGCTTCGCCTGGCCTTCCATGAAGAAACCATTGGCCATGAAGGGTGCCGTGGCGCGCGCCGTCGAGACACCGATCAGCGCGACGTTGCCGCGCACGCGCAGATAGGGAAATGCGTTACGATCGACCGGCGTGTTGACGCCGTCGCCGCTCATCCACGCCGCCCAGGATCGGCAGACCTTGTCGAAGGCGCCTGGCACATAGGCGTCGTGGTTGCCCGGAACGACCGAAACATCATGCGCCGGCCCCAGCGTCTCCAACCAGTGCCTGGCCATCTCGATCTCGCCGTCAAGTGCCAGATTGACCAGGTCGCCGGTGACGGCGAGGTGGTCAGGCGTGTTCGCCTTGATGTCGGCGACGATCGTGTCAATGACCGCATCATGCATATGGCGGCGGCGGTTGCGCTGCCAGTTGACATAGCCGAGCACGCGCTTGGAGGCGAGATCGCGATAGGATACATCGGGGAGCGGCCCCAGATGGACATCGGAAATATGCGCGAGCCTGAACATACAACCTTCATAGGCGACCCGCGCGCGGCTTTCCACCCACGGTTTCGCTATCAATGACGAGCCCTGAAGATGCCTTCCGCCAGACCGGCTGGCCAGGTTTGAGGGCCAGGCTGTTCCATCTCTATTTCGTGCTGCGGAGGCCGATGACGCTTGGCGTGCGCGGCTTGATCCACGACAGGGCGTCCAGGTCCGTCTTCCTTATTCGCCATACCTATGTACCGGGCTGGCAGCTTCCCGGCGGCGGCGTCGAAGTCGGCGAGACGATGAACGAGGCACTGGCCCGTGAACTGGCCGAGGAAGGCAACATCGCTCTCACCGCCCCGCCGGTGCTCAAATCGATGCATTTCAACCGCCGCTCCAGCCGCCGCGACCATGTCGGCTTTTATTTGCTTGAGCATTTCAGCCAGACGGCGCCGAAGCTGCCGGACCACGAAATCGCCGAAGCCGGCTTCTTCCCGCTCGACGGCTTGCCCGAGGGCACGATGCCGGCGACGCTGCGCCGGATCGCCGAGGTTTTTGACGGCGAGCAGCCCTCGCCCTACTGGTAGATCAGGCTGCCGCTTTCTCGAAGCGCGCCCGGTCATGCCGTGCGGCATAATCCAGATCCGGTCCGACAGGCACGATCCGCGTCGGATTGATTGTCTGGTGGCTGCCGTAATAATGCGCCTTGATATGATGCAGATTCACCGTCCCGGCCACATCAGGCACCTGATAGAGATCGCGCAGATAGTTGGACAGGTTCGGGTAGTCGGCGATACGGCACAGATTGCATTTGAAATGGCCGACATAAACCGGATCGAAGCGCACCAGCGTGGTGAACAGCCGCCAGTCGGCTTCGGTGATACGATCGCCGACGAGATAGCGCTGCTTCGACAGCCGCTCCTCCAGCGTATCCAGCGCTGTGAACAATTCACCGAACGCCTCTTCATAGGCACGTTGCGTGGTGGCGAAGCCGGCGCGATAGACGCCGTTGTTGACCGCGGGATAGACCAGCGCATTGATCCGATCGATCTCGCCGCGCAACGCCTTCGGATAGAAATCGAGGCTGGCGTCGCCCCATTCGTCGAAGGCTGAATTCAGCATGCGGATGATTTCGGAAGACTCATTGGAGACGATGGTTTGTTCCTTTTTGTCCCACAGCACCGGCACCGTCACCCGGCCCGAATAGGCGGGATCGGCCTTGGCATAGATCTGGTGCAGGAAGTCGAGGCCGTAAAGCGTGTCGCCCGTGGCGCCATCCTCAGCCAAAAACGTCCAGCCGTTGGCGCCCATGAAATGATGCACCACTGACACCGATATGACGCCTTCCAGCTTCTTCAGCGCGCGAAAGATCAACGTCCGGTGGGCCCACGGACAGGCAAGCGAGACATAGAGGTGATAGCGGCCGGGCTCGGCCTTGAAACCGCGCGTCCGGCCTTCGGCAGGCGCCCCGTCAACGGTGATCCAATCGCGCCATTGTGACTGCGCCCGTACGAACCTGCCACCGTTATCCGCCGTATCATACCAGCGATCCTGCCACCTGCCGTCGACCAGCAATCCCATGCAAATCTCCTTGCGTCCTTTTTGCCTATTTAGGCGCAAGGTTGGCCTGTCGAAGGCGTCAGGTGCTGAACAGACCGTCACTTGGCCGAAACGACGGACAAAAACGGCCGATTGCAGCGGCCGAAAATTGATGCTAGCGGACAATCCGCATGTTCGACTTTGCTTTGATCCGGTTTGACCGACGACGAAAGGGCGCCCGCGCTTGATGAAGCGCTGACTGGCGAATGCTGCCGTTTGCAGCAACCTTCCTCCTTACCGGAACGCAAAGACCATGAGCCTTGCCGACGTGAAATACCTGCCGGAAACCCCGGCGCATGACCTCCAGATCGAAGCCATCAACGACGAAGCCTTCGGGCCGGGCCGCTTTGTGCTGGCCGCCTACAAGATCCGCGAAGCCGGAGGGCACGAACGCTCGCTGTCCTTTGTCGCCGTCGACGGCGACATTGTCGTCGCCTCGGTGCGCATGACCCGCATCGCCGCCGGTGCCGGCCGCGCATTGATGCTCGGGCCGCTCGCGGTACGGCCGGCCTTCAAGAATCTCGGCATCGGCCGCCGGTTGGTGGCGATCGCGCTGGAGGCCGCCGCCCGGGCCGGCGCACCTGCCGTCATGCTGGTCGGTGACGAGCCCTATTACGGGCCGCTCGGTTTCAAGCGGATTCCGCGCGGCCAGATTTCGATGCCGCGCCCCGTCGATCTCGACCGGCTGCTGTCGCACGAGATCGCGCCGGGCGCGGTAGCCAGGCTCTTGGGCGAGGTCGGCCACGCCGATCAGGCCAGGGTGGCCGATCCTACCGCGGCGATGGCTTGACCTTTCCCTTCGATCTGGCGCCTGATCCATCCCACTGTTCCCGAGATCAAAGGATGACGCCATGAACCCGAACGGCCAGATCGCGATCGTCACCGGCGGCGGCTCCGGCCTTGGCGAGGCAACGGCGCGCGCGCTGGCGGCCAAGGGCGCCCGCGTCGCCATCTTCGATGTCGGTATCGATCGCGCGGCCAAGGTCGCGGCCGAGATCGGCGGTATAGCCGTCCAGTGCGACGTCAGCAGCGCCGACAGCGGGACCGCTGCCCTCGCCGACGTTACGGCCAAGCTTGGCCAGCCACGGATCCTGGTCAACTGCGCCGGCATCGCCATCGGCGTGAAGACGATCGGCAAGGATGGTCCCCACCCCCTTGATCAGTATCGCAAGGTGATCGAGGTCAATCTGATCGGCACGTTCAACATGATCCGCCTCGTTGCCGAGCGCGCGTCGAAGCTCGAGCCGCTGCAGGGCGGCGAGCGCGGCGTCATCGTCAACACCGCTTCGGTTGCCGCTTATGATGGCCAGATCGGTCAGGCCGCCTATGCGGCTTCCAAGGGCGGCGTCGTCGGCATGACGCTGCCGGTGGCGCGCGATCTTGCCCGTTCCGGCATCCGCGTCTGCACCATCGCACCCGGCATCTTCAAGACGCCTATGATGGCCGGCATGCCGCAGGAAGTTCAGGATTCGCTGGGCGCCGCCGTGCCATTCCCGTCGCGCCTGGGCGAACCATCCGAATATGCCGCTCTCGCCCTGCACATCGTCGAGAACCAGATGCTGAATGGCGAGACCATTCGCCTCGACGGCGCCATTCGCATGGCGCCGAAATAGAAGGTCATGAGCGCCGGCCTGTCCGCTGCCGCTAAAACCGGTCCGCTGGCCGGGCTGAAGGTGATCGAGATGGCCGGGCTCGGCCCGGTGCCGCTGGCCGGCCTGATGCTGTCGGAGATGGGCGCGCAAGTGTTGCGCATCGAACGGGCGGGGACGAGCCAGTTCCTGTCGCTGCCGGATGAGTACAACATCGACCGCCATGGCCGCGCCGTCCTGCGCCTCGACCTGAAGCGCCGTGAAGGCACCGATCTGTTACTGCGCCTTGCCGAAAAGGCGGACATGTTGCTCGAAGGCTTTCGCCCGGGTGTCATGGAACGGCTCGGCCTCGGCCCGGAAGCGGTGCAGGCGCGTAATCCGGCGCTGATCTACGGCCGTATGACCGGCTTCGGCCAGGACGGTCCGCTCGCCGGCCGCGCCGGCCACGACATCACCTACCTCGCCTATAGCGGCGTGCTGCACGCCATCGGCCATGCCGACGGCCGTCCCGTCCCGCCGCTCAACCTTGTCGCCGACTATGGCGGTGGCGCCATGATGCTGATTGCCGGCGTGCTGGCCGCCCTGTTCCAACGTTCTCGCACGGGCAAGGGTGACGTCATCGACGCAGCGATGGTCGACGGCGCCTCGATGCTGGCGGTGCCCCTGCACGCCTTGACGGCGGCCGGCTTGTGGAGCGACAAGCGCGGCGCGAACCTGCTCGATTCCGGCGCCCCGTTCTACGACACCTATGAGACGGCGGATGGCGGGCACATCGCCATTGGCTGCCTCGAGCCGCAATTCTTCGCCGAATTCGCCAGGCTGCTGCCGCTCGACGAGCACTTTGCGTCCGGCCAGTACGACAAGGCCCTGTGGCCGCCGATGCGCGCCGCCATTGCCGAACGGGTCCGGCAGAAAGCGCGCGACAACTGGGACCTGCTGTTTGCGCAAACCGATGCCTGCGTGGCCCCCGTCCTGTCGCTGCAAGAGGCGAAGCACCACCCGCACAATCGGGCGCGCAACGCCTTCGTGATGGCGGGCGCACTTGAGCGCCCTGCCCCGGCGCCGCGTTTCTCCGGCTCACAGCCGACACCGGCGATCAGGCCCGCCGACAGCGATCTCGCCCCGTCGAAGGTGCTGGCACGTTTCGGGTTTTCGAAAAACGAGATCGACGACCTTGCCAAATCCGGTTTGTTTGACAGATAATTGGAGAAAGAAAATCCACTTATTGAGTGATGCCTTGGACGAGCCGAAGAAGGACGTGATCTGCGAGACGGACGCCGAAGCGATCCGGCTGGCGAAGACGCTTCTGCGCAACGCCCGCTTTGGCGCGCTGGCGGTGATCGAACCGCAAACCGGCTCACCGCTGGCCAGCAGGGTCGGCGTGGCCACCGACATCGACGGCGCGCCGCTGATCCTGGTGTCGATGCTCTCGGCGCACACCGGCGCCCTGCTTGCCGATCCGCGCTGCTCCCTTTTGCTTGGCGAACCCGGCAAGGGCGACCCGCTTGCGCACCCGCGCCTGACACTGGTCTGCCGGGCGGCACGGCTCGATCGCGGATCAAGCGAACACGCCCGCGCCGAGCGCCGTTATCTCAACCACAATCCCAAGGCGAAACTTTACGCCAGTCTCGGCGACTTTTCGATCTTTCGCCTCGAGCCGCAACGCGCCAGCCTCAATGGAGGTTTCGGCAAGGCCTATCATCTCGATCGGTCGGATCTGCTCACCAGCGGGCCGATCGTCGAGGAGCTTGCGGCGAGCGAGCAATCCGCCATCGATCACATGAACGCCGACCATCTTGACGCAATCGCCGTGTATGCCCGGCATTTCGCGACAGCATCCGCCAACGGCTGGACCATTACCGGCTTCGATGCCGATGGCATGGATCTGGTATCGGGTGATGACACTTGCCGGGTTTTCTTCCCGCAACCCCTGGTGGCAGTGCGCGAATTGCGACACGTTCTGGTCGAGATGGCCAAGAGCGGCCGGGCCTCGGTCGACGCCGGAGACTGGACTTAATTATGTTTGATCAAAAGCAACACTTGAGATTTAAATGAAATGCTCTACCTTTTGCTGGTGGCGCTGAATCGCCAGCGTCGGTTGACAAGTGAGTTTATGGAATCAGACGCCATTGCCCCCATGGCGTCGGGATGAACAAGAAGCATGGGGCATCAATGGTCTCGACAAAGCTAATCGTCAACGCCGAATCCGCGGCCGAATTTCTCATGCTGATGGGCAATGAGAAGCGGCTGTTGATCATGAGCTATCTCGCCGACGGTGAAATGTCGGTCGGCGCCATCGCCGAGAAGGTGATGCTCAGTCAATCGGCATTATCCCAGCATCTGGCCAAGTTGCGTGCGCTCGACCTCGTCGACACCCGCCGTGACAGGCAGATGATTTACTATTCCTGCAAATCCGACGCCGTGCGCGAACTGCTTGTCATGCTGGACGGCATTTTCGGCAGCGGCAAGGATGACTTGTCCCAGATGGCGCACCGTTTGCGCCGTGCCGGAACCTGACCACATAGCGCCGATCTCGCCGGTGATTTCAGAGCGACATGCGCCCATCCGGGGCGTACAGAGCTGGCTGATTGTCCCGAATTGTCGCATCGTGCTTTCCAAACAAGGTGAGCGCCGGGAAGCGGTCCGGATTTTCGGGCCGATGCGACGGTCGCGAGGAATGCATGGATCCCATTCGCATCGACGACCCGCAAGATCCGCGCGTCGCTGCCTATCTCGACATTCGCGAGCGTGACCTCGCCGGCCGGCAAGGCCGCTTCGTCGCCGAAGGCAAGGTGGTGCTCGACCTGCTGCTCTCGACCGGGCGCTTTGCCGCCGAATCGATCCTGGTCCTGGAAAACCGGCTGGCAGGTCTCGACAACATCCTGAGCAAGGCGCCCGCCGACCTCCCGGTCTATGTCGCCACCAGCGCGGTGATGGACGCTATCGCCGGATTTCATATGCATCGCGGAATCCTGGCCATTGGCCGCAAGGGAGAGCCGCAGCCGGCCGAAGACCTGCTCGATGGCTTGCCGCCTCGGGCGCTCGTCGTAGTGCTCGTCGGTATCGCCAACCATGACAATGTGGGCTCGATCTTCCGCAATGCCGCCGCCTTTGGCGCTGACGCGGTTCTGCTGGATGCGACATGCTGCGACCCGCTCTATCGCAAGGCGATCCGCGTTTCGGTCGGCGCCGCGCTCAAAATCCCCTTCGCATCGTTCTCCGACACCGCCGGCTTCACAACGATGCTCGCCCGACGTGGCTTCGAACAATTCGCGCTGTCGCCACGCGGGAAGACCGACATCCGCGATGCGCAGCGCAGTAAGCGCCTGGCGCTCTATCTCGGCACCGAGGGCGAAGGCTTGCCGGACAACCTGCTCGCAAGCCTGCGCAACGTGCGGATTACCATGGCGGAAGGCTTCGACAGCCTGAATGTCGCCGCGGCTTCAGCCATCGCGCTGCATCATTTTTCGGCTAGAGCAATTCTAGGAAAAGTGTGAAGCGGTTTTCCGTCCAGAATTGCGTCAAAGCAAAGAGTTAGGGCATTTCGCCGTTTCCGTGAAACGGTGAAATACTCTAAAGAAGCCTGATTCAGCTTGTCGCGTCAGCCTTCTGCAGCGCGCGCACGCGGTCGGCAAGACTGCGGTCATCGTTGCCGGAGCGGGCGTCCGACGGTACCGCCAATGCCTTGGCGATCGGCGAACCAGGCCCCTCGAGCTTGGCCGTCAGATGGACGACCTCCGCCGCCAGTTCGTTCATCTGCTCGCGCAAGGCGGAGCTGCTGTCCGTGGCCTTGGACACTGCCAGTGCGGTGAGATCCGCCTTCAGCCGCTTGTTCTCTCGCGCCAGCGCCGCCAGCCTCGCCTCGAGCTGCTCACGGTCACTGTCGAGCTTGGCGATTGCCTTGTCGAAATCATCGCTCCCCGCGACATCGCCGCCCTTGCCGACCAGCCGCAAGGCTGGCGCGCTGTCTTCGGATTTCGATCTTTCGCGCATGCGTGCCAGTTCCTTTTCGCGGCGGTCGAGTTTGTCTTCGCGATCGGCAAGTGTGGCCAGCAGCCGCTCGACCTTCTTGTCGAGCTCGGCGGTCCTTTTCTTCTCGGCTTTCAGGGCCTCCCGCGCGGCCTTGCTTTCAGCCACGATTTCCTGGCCGCGCCTGTCGGCTTCCTTGCGCTGGCCGCGCAGCATCGCAATGTCACTGGCGAGCTTCTGCATTTCGGACTCTCGCGCCACGAGCTCGATCTGCCGGCTGCTCGAGGAAAAACTGGCGTCGTCATACATGCGCTCCAGCTTTTCCAGCTCAACTGCGCGCTTTTCCAGCTTGCGCTCGGTTTCCTTCAGCCGCTCCGAAAGCTGCTGCAACTCGCCCTCTCGTTGACGCAGCGCTTCGTTCTTCGCGCCCAGCTCGGTCAGCGCCTGGTTCTTGTCCGTCCGCTCGACCGCCAGGCCCTTTATGGCCTCGCGACCGCGATTGATCTCGACGAGTTGTTCGGCCGCCTTCTCTCGCAACGCCTTGACGCCGATTTCCAGGCGGCGCGTCGTCATAGCGTATTCGGCGCGGATGCGATCCTTGTCCGCCTGGATCTCGGTTTGCGTCAGAGGGATCGAGGATTCGACGCGTCTGCGTGTAAGCGCGACCGCACGACGCCATATGGCCGGAGCCACCATGAGCGCCAGAAAGCCAGCGCAGAGAAAGCCGAGGACGAAGAACAGGACCGACTGGACCAAGTGACTACCCGTTGTGGCCGGTAAGCATCAAACCAGATAAACCAAAAGCGCATAGAGCGCTTGACTGTGCCACGTTGACATGGCGGAAATCCAGCGTTGCGGCAAGGGTTTGCCGCAACGCCACGAGTTTAATGCATGTCGACCCAAAAGCGGTCCCGGTTTTGGGCAACGACAGCCAAGGACTTCAGCTTAGAACGGATTCCAGGTGGCGCGCTCGGTAAGCTTCAGATAGCCGAGATTGACGCCAAGCCGGGCACCGACACCGGTGCGGATCGGCACCAAAATCACATTGTTGTTCTTCAGCACGTTGAAGCCGACGCCAGCCACCACATAGGCCGAACCGGCGACGCCGCCATAGCGGTTGTAGAGGCTGCCCACATCGTCGAGATTGTAGACCAGCATCATCACCCGCGACCCCTCGCCGCCGAAATCCCAGCCGAGTGACGGGCCTTGCCAGAACACTTTGTGGTCGCCGGCATTCTTGGTGTAGAGCGTGCCTTCGCCATAGGTCAGGCCACCGATCAGCGCACCCGAGCCTTCTTCGCCCAGCAGATAGCCGTTGGGCAGGCCGTAGGAGGCAAAAATCTTCTCGATCACCGTGGCGAGCCCGCCCGATGTCGCGCCAAAAAATTTGTGACCGGAATCGACAATCTCCTGAGCGGTGTATTCCTGGGCCCGCAGGGCTGAAGTCGAGAAGACGAGAACGCCCAGGAGCGTGACCGCCATTGAGAAGACACGGAGAAAGCTCCGGTCGTAGTATCGGGAAAACATGCTTCCAATCTCCGTCAGGGAGCACCTTCGCCGACGCCTCGCACCCCGTACGGCTCTTTTAGCCGGCCGTTAAGGGTAACTGTTAGGGGCAAACTATGCCGTAATCCTTTTTCAACCATTAAGCTCACACATGAACATGGCGGTTCGAAGGCTGTTTGGGGTCGCTCAAGTGGGGCCGGCAGCCTGCGTGAACACGCCATTTGCCACAACCACAATTTGGATTTGTTGCTGCACGCACGGGCGCTGTGTATTCAGAAAGCCCGAGGAGAGAGTGCGTGATTCGTGTGGCAGGCGACGATCGATCGCCCGGCCACGAGTTGTGAGATTTTGCAGGGATTTTTCGCCGATGGCCGATCTGTTCACCCTTTCCGCACCCGATCTGGCAGCGCTTTTGTGCAGTCGGGTCTGCCACGACATCATCTCGCCGGTCGGCGCGATCAACAACGGGCTCGAATTGCTTGATGAAGGCGGCGCCGACGAGGACGCCATGAAGCTGATCCGCCAGAGCGCCCGCAACGCTTCGGCCCGCCTGCAGTTCGCCCGCATCGCCTTCGGTGCCGCCGGCTCGGCCGGCATGTTGATCGATACCGGCGATGCCGAAGCGGTCGCCATCGCCTTCCTCAAGAACGAAAAGCCGGAACTGACCTGGAACGGGCCCCGCGCGTTGCTGCCCAAGAACAAGGTCAAGCTGCTGCTCAACCTGATCCTCGTCGCCAATGCCGCCATTCCGCGCGGCGGCAAGCTTTCCGTGACGCTGGAAAATCTTGAGACCGAACCGCGTTTCGCGCTTGCGTCGGCTGGCCCGATGCTGCGTGTGCCGCCGAAGTTCCTCGAACTGCATTCCGGCCACAAGCCGGAGGAACCGATCGACGCGCATTCCGTGCAGCCCTACTACACGCTGCTTCTGGCGCGCGAAGCCGGCATGACGATATCGATCCACGCGACGCCGGAAGAAATCGTGCTTTCTGCGGCCTGATTGCGCAGCCGATAAAGCGAAGTATTTCTACACTGAAATCTGTAATTCCAGCTCATCGACTTGGGAGGCATCTGTTCGTCCAGGCAGTGCCAAAGCATTCGCGAATAAAAGCAGGCACCTGCCCATCTTTGTAAAAATTTTACCTAACGCCTTTTCGGCTTCTTTACCAGATTGGCCTATGGTCCGCCCTGGATGCCCCCGACGCTACCGGACTGCCAGAAGGCAAAGAGGACCCGGAAATGAAACGCTGCATGTTCGTCGACGATTCAAGCGTCATCAGGAAGGTTGCAAAACGCATCCTGGGCGGCTCCGAAATGATTGTCATCGAGGCTGCCAGCGGACTTGACGCGCTGGAGATGTGCGCCGCCGACATGCCCGACATCATCGTCGTCGATGGCGCCTTGCCCGACGTACCGGCGGTCGATCTCATCCGTCGCGTCCGCGCCATGGAGAGCCCGATAAGGCCGCAGATCCTGATTTCCCTGGTCGAGCTCGATATTGCTTCGATCATGCGGGCCAAGCGCGCCGGCGCCCAGGGCTATCTCTTGAAGCCGTTCAACCGCCCGCAACTGCTCGAGCGCTTTCGCACCTTGAAGAGCGCACCTGATTCGGCACCCTTGAGCAATTCCAGAAAAAGTGCGTGACGGTTTCCTGCTCGGAAGCCCAAAAACAGACCGTTACCAGCCCGTCATGCAAAAACCCGGCCGAAGCCGGGTTTTTTTTGAAAAGATTCGAACGATTCGTCGCTCAGGCGCTGACGCGAATGTCTTCCGGTTCGCGCAGCACATAGCCGCGCCCCCAGACCGTTTCAATGTAGTTCTGACCGCCCGATGCCGCATCGAGCTTTTTGCGCAGCTTGCAGATGAAGACGTCGATGATCTTCAACTCAGGCTCGTCCATGCCGCCATAGAGGTGGTTGAGGAACATTTCCTTGGTCAGCGTGGTGCCTTTGCGCAGCGAAAGCAACTCCAGCATCTGGTATTCCTTGCCGGTCAGGTGCACGCGCTGGCCGCCGACTTCGACGGTCTTGGCATCGAGGTTGACCACCAGGTCGCCGGTGGTGATGACCGACTGGGCGTGGCCCTTGGAGCGCCGCACGATGGCATGAATGCGGGCAACCAGCTCATCCTTGTGGAACGGCTTGGTCATGTAGTCGTCCGCGCCGAAGCCGAGGCCGCGCACCTTGTCCTCGATGCCGGCCATGCCGGAGAGGATGAGAATAGGTGTCTTGACCTTGGAAAGGCGAAGCGTTCTCAAGACCTCGTAGCCCGACATGTCAGGCAGGTTGAGATCGAGAAGAATGATATCGTAGTCGTAGAGCTTGCCTAGATCGACGCCCTCTTCGCCGAGATCGGTCGTGTAGACGTTGAAACTTTCCGATTTCAGCATCAGTTCGATGCTTTGTGCGGTTGCACTGTCATCTTCTATCAGCAGAACACGCATTTCATTCCCCTTTTCTGCTGCCGGACCATTTCACGACCCGTCCGGACCCGGAGCAGTGGTTGCCTTGTGCAGAGGCTGCCATTGAATGGTTAACAAATCCTAATTTCCCGTCGATGACGGTACCAGATTTTTTAACCTCTTTCTACACCCTCTTGAATCTAATAACGAATCTCAGAACCAAATTCCTAATGCAACACATTAACAACCTGGACTAAGCGACTCCAGGGACTCATCGACGTCGCTTCCGCATCGGTGGCCGGAATTTTTACCCGGCCTTAAGTCCTGACCCGTATGATTAACAATGCCCGTAAACGAATGGTTACCGTCGGCAAAAAACTTTAGGGTTTTGTTTCCCATAGTTCGGGGAAAGGCGGTGGACACGGGTGCGGCCTGGGCGTTTCCAGGTGGTTTGGACGATAGATGCGGGTGTGCGTTTCCGGGAGTACCGAATCATGAAGTCACGTGAAAACCTCGTTCGGCTGAAACAGTTTCAGGTGAATGAGAAGCGGCGGCAGCTGCTGCAGCTCGACATGATGATCGCCGAGTTCGAACGCATGGCCGTCGAACTGGAGCTTCAGATCACCGCCGAGGAAAAGAAGGCCGGCATCACCGACATCAACCATTTCGCCTATCCAACCTTCGCCAAGGCGGCTCGCCTGCGCCGCGACAACCTCAGGAATTCCCAAAGCGACCTCGCGCAGCAGCGAAGCGCCGCCGAATCATTACTCGGCGAAGCTGAAGCGGAGCTTTCCAAGGCGGAAATGCTGGAATCGCGCGACACGAAGATCCGCGAAGCGGAAGTCGGTGGCCGCAGCGCCATGATCGGCTAAGACCTGGCGGTTTGCCGCGCCAACGCCCGCCATCAGGCTGGCGCATTGTCGCGGCTTGCGGCTCCGGCGGGAAAAATGAATCCGCCCTACGCGGCCCAATCCCCTTCACTCTCGGCAATTGCCCTTGCACGGGCATCCTTGATATCCGGCGCATGCTGCTCCGCCCATGACCTGATCTGGGTAAGCAGTCCCGCCAGGTTCTGGCCGAGCTCGGTCAATTCATATTCGACGCGCGGCGGAATGACCGGGAAGATCTCGCGCCGCACCAGGCCGTCGCGCTCGAGCACCCGCAGCGTCTGCGTCAGCATCTTCGGCGTGATGCCTTCGAGCTTGCGGGCGAGCTCGCCATTGCGCAGCCGGCCTTTGCGCAGTGCACAAACCACCAGATAGACCCATTTGCTGGCCAGCATCTCCAGCACGGTGTGCGAAGGACACGTCCGCCGGAACGCATCATAGCCGAAACCGCAATCATCTTCACTATCCATGGGGTGCGTATGTATCAGGAAGGTACATACTGGACAAGAGACTATTACTATCCAAATGATAGTGGCATCAACCGAGCAGGAGACATCTCAATGCGTGCCGTTATCCAGAAATCCGTCGGCGGACCCGACGTCCTTGTCATCGCCGATCAGCCGGATCCCACGCCAGAGGCCGGCGAAGTGCTGGTTCGCGTCAAGGCCGCAGGCATCAATCCGGTCGACGGCGCCGTCCGTGCCGGCTACTACCCCTTGCTCGGCGAGCCGCCCTTCATCCTGGGTTGGGACATCTCGGGAACTGTCGAAGCACTCGGCCCCGGCGTCACCGGCTTCAAGATCGGCGACGAGGTGTTCGGCATGCCGCGCTTCCCCAAGCAGGCGGCGGCCTATGCCGAGCTGGCTGCCGTGCCTGCCGATCAAATCGCACTGAAGCCGAAGGGCGCGGACCACCTCCAGACGGGCGCCTTGCCGCTGGCCGGCCTCACCGCCTGGCAAGGGCTTGTTCGTCACGGCCGACTGAAATCGGATCGGCGCGTATTGGTGCATGCGGGAGCCGGCGGCGTCGGTCATCTGGCGGTGCAGATCGCCAAGGCGCGCAGCGCCTACGTCGTCGCCACGGCCAGCCCGGGCAAGCTCGATTTCGTCCGCAAACTGGGCGCCGACGAAGTCATCGACTACACCAAGGGCGATTTCACCGATCAGATCCGCGACATCGATCTGGTGCTGGATCCAATGGGCGGCGACCACGCCCAACGCTCGCTGAAGGTGCTCAAGCGTGGCGGCGTGCTGGTGTCATTGCTCGATGTCAGCGACAACACAAGGGCCCAGGCCGGCGCGCGAGACATTCGGGTCGAGCGTATGTCCGTCGTGCCCGACAGTGAGGGCCTGCTGGAACTGGCTCGGTTGATCGATGCCAACAAGCTTGCCGTCCATGTGGCGAAGAGCTTCCCGCTGGACCATGCGGGAGCCGCTCACGCCTTCCTCGCCACCAAGCCGATCGGCAAGGTTGTGCTATCGCTCTGAGCGGGAGCGGTGAAAAACAGAAGGGCGCGGGGTTAGCCGCGCCCTTCGTCTAAATTCGCAATGGTCAGTGCCGGTATTGCTGGATGCGTGTGGTGCGCAGCCCGGCAAGGCCATATTCGTCGATCGACGCCTGCCAGGACAGGAATTCCTCGGTGGTGAGCTTGTAGCGTTGGCATGCCTCGTCCAGGCTCAAAAGCCCGCCGCGCACGGCCGCAACCACTTCCGCCTTACGCCGGATAACCCAGCGACGTGTATTGGTCGGCGGCAGATCGGCAATCGTAAGAGGGCTGCCGTCAGGCCCGATAACATATTTGACTCTCGGTCTAACCAGATCGGTCATCGTACTCTCTACAAAAAACTCAAAGACCCAATCCCCGCCACGTTACCGCCACAGCTTTAAAAATTGCCTAAGCAGACCCTAATGACTAGGTAAGGATCATGAACGCCGCGTTAGTCTTTTCGCCGGCATTTGAAACATCTGCCCGCAAACCCTGATTTGCCGGGGAAAATGCATCCCCTGGCCGAGATCGGACGCAACCGGTGAATCGCCCTGCACGCTGGCGCGCCGGTAAAGCTTGACCTATATTCTCGACATTGGCATTGAGGCGCCGTGCAGAACGAAAGCATCATGAACAGTCTCGATCTTCCCGGACGTCCCGAAAACACCCGCATCGTCGTCGCCATGTCGGGCGGTGTCGATTCCTCGGTCGTCGCCGGCCTGCTGAAACGCGAGGGCTACGACGTCGTCGGCGTCACCTTGCAGCTCTACGACCACGGCGCGGCGACGCACCGGGCCGGCTCATGCTGCGCCGGGCAGGACATCGACGATGCCCGCCGTGTCTCCGAGACGCTCGGCATCCCCCATTATGTGCTCGACTACGAGGAACGCTTCCGCAAGGCGGTCATCGATCCCTTCGCCGAGAGCTACGTCGCCGGCGAGACGCCGATCCCGTGCGTTTCCTGCAATCAGACGGTGAAGTTCGCCGACCTCCTGGCCACCGCCAAGGAGCTCGGCGCCGATGCGCTGGCCACCGGCCACTACATTCGTTCCGGCGCCAATGGCGCCCACCGCGCTCTCTACCGTCCGGTCGACGCCGACCGCGACCAGAGTTATTTCCTGTTCGCCACCACGCAGGCACAGATCGATTATCTGCGCTTTCCCCTTGGCGGCCTGTCGAAGCCTCAGGTTCGCGCCATTGCCGAGGAGATGGGGCTGGCGGTTGCCGCCAAGCAGGACAGTCAGGACATCTGCTTCGTGCCGCAGGGCAAGTATTCCGACATCATCGCCAAGCTGAAGCCAACCGCGGCCAATCCGGGCGACATCGTCCACATCGACGGCCGCGTGCTCGGCCGCCATGAGGGCATCCTGCGCTACACGATCGGCCAGCGCCGTGGCATCGGCATCGCTTCCGGCGAGCCGCTTTACGTCGTCCACCTCGATGCCGACCGCGCTCGCGTCGTGGTCGGCCCGCGCGAGGCGCTGGAGACGCACAAGATCTATCTGCGCAATATGAACTGGCTGGGCGACGGACCGCTCACAGACGTCCCTGCTGGCGGCCTGGAGCTGTTCGCCAAGGTCCGCTCGACGCGGCCGCCGCGCCCGGCCGTGCTGCATCATCGTGCCGGTGCCACATGGGTGGAACTGATCGACGGCGAGTCCGGCATCGCGCCGGGCCAGGCCTGCGTGCTCTACTCCGACGACGGCAACGAAGCTCGCGTGTTCGGCGGCGGCTTCATCGAGCGTTCGGAGCGTGGCGCCGAGGCCGAGGCGATGCTGACCCGGCTTGCCGCCAGGCCGGCCCAGATACCTGCCGAATAAGGTTCCCGCCGAATAATCCGCGCTTCAGGAATTCGACTTGGTGTGGGTGACCGTGCCGGCGGTCAGGATGCGCAGCACCCTGATCGCTTCCTCGCCGCTGGTACGCGGTTCGGCACGCGTCTCGATGCACTGGATGAAATGCTCCAGCTCGCGTGTCAGCGGCATGCCCTGGGCAACCGCGACATAGGACGGCTCATTGGTGGTGAAGGCCCATTGGCCGCTGTCCTGCCACACCGCGTGGCGGTAGACGGCTAGCTTGCGTTCCCATGGCTCGACGTCGTCGAACACCGCCATCGCCTTGGTGCCGACCACGGTCAGCCGCCGCTCGCGATAGGGATTGAGACGCGAGGTGAAGAGATGGCTGCGCAGGCCGTTGGGGAAGCGCATGTGCAGATGCGCGAAGTCGCTGAGACTGTCGAGCAGAGCGGCCCCCTCGCCGCGCACCTCGATCGGCTCCGTGCCGGTGATCGCCAGGATCATCGACAGATCGTGCGGCGCCAGGTCCCACAGCGCGTCGTTCTCTGTGTGGAACTTGCCGAGGCCGAGCCGGTGCGAGTGGATGTAGCGGACTTCGCCGAGTTCGCCCTTGTCGATCAGCCCTTTCAGCGTCTCGAAGGCGGGGTGGAACCGCAGGACATGGCCGACCATGAAAACGCGGCCATTGTCCTTGGCCGCCTGCACCGCACGCTCGGCGTCGGCAACCGTCAGCGCGATCGGCTTTTCCACCAGCACGTCCTTGCCGGCCGCGACGGCACGCACGGCAAGGTCGGCATGGAATTGCGGCGGCAGCGCCATGACGATGGCGTCGATATCGTCACGCACGAACAACTGGTCCGGCTCGATCGCCAGGCAGTCCTGCTCGCTGGCGAAGCCTTCTGCGCGGGCCCGGTTGGTGTCGGAGACCGCGTGCAGCGCGCCGAGCGCCTTGAGAGTGCGGATGTGGTTGCTGCCCCAGTATCCGCAACCGAGGACTGCTATGCGCGGCTTCATCTGTTTCAAACTCTAAAAACTCTTGGCCGAGACATAGCGACGTGCCCCTTCGAACTCAACCCCGGCGGCGGCAACCAAATGTCCGCACGGCAAAGCTTTTCGATAATGACGATAAGCCGGCAAGCCGGTTGCTTCGAAGCTTGACAGGCTCACCCTCCCAACCTTATATCCGCGCGACCTTGGCGAACGCCCCCGACATGCCTTTCGATTTGAGGCGGATTTCGGGTCTTTCGCCGCCCTGGCGGGGTAGCTCAGTTGGTTAGAGCACGGGAATCATAATCCTGGGGTCGGGGGTTCAAGTCCCTCTCCCGCTACCACTTCAAACCCCACTATCGTACGCAATGGCCGATTGTGGCGGGCTGCCCAATGCGGTGTCCTGTGCGATAGCGGCTATATCTGACCTTCCTAGTAGAAGCCTTCAGCGACCTACAGCATCTCGCTCAGTGACGCCAATGCGGCTAACGATGCCGTCACCAGACATTCTCGCCGTCACCCACGCGTATCGGCTTCACCCCTCGGGAGTTTCGCGCTCGCCTGCCGGGCTTCGCCTTCGATCTCGATCTTGCTCCGCGCTTGAAGATCGAAGCGCACGGTTACAGTGCGCATGCGCGCATGCAGGACTCCGTCCAGCGTACCGCGCATTTCATGCAGATAAGTCAGCGACGATTTCCCAAGCTTTTCTATAACGCTGCGAACGGTGACCAGAGTTCCCACCGCGGTTTCATGCACGTAGTCGATCTCCATCCTCACATCCGCCCAGCCGAGGGTCGGCGTCAAACGAGGATCGGCAATCCTGCCCAGCAACTGGAAACTGGCGTCATCAAACATGGCCACATAATGACGAACGTTGAGATGGCCCATCGCGTCGCACATCCAAGGATGCACGACGCCGACATAGGTTTCGATGCCGGGCGTCAAAACCCGACCTCGTTTGCGCCCTTGAGATCCAGCAGTTGACGGGCTTCGTCGGGCGTCGCGATTTCGAGCGATAACTCGTTGAGAATGCGCTTTATCTTGGCAACCTGTTCGGCATTGCTCTTAGCGAGCGTGCCCTTGGCGACATAGAGGCTGTCTTCCAAACCGACCCGTACATTGCCGCCCATGATCGCGCCCATCGTGCAGAGATTTATCTGGTGCTTGCCCGCGGCAAGGATCGACCAGAGATAGTCGTCTCCGAACAGCCGATCAGCCGTCCTGCGCATGTGCATCATGTCTTCTGGGTCGGCGCCGATTCCGCCCAGCAGCCCGAAGATCGTCTGGACGAAAAGCGGCGGCTTCAGCAGCTTGCGGTCTAGAAAGTGCGCAAGCGTGTAGAGGTGACTGACATCGTAGCACTCGAACTCGAACTTCGTGCCGTAGGCCTGGCCGACTTCGACGATGATACGCTCGATCTGCTCGAACGTGTTGGAGACGATGCCCTTCTTTGTGTCTTCCAGGTAGCCCTTCTCCCAGTCGTACTTCCAGTCGGTGTATTTCGGCGCGATGTGGTGCAGGGCGAAATTCATAGATCCCATATTGAGCGAGCAGAGTTCCGGCTTCGAAGCGTGCGCGGCTTCAAGGCGCTCTTCGAGGGTCATCTTCAGCCCGCCGCCGGTGGAAATGTTCATCACGGCGTCGGTCTGCTGCTTGATGCGCGGCAGGAAATCCATAAACAGCTTTGGATCAGGGGTAGGCTTGCCGGTCTCCGGATCGCGGGCATGCAGATGGATCACCGACGCTCCGGCTTCGGCTGCTCCGACAGCGGCGTCGACGATCTCGGACGGCGTTATCGGCAGATACGGGCTCATCGTCGGCGTGTGGATCGAGCCGGTGACCGCACAGGTTATGACGACTTTCGGCGATTTCTTCATGGTTGAACTCTCCCTTGTCTGCCTTTTGTTGTTATCTATCGAGCGCGAGGCAATCCTCACGACCACAGCCCAATCGAACCGCCTCGCCCGCATTGAGTTCGGACCGAGACGACGATGCGGCAAGCTTGACAATGAATTTCAGGCCGCCCGCCGTCACAGCGACGAGCCGGATGTGATCCCCGACATAGACGGACTGAACGACGGTTGCCGCAATCACGTTGAGGGCGGTGGAGCCATCGTGCAATAAGGACATGCGCTCGGGCCTGATCGACAGCGTCACCCTGGCGCCCGCAGGGGGCGTCGCGCCAGGGGAAATGGCGTTCAACACCAGATCGCCATCGTCGAGACGGACGGCCACGCCACCGTTTTCACCGCCGGCAACCACCGTGCCGGACATGCGGTTGTTCTCGCCGATGAAGCTCGCCACAAAGCTGCCCGTCGGACGCTCATACAGTTCGCGTGGTGTCGAAAGCTGCTCGATGCGGCCGGCGCTGAACACCGCGATCCGGTCCGACATGGTCAGCGCCTCGGTCTGGTCGTGTGTCACATAAACGAACGTGACGCCAAGCCGGGCATGGATATCCTTGATTTCGAACTGCATCTGCTCGCGCAATTGCTTGTCGAGGGCGCCGAGCGGTTCGTCCATCAGGACAAGATTCGGTTCGAAGATCAGGGCGCGGGCAACCGCGACGCGTTGTTGCTGCCCACCCGAAAGCTGCGCCGGACGCCGGTTGCCGAATTCGGGCAACTGGACCATGTCGAGAACGTTCCTGACACGTCGCGTCACCTCGTCGCGGCTAAGTTTGCGGACCTCGAGCGGGAAAGCCAGGTTTTCGGCGACCGTCATGTGCGGGAAAAGCGCGTAGTTCTGGAACACCATACCGATGCCGCGACGATTGGCGGGAACGTTGTCGATGCGCTGACCGTCAATGAGGATTTCGCCCTCGGTCGTATCTTCGAATCCCGCAAGCATCATCAACGCCGTCGTCTTGCCAGACCCGGAAGGCCCCAGCAGCGTCAGGAATTCGCCGCGCATGATTTCCAGGTCGAGCTGACGCACCGCCTGGGCCGTCTGCCCGTAGCGCTTGCTGACGCCACGAAACTCGACATGAACCGGGCCACGCGGGGATCCGCCCATCACCGCGCCTGCGCCTTGGGATCACGGCGTGCCGAAGCCGGGCGTTTGCGCGCAGGCTGAGCCTCAGCCGCCGCGGCGGCGCGAAGAATGATGTCGGCGGCCTCGCGCAGGTCGGCCACCAGCGCCTTGCGCGCAGCCGCGCCATCGGCGCGACGCAGCGCCGCGAGCATTTCGTCATGATGGTCCAGGCCCAGGCCGTAGGTCACGTCCGAGCGGACGATGTTCAAGAACGGTCCTGCTTGCAGCCACAATTTCTCGATGATTTGCTGGATGAGAGGTGACCGCGCGGCATGGTACATCGTGAAATGGAAGCGCCTGTTCAAGCCGAGATAGCTAGCCATGACATTGCTCTCGACGCATTCGCGCATCAGCCCGTTCAGCTTCGCCAATTCATCGAGTTCTTCGGGCGTGATGGTCGTCGCGGCCCACTCGGCCGCCGTTCCTTCGACGCTGCAGCGCACACGCACCAGATCCGAAATACGCGCCACCGTGGCCTCGGGGACGATGACGCCCCGATTTGGGTGGTCGAACATCGCCTCGTCGCTGACGAGTTGCCGCAAGGCCTCGCGCACCGGCATGGCGCTGGTCCGGTACTGTTCGGCAAGCTGTCGCACGACCAGTCTTTGGCCGGGCAGGAAGTCACCGTTCATCAGTGCTTCCTTCAAGCCCATATGGACACGAACATGAGCTGTCTTTTGCGCGGCCGAGCCGGCATTGGCATCCTTGCGATCCAGCATCAGTTTGTCCGGCGCGGCAGTATTTTGAGGTTGCTCGACAGGAAATCGTCGAATGCGCCGGCGAAGCCGTCGAGTTCGGCGTCGCCGAATGGCAGTGACAACGCCAGCATGCCGCGCGGCGTCACGTAGTACCCTCGCAACAGCATTTCGATATGCCAAAGCGCAATCACCGAAGGATCGGCATCGTCGAGCCGCGCCGGAGTGTCCACCGGCCCCCTGACGAAATGCAGGTTCATCAACGACCCTCGCCCGATGACGATGCCCTCGACGCCACGCCTTTCAAGGGAAACGTTCATCGCTTCACGCAGGCGGTCGCCGCGCGCATTGATCGCGCGGCTCGCCTCTTGCGTCAGCACCTGGGTCAGACCGGTGAAGCCAGCAGCCATGCTGAGAATATTGTTGTTGAACGTCCCGCCATGCGAGAACGAACCGGGCAAAGCCGGATCGAAGCGATCGACGAGGTCGGCGCGTCCACCGAATGCGCCAAAACTGGCGCCGCCGCCGATATACTTCCCGAGCGTCACGAAATCGGGAAAAATCCCATGCGCCCCGTGGAGCGCGCGGTAGTCGAGGCGCGAAGTCATGACCTCGTCGAAAATCAGCAGCGCCCCGGTCTCCTTCGTCGCCGCGCGCAGCGCTTCCAGGAACTCACGCGTCGCCGGGATGCAGCCGCCGCCGCCCATCATCGGCTCGACGATCACCGCGGCAAGCTCGTCGCCCTGTTCCTTTATGAGCGCCACGGCGCCGGCACTATCGTTGTAGTCGGCGAAGACAAAGGGGAACGGTAGATTGAGTGGCGAGCCGCCATGCGCAAAGGTGAGTACACCACCGTGGTAGCCCTCGCGGAATGCGAGTATCTTCGAGCGCTGCGTGATGGCGCGAGCCGCCGAAATAGCCATGATGTTGGCTTCAGTGCCGGAATTGCAAAAGCGAACGCGCTCGATTGCCGGAAAGCGGTCAACCACCGCGGCAGCCAGGCGCGCTTCGTAGCGGTTGGGCGCACCCAGCATGATGCCGCCCTCTATGACGTTCACCAGGGCCGCCGAAATCGCCTTGTCGGAATGACCGTAAAAACCGGCACTGTATTCCGAGACCAGGTCGACATAGATGTGCCCGTCCAGATCGGTCACCCTGCAGCCTTCGCCGGAAACAAACGATACGGGGAATGGCGGATACCATAGAACAGCCCTCGTATTGCCGCCCGGCAACGATGCCGCGGCCTCGTTCTGCCGCGCCAGGCTGTTCGGGTTGGCGTCAGCGAAACGCTGTCGGGCCTCGTCCAGAACAGCAGCGAGACTGACATTGGCGCGCACGTCTCTAGTGCCTTGCAGCATTCGATCAAATCCCTTTGGCTTTTTCACTTTTTTGCACCGTATCGCAAATTCCTGTTGCTAATCAATCCATTTTGCGCTTGAAATTTGATCAAATATACGACGAAAGAAAGGGGAACTGCAATGAGGACTTATCTGCAAGCCGTATCTGCCGCCGCGATCTGCCTCGCGACCTCGAGTTTTGCCGTGTCCGCGGCCGAACCCGTCACAGTGGTCGGCTGGGGTGGTACATGGGATAAGGCCTACAAGGATGGGGTCTGGGACAAGTACACCGAAAAAACGGGCGTTCCGATCGTCATGGAAGAATGGGGCGGCGAGGTCGCCAAGGTGCGTGCCCAGGTGCAGGCGGGCAACATCACTTATGACGTCGTCTCGGTCGAAGCGCCCGCCATGGAAGTCGGCTGCGCCGAAGGCCTGTTCGTTCCGCTGACGCCAGAAATCACAGGCGACGCGGCCAATTATTTGCCGGGCACCCTGCACGAATGCGGCGTCGCGTCTGATACCTGGGCCACGGTCCTTGCCTATAACACAGATGTCTACAAGGGCGACGCCGCGCCGAAGAGCTGGGCGGATTTTTGGAACGTCGAGAAATTTCCGGGAAAGCGCGGCCTCTACCAGCAGGCGCAGTTCACGCTGGAAAACGCGCTGATGGCCGACGGCGTTAAGCGCGAGGACATGTACAAGGTGCTGGGCACGCCGGAAGGCGTCGACCGGGCTTTCGCCATGCTCGACAAGATCAAGGCGCACGTCGTCTGGTGGTCCACAACGACGCAGGGCATCCAGAACCTCGACAGTGGTGAAGTGGCTCTCAGCGACGGGTTCAATGCGCGCATCACCAACGAAGCCATCAACGAGAAGAAGCCCTATACGATCGCATGGGACGCTGGCTTCTTCTATGGCACCGACTACTGGGCGGTGGTGAAGGGCGCGCCGCACCAGCAGGCCGGGCTGGATCTCCTCAAGTGGTTCTCCATCCCTGAAAACCAGGCCGGCTTCTCGAAACTCTATGCCTATGGCACCGGCCGCAAGGAAGCCGCCGACCTCATTCCCGCGAATTGGAAGGCCAACCTGCCGACGTCGCCGGAGCACCTTCAGTACGGCGCCTCCTATGACAACGACTTCTGGACCGAGCACAAGGAAGCACTGGAAGAACGCTTCAAGGCCTGGCTCGCGAAGTAACCTAGGCATGTTGGTCGGGGCAAAGCCGGCTATGAAGCGGCGTCAACGGGGCGGCATGCTCGCCCTGTTGACGGCCCCGCTTATCCTGTTCGTCGTCATTCTGTTTCTGTGGCCGGTGGCGCGCTTCCTCGCTCTGGCCGTCGACAACTCGGATTTCTCGAACAACCTGCCGCGTACAATTGCCGCTCTGGCGGGCTGGAAAGCAGATAGCGGCCTGCCTGGCGAACCCGTCTTTGCAGCACTCGTCGAGGACCTGGCCGACGCGCGGCGCGCCGGGAAGGAAGGCGTCCTGGCGCAACTCGTGAACCAGCGCGTCGTCGGCAGCCGTTTCCTCGTCATCAAGACGGCAAAGGATGCGGCCGACGGCAAGCTGACTATGCGTCCCGTGCGCGACGAGGTGCTCTCCAAACAGGCCGGCTGGAAAGACATCGATCTCTGGCAGGTCATCGCGCGTCAACAAAGCGCGCGAACGGACTATTATCTGCTTGCGAGCCTGGACCTGAAGCGAGGCGCGGACAATTCGATCGAAGCCGTTTCCGCCGACCGCGCCATCTTCGTCGACGCGCTGCTGCGCACGATCTGGATCAGCATCGTGGTGACCGTCATCTGCGCGGTGCTCGCCGTGCCGCTGGCGCAGGCAATTGTCAGCGCGCCGCCGGCCTGGTCGAAGCTCATGTTCGCGCTGATCCTGTTTCCGCTCTGGACATCGCTGCTGGTGCGCACCGTCATCTGGATTATCGTGCTGCAGAAGAACGGACCCGTGAATTCCACGCTGCTTGGCCTCGGCATCGTCAGCGAGCCGCTCAATCTCATTTACACACGCTTTTCGCTCTATTTGGCGATGGTTCAGGTTCTGCTGCCCATGATGGTGCTCTCCGTCGTCGCTGTCATGCGGCGGGTTCCGACCACCTACATGCGCGCGGCACTTTCGCTGGGTGCGCCGTGGCTCACGGCATGGCGCCGCGTGCAGTTGCCGTTGATCCTGCCAGGAATCCTGTCTGGCGGGGCGATCGTTTTTGTCTTCGCTCTCGGCTATTACATCACCCCGACGCTTGTCGGCGGGCCGACCGACCAGATGATCTCCAGCTACATAGCTTTCTACACGAACAGCACACTGAACTGGGGCATGGGTGCAGCGCTTTCGCTGCAACTGCTGATGATCCTCGTCCTGTTTGCGTTGCTGTTCTGGACGGCGTCCGTCCTCTTCCGCCGCAAGGCGCATGTCGCATGAGCGCCGACCGCTTCCGGAAGTGGCTGATGTATGCCTATGCGGCGACGTTGCTGGCGTTCATCATCCTACCCCTGCTGATCGTGATCCCTATGTCGCTGACCTCGAGCAATTCGCTGGCATTTCCGACGCCGGGCTGGTCGCTGCGCTGGTATGCCGAACTGTGGGTCGACCAGCGTTGGCCGAACGCGCTGTGGAACTCGATCGTCATCGGGATATCCACCACGGTTCTGGCGTTGCTGCTCGGCATACCTGCGGCGATCGGACTCGCCTGGGGCAATTTTGCCGGCAAACGGATCCTCTACGCGGTCATCGCCGCGCCCTTGGTGACGCCGGTTGTCATCGTCGGCGTCGCGGCCTTTTCATTCTTCGCCACACTGGGACTCGTCGGCAACAAGCTATCGATCATTCTGGTGCATACGGCGATGGCCGTGCCTGTGATGCTGACGACTGTCGTCGCCAGCCTTTCGACCTTCGACCGGACATTGGTTCGCGCGGCGGCATCGCTCGGCGCCGGCACCATGCGCACATTCTTCAAGGTAGTGCTGCCGCTGATAGCGCCGGGCGTCATTACAGGGGCCATCATCGCCTTCATCATCTCTTTCGACGAAGTCGTCGTCGCAAGTTTCCTCTCGACAGGCGCGGAGCGAACCTTGCCTCGCATGATATTCTCCGGGGTTCGCGAGTCCATCAGCCCTGCTATCGCGGCCGTCGCTGTGCTGCTGATCGCCTTCTCGGCGACCCTGCTTGGTGTCATCGCCATCCTTCAGAGCCGCTCGCAAACTCTCCGCGCAAGGGCATCGGCATGAGACTGGTTCCATCGGTGCAGCAGTTGGAGACAGAGATGACGGCCTGGCGGCGGCATCTGCATGCCAATCCAGAACTCGGCTTCGAAGAGTTCGAGACGGCGCGTTTCGTGGCGGACAAACTGCGCTCGTGGGGCATCGAGACGATCGAAGGCGTCGGTCGGACAGGCGTCGTGGGTACGCTCAGGGGCAGGCTCGGCGCTGGTCGCGGGCTTGGCATCCGAGCCGACATGGACGCCCTGCCGATGACCGAGGCGCGGCCGCTGCCGCATGCGTCCCGCATTCCCGGGAGGATGCATGGCTGCGGCCATGACGGTCACACGACGATGCTGCTCGGCGCAGCCTCGGCGCTTGCCCGCTCGCCCGACTTCGCCGGCACCGTGCATTTCATTTTCCAGCCGGCCGAGGAGGGCCGAGGTGGGGCACTCGCCATGCTGAATGAGGGCCTTTTCGAGCGTTTCCCCTGCGATGAAGTCTACGCGCTGCACAATTGCGAACGGCCGCTGGGCGAGATCGCCGTCCACCATGAGACGGTGGCAGCGGCGGCCGATCGCTTCGAGATCGTCGTGCATGGAAGGGGCGGCCATGCGGCGATGCCGCATCTTGCGATCAATCCACTTCCCAGCGCCGCGCGCATCCTGCTGGCGATAGAAGCCCTGCCCGGACGCCTGACCGATGTGCACTCTCCGGCAATCGTCACCGTTGGCGGCCTGCGCGCCGGCGAAGCCTTCAACACCATCCCCGATGCGGCGTTTCTGACCGGCACCGTGCGCACCTTCGACCATCAGGTTCAAAAGACGCTGGAGACGGCAATCCGCCGCATCGCGAAAAACGAGGCTGAAGCTTTTGGCGCCAGCGTCGATATTCGCTACGAAACGCCCTTCGCGCCGACGATCAACACTCCGGCGCAAGCCGACGCGATGATCGCGATTGCGAACGAGGTGATGGGCTCGGAACGTCTCGTCGTCGATCCGCCTCCCGAGATGGGTTCTGAAGATTTCTGCTACATGTTGGAACAGCGGCCGGGCTGCTATTTCTTGCTTGGCCAGGCGGACGACGCGCACCAGGCCGCCGCGCACGACACCAATTACGATTTCAACGACGCTATCCTGCCGATGGGCGCCAGTCTTTGGGTCAGGCTGGTGGAGCGCCGCCTGTCCGCGGCAGGCGCATCGTGATGCAGTTGCCGGAAAAAGACATCCGCTGGCGGAGCCATTGGCTGCGGCAGGCATTGCCCGAGGACCCGGACCTTGCGCCTCCGCTCGAAGAGACAACGCAGGCCGACATCTGCATCGTTGGCGGCGGGTATCTCGGACTGTGGACCGCCATTCGCCTCAAGCAGCACAATCCAGGCTTCGATGTTGTCATTGTAGAGCGCGACATTTGTGGTGGTGGCCCGAGCGGCCGCAATTCCGGAATGGTGCTTTCGGCATGGACCAAATACAGCGCGCTTGCCGCGCTGCGCGACGGAAACGACGCGCTTTCGATCATCAAGGCATCCGAAGCCGCGATCGGCGGCATCGAGGCTTTCTGCAAGGCAGAGGCAATCGACGCCTGGTTCGATCGCATCGGCTGGATCTGGGGCGCTACGTGCGAAGCACAGCTTGGCGCCTGGGACGACGCGTTAAACAAGCTGGCAGCGCATGGCTACGTTCCGGCGCGGCGAGTTTCGCGCCCTGAGATCGCGGCGATGGCCGGTACGACGAGCCACCTTGGCGGTGCGTTCGACGCTTCGTCGGCAACTGTGCATCCAGGGTTCCTGGTGCGCGGCCTGCGTCGTGCAGCGCTGAACCGCGGCGTTCGGATCTATGAAAAGTCGCCGATGAAGCGGTTTTCACGACGTGGCAAGCTCACGGTGGAAACGGCGAAAGGAACTGTGTCCTGCGGCAAGGTCGTGCTTGCCATGAATGCCTGGTCCGGCGCGATTCCGGAACTGGCCCCTGCGATCTTCAACATCTCCAGCGACGACGCCATGTCACAGCCCATTCCAGACCTTCTCGACAAGGTCGGCTACCGCCGGGCGCCGCTGATGATCGATTCCCGCGTCTTCGTTGGCGGTTGGTCTCCGACGCGCGATGGTCGGCTGTCCGTCGGCGTCAGCGGTGGCGTCATTGGCTTCGGCGGCATCGTCGACCAGCGTTTCCATGGCCTGTCGCCACGGGTCGCCGAAATGCGTCGCGCGCTGCGGGATGGCCACCCAGCGCTCGCCGATTTCCCGCTCGAGACATCGTGGAACGGCCCGATCGACCGGACGGTCAGCGGCGTGCCGCTGTTCGGCGCTTTGCCCGCTAACCGCGATGTCGTCTACGGCTACGGCTTTTCCGGCAATGGCACGACAATGGCTTATATCGGCGGCGAGATCCTCACCGGCCTGCTGACTGACGGCGAATCGGAACTGACGCATTCGGCGCTGGTGCGTCCGGTGGCGCGCGGTTTCCCGCCCGAACCCTTTCGCTTCGTCGGTGCGCATTTCGTCCGTGGCGCGGTGCGTCGGCGCGACGATCTCGAACATGCCGGGCGCAAGCTGGATCCGGTGACGAGATGGCTCGCCGGGATGGCTCCGTCCGGCGTCACTCCCTCCAAAGCCAATCTTCGCGCAAAGAAAGGATGACGATGTCCAAGGCCAAGATTTTCAAGCACAGCGAGTTGACTCTGAAGCCATCAGTCACGCCGACCGGAACGTCGTCGATCGCGCGCGTGATCAATGCCGAGATCAGCCGGACCATGGGCGGTGGCATCGAGTATCTGGAGAACGCCTCGATCGACTGGACCGTGACCTATGACGAGGTGCTGTTCATCCATGAAGGCACGCTGACGATCGAACTGGATGACGGCCGCCACGAATGCCGCCCTGGCGACATCGTCTGGCTGCCCAATGGCACGCATCTGAAATACATCGCAACCGAACGCACCGGCTATTTTTACTGCCTGTACCCGTACGACTGGGCCGCGCGGCAAGGGACGTTAGAACCTTGAAAGTGACAGGCATATCATAGGTTGGCTTTTTACGGCGCCGATCCGCCTGGCAGACGGCGGATTGTCATTATAGCAACATGCATATTAGCTATTCCTTGACAATCTGCCTGGGCTCTGGTTTCCTGATTTAACGGGTGTTTAACCAAGTTCGTTGCGTTTTTTACGGACGGTGTTCGCATGTCGACGTTGGTCGTGGCGGACCCGCGAGGGGTATATCTCGCCGGTCTGGAATGGGTTTTGCAGAAGGCTGGACACGATGTCGTCGCCCAGTGTCGCCGCCCTGTGGACGTTCTCGCTCATGTGGAGCGCCATCAGCCTGATATCGTCATCGTGGGCGTGGATCTCGCGGACCAGCAAACATCAGGTCTCTCCTCACGGCTGAAGGCCGGCAACAGCGCTCTCGGCATCATCTTCATCGTGCAGCCAACCGGCAGGCTCGATGTCAAGGAGATACAGACGCTCGACGTCGACGGCCTGTTTCTGGACGGCATCAGCCACCGCTTTCTCATCGAATGCGTGAATGCGGTGGCGGCGGGCAAGAAGTGGATCGACAACAAGATCGTCCAGCAACTGCTGATGCCCGGGTCGCAGCCGCAGCCAATGTCCCGGCTGACCGGGCGGGAGACCGAGATCGCCGATCTCGTCTCGCGCGGGCTGCGAAACAAGACCATCGCGCAGCGGCTGCATTTATCCGAAGGCACGGTGAAGATGCACCTGCATCACGTCTACGAGAAGCTGCACCTCGGCGGCCGGGCGGAACTGGCCTGGATAACGCACGGCAAAAGCCTCGCCCCCCCCCCAGGAACGGGCCTCCTCTGAAAGCAGCACTTTTTTGACGGGCATCGACGTGAGGCCGGCAGCGGGCCGGAAAGCCGCGCGATGGCATCGGCCGCGATTGCGACAGCCTGCTCTCGGTCCGACCCGCCTGATAACCGGGGCATTGGAGATTGGCTTGGCAGTTGCTGGCTCTCCCCTCCTCCGGTTCCTTCAGCCAAAGAGGCTGGTTGTCGGAAAGCCGCCACAGCATACACCGCAAGCCGCCGCTTTGCATGTCGCCTAGTTTGAGTCCAGAGCCTTGGTGTCTTGAACGTCCGGCCCCTCGAAGGGGGCCGGATCGTCTGCGTTGAAGCTAATGAAGGCTGCGAGAACGTCATCAAACGATGAAGTCCTGGCTTGCGAGGATGCTCAGTGTTTGCGTAGCAGCATCCCCGTCGAGGTCGGTGTTTGCCAGAGTGAATTCGAACGGCTGATCGTCAACTGGGCCCTCGATGCTCGTCGAGAAGTCGAGGATGCGAACACCCGAGTTGGCACCGCCGACGTGGAACTGAACGTAGGCCGTGTCGAAGGCTTGCCCACCATCGTCATCGATGGTCACGGTCTGATTGCCCGAGCGCAAGCCAGTAACGTTTTCGATGGTGTGATCGATCAGATTGCCGCCATCGTCGTAAAGCCACGATTCTACGGTGATGGCGTTGATGTTTCCAATTCCTGCGACCGCGAAGGTTAGATTGTTGATGTCAGACCCGTCCGCAGTGGAGAAGGTGAAGCCCTCGTTGTTATTGATCTGCGAAGCCTGACCGCCTTTCACGCCGAAACCAACTGCATCGGGGTTAAGGTCGTCAGCCGCTACAGTCGGGCCTCCCAGTGGAGTGGTGTTGAACGGCACAAAGGCTGCCTCGGTCGCGTCCGCTGCGGGCGTAGCGTTGAAGATCAGGCCGTCAAAGACGATGCTGCCGGTGTTATCCACCGTGGGTACTGTCAAGGTCTCCTGGGGACCGCCCGACTTGACCGCATTGAAGTTGAGGTCGGACTGCTCACCCTGGGGTGTGAAGAGCACGTCGAAGGTGTATCCCGAGTCGGTCACGTTCAGTTGGTAAAGATCCGTATCGGTGGCCACGTCGTGGTACGTCAGCGTGGTTCCGTCGTTGGTGAGAATCTCCTCGATGTCAGCGCCACCGAGATCGGTATATTGGGTGATGGTGACGTGTGAGCCGTCGGCTCCGGGAGTAAGGTCGAACGTCCCTGTGTCCTGTTGATTGGCGGCCAATCCGACCTGGAACGGCGTTGCATCACCAGTGATGCCGTCGAACGTCGGCCCGGCATCCTCGAACACGAGGTGCGTCCCGAGATCCTCGTGGTTGACGACCGTCACCTCGCTCGATGATGGGAACGCGACTTCAAGGTTCTCAACGCGCACGCCGGAGGTGCTTTGTTTCGTGTCGTAGGTAAATCGAACGTAGATTTGGTCGACGCTATCCTCCGTTTCGATGGTATAATTCTCAAAGGCGGCGCTGCCGGAAGGTAAAGTTACTGTGTCAATGCCATGATCAACTATTGCTCCATCATCGATAGCCCACCACTCAATGTTAACAGTCTTCACGCCGCCTATGCCCTGGATGTCGAACCTGATGCCGCCGATCTCGTTCGCATCCGCATCAGGATCAGAGGAGGTCCAGGCCGCGTCTTGAACGAAGAAGCCCTCATTATGATTCAACTGAGAGGCTTGGCCGCCCTTCACGCCGAAGCCGACGGCGTTGGGGTTCAGATCATCATTGGTTCCGGAGTTGATTGGGACTGTCGTTGGGTCGATCACCGTCCCAGAGAAGATGAGTCCATCAAACCTGGCGCTGTGGTTGTCAGTGGGATCGGCTGTGGCAACTGTGAGTGTCTCCTGCGGGCTACCTGACGGGATTGACGCAAAGTCGAGTGTCTGAAACGTGGTTACGAGTTCGGTGGTCGTTACATCCAGTGTTATTGTGCCATCGGCAAACGACAGGATGTCGTCGTCGTCAATGACAGGAGGATCACCAGGAACGTTGTGCTGCAGCGGTTCGTATTGAATGAGGTAAATTTGCGCCGAGGACAGGTCAGTCTCATCAAGCGCAACCGCGAACGCCAATGCGCCAGCGGGATCGGCGTCACCATTCCCGTCGGCCTCGCGCCCATAAATGATGCCGTCTTGGTTGTAGAGGAAAATTTCCACACCGTCGACGGTAAAGAGGCCGCTCGACGTGCCGTCAGCGGGGATCGACAGCGCCAGATCGGTCGCTCCGGTTGTGTCAAGGAGGGCGGTGTTGACGGCCACCTGCGGGAAGCCTGTCGCGGGGTCGGTAGGACTGATTCCAAGCACGCCGAGAGCGGTGAGCGCGTCGCTCAGCGTCTGGTCGAGGAGGACATCATTATCATCGGTGACGGTCTGTACGCCGATCTGCTCGTCGAGAACGAGATTGGTGGCGGTAATCGTAGTCATAATCTTCCTCCCAATTGTGATCGAGCTGTTCCAGGGTCAGTTGGGATTAGGTCAGGGCGCGCCGAAAATGGTGGATTTCGAGAACCGGAACAGAGCACGCCTTGACGTGCGTAAGTTCCGGAGGCGTAGAAAGCTACGATTGCCCGTCCGCCATCACTTAAGATGCCCCTTGAAATGCTAACAAACCCCAGATGCTCAGGGGTCAATTTGGCGCAGCCTGAGGATGGCAAGTCAACTTTCCGTCTGGTAGTATTCTGACCTATATCGAACGATATATATCGTTTTCGATAGGGTTGCTGTCGTCAGTATAAATGGGAATATTGACCTGGCGGAGAAGCGCCGTAGTGAATGCCGGCGCCGGAGCAAACCATATGTGTCAAAAGCCTTGGCCCGATCGGCGTCGCCCTCTATGTAGGGCACGTCGCTTAGCGCTCGCCGGAGCTTATCGGGTTGCGCAGCCCGGCGAGCGCGGATGAGCTTGGCCGTGTTGGGTGATCAGGCGCGGTTCTTGAAGCGCCCGCACTCATTGACAGTCTCGATGATCTCACAGTGATGCGTGAGACGATCCGAGTTCATCGAGGACGACGAAGCCGAGGCGAGTGAGATAGTCGGCGCGACACTCGGTCTTGAGCTGGTTGAGCAGATCGACGACGTTGCACCTATACCACGTTTACGAAAGCTGCACCTCGGCAGCCGGGCGGAGCTGGCCTGGATGGCGCATGGCAAAGGCGCTGCGCGTCCAGGAACGGGCCTCCTCTGACACCAGCACTTTCAACTGGCATCGACATGAAGCTGGCAAAGGGGCCGGAAAGCCGCGTGATGGCATCGGCCGTGATACCCGCCGCAGCGCCTGCGCCGGCCTGATCTATCGAAAGGTATATATCGTTCGATCAGGTGCGGACATTGATCTCAATACTATCGAACCGGGAATGGACGCCTCCTCGTCGGCGGCGACACAATCGAGGATCAAAGGCCGCAGTTCAGCGCGTCAGCGCGCCAGCGGATGCACTCGGGTAGGGCATCTGGGGGGATCCCCTTTTCTTGATGCGTTCAAAAAGGGGGGAATCTCGATGGCACTCACCAGCAACTTATGGCTGGACTAACTGCAATCCCTTGCGCCGGATGTCACTCCGCACACCAGAGAAATAGCGATGAAAACCAAGCAACAGCCCCCTGCCCTGCAGGTAGTGATGAAAGAGGTCAAACGCGCCATTCGGCCGCTGATCTGGTTCAGCGGAGGCATCAACGTGCTGATGCTGACCGGGGCGCTTTACATGCTCCAAGTCTACCACCGCGTGCTCGGCAGCCATAGCCTGGAGACGCTGGTGATGCTTTCGCTGATGGCGGCGGCCGCGCTCGCGACGCTCGCCGGGTTGGAAGTAATACGCGGGCGTCTTCTGGCCAAGGTCGGTTCCTGGATGAATGCGCGGCTGGGACCGGTTCTGCTGACTGCATCGGTGGAATACGCCGCCTCGGCGCCCGGCCAGGCCAACGCCCGTCCATTGCGCGATCTGGACCAGGTGCGGAATTTTTGCACCAGCCCGAGCGTCTTCCCGATCCTCGACGCTCCTTGGGCGCCGCTGTTTTTCGCTGCCATTTTTGTCATGCACCCATGGCTTGGATGGCTGGCGCTCGGCGGCGGGATCGTCCTGTTCGCTTTGGCGCTGCTCAACGAATACGTCACGCGAAAGCCCTTGACCGAGGCTGCGGGTGCGCAGTCGCGGGCCTATGTGCAGGCCGAGGCTGCAATCCGCAACGCCGAGGTCGTCCAGGCCATGGGCATGCTGAAGCCCCTGTTGGAGGGCTGGAAGGCACAGCAGGACGAGGCGAACAAAGGACAAGTTCTTGCCGCCAACCGGGGTGGGGCCATCGCGGCTATCGCGCGTTGTCACCGGCTGGCCCTGCAAATGGCGATACTCGGCCTCGGCGCCTATCTGGTACTTCGCAACGAGGCCTCGCCCGGTATCATGATCTCCGCCTCGATCCTGATGGGCCGCGCATTGTCACCGGTCGAGCAAGCCATCGGCACATGGAAGGCGACGCTCGGAGCGCGTGCCGCCTACCGGCGTCTCACCGCTGTCGCCGGACAGCACCGGGAATCCACACCGGTTCTGCCGCTACCACGACCGAAAGGCAGGTTCGAGGCCGAGAACATTGTGCTTGCCCGACAGGGTGGCGAACATATCCTGAAAGGCATCAACTTCCGCCTCGAGCCGGGTGAAGCGATGGCGTTGATCGGTCCGAGCGGGGCTGGCAAGACGAGCCTGGCGCGCATACTCGCCGGTGCCTGGCGCCCGTCCGCGGGGCGCGCCTTGCTGGACGGAACGGATGTTGCCCAATGGGCGGCGGAAGACCGTGGCCGTCATGTCGGCTACCTACCGCAGGACATCGAACTCTTCGCCGGCACCGTGTCCGAAAATATTTGCCGCTTCGCGACGCTCAACCCGGCGGTCTTCAACAAGGTGGTCGAGGCCGCGCAGTTGGCAGGAGTCCACGAACTGATCAAGGGACTGCCGAAGGGTTACGCCACCGAGATCGGCGAATCCGGCGCCGTCCTGTCAGGCGGGCAGCGCCAGCGCATCGGGCTGGCGCGGGCACTCTACGGCGACCCCGCGCTGCTTATCCTCGACGAACCCAATTCCAACCTCGACAGAGAGGGCGAGGAGGCATTGATTGCTGCTCTCGGCGTGGCCAAGGCCACAAACACAACCGTTATCCTGATCGCGCACCGCCCCAACCTTTTGGACAAGATAGACAAGATACTGGTGCTCAACAGAGGTCAGCAGGATCTCTTCGGGCCGCGCGACCATGTCTTCAACGAACTCGCCAACCGTGTCAGCAAGGTGGCCCATCTGCCCAAGGCGGCCCAGTTGCCAGCCCTTGAAGTGGTCAAGGAAATCAAAGAGGTCAAGGAAGCATGAGCCGCCCCCCCGGATTGAACGTCGTGCCGCTACCCCTTCCCCCGCCCTCGCTGCTGGAACCGGTGCCGCTGCGTCTCACCGGCGTGACCTGCACCGGGTTCGCGATCATGTTCCTGTTCTTCGGCGTGGCCGGGGGCTGGGCGGCACTGGCGCCGTTGGACAGCGCCGCCGTGGCGCCGGGCGTTATCAAGGTCGCCGGCGACCGCAAGCTCATCCAGCACCTCGAGGGCGGCATCATCGCAGAGTTGAACGCCGCCAATGGGGATATCGTCAAGACCGGCAAGGTCCTCGTCCGGCTCGACAACACGCAGGCAAAGGCGCAGCTCGACCTGATCCAGAACCGGATAGCAACGCGTGAGGCGCTGGCCGCGCGTCTCAGGGCCGAGCGTGACGGCAAGGCCGAGATCGAATTCAATCCGGCGTTGCTCGCAAACCCCGCCACCGCCGTGAAGGACGCGGTGGCCGCACAGCGTGACGTGTTTGCCGCGAAGCACCACAATCTGAAGGACGAGCGGGAAATTCTCGGCCAGCGCCGTCACCAGGTCGAGGAAGAGATAACGGGACTGGAGCAGCTTATCGTCACCGAAGACAAACAGATCGAGGCAATCGAGGATGAAAGCAAAGACCTTGAGGGGCTGCTCAAGAAAGGGCTGACCACCCGCGAACGGAACCTGTTGCTCAGACGCCAACAGCGGGAGATCGAAGGGGAGCGCGCTACCAACATTGCCGCAATCGCCCGTGCCGGAAGCGCCATGGCCGAGATTGATATGCAGATCCTGAACCTCAACACAGTGCGGCTGAACCAGGCCGTCGATGAGTTGAGCAAGGTCGAGGCGGAGTTGTTCGACCTCGGACAGCAGGAGCGCTCCGCCAGGGACGTGCTTGACCGCACCAACGTCGCCGCACCGGTTGACGGCATCGTCATGGACCTGAAGGTCCATACGGCAGGCGGCGTCGTGAAACCCGGTGAGACATTGATGACGATCGTGCCGCTCGGACAACAACTCGTGGTCGAGGCTATGGTCAAGCCGGAGGATGTCGAGACGATCGCACCCGGACAGCTCGCGCGCGTCAGCTTCCCGGCGTTCGCTCGCTACAACCTGCCGCCGCTCGAGGGCGTCGTGGAGATCGTGTCGGCTGACCGCATGGTTGAGGAACGCAGCGGCGCACCTTATTTCGCCGCGACGGTTGTGATCGACAAAAGCGAACTCGGCAAGCTGGAGGGCCGCAAGCTGCTGCCCGGCATGTCGAGCGAGACGATGATCCGGACGGGGGCTCGCACCGTGCTCTCTTATCTCGCCGAGCCAATCACGCAGAACTTCCGCCGGGCCATGCGGGAAAAATAGCCGTAGGCCGCTGAACCGGATTCAGGAAAGCAACATTCGCACGGCCGTGATCGCCAGGAAAAACGCAAAGGCAAGTTTCAGGTAGCGCGGGTTGAGCGCGTGGGCGAGCTTGGCGCCCAAGGGTGCAAACAGAAAGCTCATGGGCGCTATGATGGCAACCGCCGGCAAGCTGACATAGCCCAGGCTGAGCGGAGGCCTGCCTGCAATTGCGAGACCCGACCAGATGAAGCCGGCCACCGCTGGAAGCGCAATAAGCAGGCCAAGCGCCGACGATGTGCCGACGGCCCGGTGCACCGGAAAGGAAAAACTGGAAAGCGTCGGCACCGAGAGTGTGCCGCCGCCAATTCCCATGAGCGAAGAGACAAAGCCGATCACAGCAGCGATCGCGCGGTTGATCCAGCCGCTTTGCGGCAGGTGATCGGAGATCACGAGGTGCTTCGGCAACGCCATGTTGACGGCCACCAGCAGGCCGACGACGCCGAAGACCAGCCGCAAGCCGGCGCCCGGGATGAATTTCGACATGATGCCGCCGACCAGGGCACTGACGAAAATCGCCGGTCCCCACAGAGTGAGCAGAGGCCGATCGACATTGCCGCGCCTGTTGTGCGAACGCATCGACGAGATCGAGGTGGGGATGATGACCGCGAGCGAGGTCGCGACCGCCAGATGGCTGATCACAGCAGGCGAAAAGTGGAACAGGCTAAGCACCCAGAACAGCACCGGGACGATGACGATGCCGCCTCCGACTCCCAGCAGACCGGCGAGCACGCCGGAGGCCATTCCGGTCATGGCCAGGCCAGCGACCAGCATTGCAATCGTCAGCCCGTCGAAAACCGACGTGTCGAATCCGAAGTCCACTGTGATTTCCCTTTGATTGGCCGCGCCCGTCCGCTGCCGCGACCGCGATGCAGGTCGCCCGGAAATGCGCAACAGTTTTTGGGATGCGCTTTTGGTTAGTGGCGCACCATCCCGGCGTCGACATTGAGCGTCTGGCCAGTGATCCAGCGCGCATCGTCGGAGGCCAGGAACGAAACCACGTCGGCGATATGTTCCGGCTGCCCTTTGCCTTTCATGGCCTGAAGCATCTCGACGAAGCCGAACGCCTCGTTGTGCGGGCTCGCCTTGACGCCGTCGCTCTCGATGAGGCCGGGCGTCACCGCATTGGCGGTGATGTTGTATTTGCCAAGCTCGGTGGCGAGCGCCCTGGTGAAACCGATGACGCCACCCTTGGCCGCGACATAGGCCGCCATGTTCGGCGTGCCGGCAAAGAAGGTGTTGGATGCGATGCTGATCACCCGTCCGGCCTTGCCTGCCGCACGCATCTGGTCCGTACCGGCGCGGCTGACGATGAAGGTGCCGGTCAAATTGACGTCGATGATCTTGCGCCAATGGTCGAGATCGACATCGTCCCAGGCGACGAACGGCACGATGCTGGCATTGTTGACCAGGATGTCGATGCCTCCGGTCAGGGTCTGGATTTCGGCGAAGAGCGCCTTGACGGATGCCGAATCGGAAATGTCCGCGGCGATCGCCCTCGCCTTCCCGCCTATCGCCGCGGCCGCCGCCCTGGCGCCTTCGGCATTGATGTCGCTGACGATGACGGTGGCCCCGTCGGCGGCAAGCCGCGCTGCGATCGCCTTGCCGATACCCTGCGCGGCGCCCGTAACCAGGGCCGTCTTTCCCGCAAGCCGTTCAGTCATGAAAGTGCTCCCTCAATCCGTGGTGATGTCTGTTCAGGCGTCGGCGTCGATCACGGCCAGCGCCGCGTCGATACCCTTGCCGATCGCCAGTTTCTGGCCGGCCGCGTTCATGGCGCCGCCCAGTGCCGTCAGCGCCGCGATCGCATAGATCGGCTGGGCTGTCGGTCCCATATGGCCGATGCGTGTCAGCATGCCCAATGTCTCGCCGCGCCCAGACGAAAACACCACGCCGTAACGGGCGCGCGCGGCCTGGCGAAGCGCTTTCTCGTCGACACCTTCGGGCGTGCGGACAGCGGTCGTGGTCGGCGACGCGATGCTATCGCTGGCAGCCCAGATCGACAGACCCATCGCGGCAACGCCGGCGCGCATGGCCTTGGCGGTGAGTGCATGGCGCCCCCACACAGCCTCCGGTCCCTCATTGAGATAGAGGTCGAGCGCGACATCGAGCCCGTTGATCTCCGAGACCGACGGCGTGAATGGAAACGGCTTGTCCCGCGACCACGCATGCTCCCAGTCGACGATGCTGAGCATCGACGCGCGCGGCGCCAGGGGATTGGCCTTCATCTTGGCCCAGGCCCGCTCGCTGACACCCATCATCGTGAGGCCGGGAGGCGCGCCCAGGCATTTGTTCGGGCCAGTGACATAGATATCGGCCTTGCAATCCTCGGGATGCGTCTTCATGCCGCCAAAGGACGAGACGGCATCGACGATGAGGTAACCGCCATGGGCTGAGACCAGCGCGCCGATGGCGTCAATCGGATTGATGGTGCCGGACGGCGTGTCGTGGTGGCAGACGGAAACGACGGTGATCTCCGGATGCGCCTTCAGCATTGCCTCGACCGCCTGCGGATCGATCGCCTCGTTGTAGGGCACCTCGATCTCGAGCAGATGTGGCGAATAGCGCTTCGCCCAATAGCCGAACCCCTTGCCGTAGACCCCGGAGGCAAGATTGAGCACGACATCGTCCGGCGTGATCAGCGAGGCCGCGGCGGCCTCCAGGCCAAGCACCGGCTCGCCATGCAGGATGACCGGCTTGTTCGACAGCCGCATCGCCTTTTGCGCCTTGTCGACCACACCCTCGTAAAAAAGCTGGAACGCCGGGTCGTAGTCGTAGAGCACCGTGCGACCGAGGCCGCGCAGCACTTCGGCATAGGCGTTCACCGGCCCCGCGGTCAGGGTGATGACGGGATCGGCGTGTTCGAGATAGCGCATCGTCTTGTCTCCCGATTGCAGGCGGTCAGCCGTAGAATTGCGTGCCGGTCCTGTAGGTCTTGAAGTTGTCCATGTCGTGCGAGTACATCAACTCGGCGCCATGGTCCTCGGCGAGTTTCTTCACCTTGCGCATCGAATTGACGCCCGCCACCGGATCGATATGGAAGGCCGCCTGGCACAGCGTTTCAAGGCTCTTCTGCGTATAGGCCGCGTCGATGGTGAACATGATCGGCTTGCGCTTGGGGAACTCTACCAGCAGGCTGTAATGGCCGATCGAATGACCGGGCGTCGAGATCAGCCGGACACCCCTGGCAAGCTCGACGTCGCCATCGACGCCTTCAAAGGTCGAGTTCGCCCGTGTCGTGCCCGCCAGCAATTGCCCGGTCGCGCCACGCGCTTCGGCAGCCTCCGCCGAAAAGCTCAGATCGGAATAGCCAAGATGTTCGAAGGGCTCGGGATTGCAGGCCTGCGGCACTTCGGTCCGGTGACAGATCTTCTTGGCATGCGGAAAATACTTGTTGCCGCCGCAATGGTCGAAGTGGAAATGCGAATTGACGACGACGTCGATGTCCTTCGGTTCGAGGCCGAGCAGCGCCAGGGCGCCTGGGATGGTCTGGTGCTTTTCCTGGATCGGCTTTTCGAACGGCAGCACCTTCATCACGTGGTCGTAGTCGTAGCCGGTGTCGATGAGGAACCGACCCTCGGCATGCTCGATCAGGATCGAATAGACGGGGAAGCGCACTTCACCGCCAGGGCCGCGATTCCAGAACACATGATAGCCGTCGAGAACGAGCGAGCCGCCGTCGAGCAGGTAGACCTTGGTATCCGACATTCTTGCCTCCTTTATTGGCGCGGGTCCCGTCCGCGCATGAATTGTGCTCAGCGCGCGCCGCGCTCGTATGGAATGCCGAGCGCCGCCGGCAGGCTGGCGCGCCGGCCGAACAGAACCAGCATGATCATCACCGCCAGGAACGGCAGCATCTGGATGATGTCGGTCGGTATGTTGATGCCGGCCACCTGCATGGCCGTCGTCAGCGACAGGCAGACGCCGAACAGCAACGCGCCGAACAGCACCCAGATCGGGCGACCGCGCGCCAGCATGGCCAGCACGATGCCGAGAAAGCCCGCGCCATTGGTGATGAACGGAATGAACAGCCCAGCCCCGACATTGGCGAGATAGGCGCCGCCGAGCCCAGCCAGCGCTCCGGTCGTCAACACGGCGATGGTGCGGGTCCGCACGACATCGATGCCGGCGACATCGAGCGCGGCCGGCTTGTCGCCTGCCGCCTGCAAATTGAGGCCGAGTTGCGTGCGCCGATAGAGGTAGCTCATGCCGAAAACCAGCGCGACCGCCAGATAGACGATCAGATGATGCTTGAAGAATGCAGGCCCGATGACCGGGATGTCCGAAAGCAGCGGAATGACGGTCGCATCCGCCGCGGGCAGGCGCGGGTAGCTGCGTGAGAACTGGAAATGGTGGAGCAGTGCCGTCAGGCCCTCTAGCCCCAAGGTCAGCGCGATGCCGATGACGATCTGGTTCAGCCCGATGCGCACGCAAAGCAGCGCCATGACAAGCGCCACCGCAGCACCCCCGACGGCACCGGTGAGAAAGCCCAGCCACAGCGACCCGGAATAGAAAGCGCCGACAAAGCCGAGATAGGCGCCGGCCAGCATCATGCCTTCGATGCCGATATTGAGCACCCCCGCCTTCTCGGAGATCTGCTCGCCGAGCCCGGCAAGCAGCAGCGGGATCGCCGCGGTGACGGCGCCGAACAGGAGCGCGCTGAGAAAGACTTCGCTGAACAGCCCGGTCATGCCCTAGGCCCTCCGCGACTGGTTGTATCGGTGATCGAAATGTTCGGCGAGCGCGAGCACGATCAGCACGATGGAAACCAGCACCAGCGTGAAATGATTGGGAACGCCAAGCCGGCGCGCCGCGCTCTCACCGCCGATCGAAAGCACCGAAAGCAGGAACACGAAGCCTATCGCAGCAAAGCCGTTCATGCGGGCGAGAAACACGGCGGGTATCACGGCAAGCCCATAGGCGGGATTCCAGTCGGCGCGGACATTGCCCTGGACGCCGATGATGTCGACGGCGCCGGCAAGGCCGGCCAGCCCGGCCGAAATGGCGAAGACGGCGACGGTCAGGCCGGGGACACCGAGCCCCGAGTGAACCGCCGCGCGTGGATTGGCGCCGACGATCCTCAGCTTCAGCCCGAACGCCGTGCGCGTCATCACCAGATGCACGATGACGATCGCCGCCAGCCCAAGCAGCAGGCCACTGGTGATGGTCGTTTCGAACAGGCGCGGCAACCGGTCTTCCACCGGAAGCGTACGCGTCTGCGGCACGGTCGTGTTGGGGTCGCGAAACGCCAGCTTGACCAGCACATTGGCGAGCGAGGTGCCGAGGAACGTCATCATCAGCGTGGTGATGATCTCGTTGACGCCCTGATAGGCACGCAGCAGGGCCGGCACCAGCGACCAGATCATCGCCACCACCATGGCGATGAGGAACGAGCAGACCAGCGCCAGCCAGGCTGGCATGATCTGAACGAACACGGGAGCGCTGGCAGCCGCCGTCACCGCGCCAAGCAGGAACTGGCCGTCGCCGCCGAGATTCCACATGCCCGCGCGAAAGGCGACGATCAGGCCGGCGGCAAGAAACAGCAGCGGCGCCATGCGCGTCAGCGTCTGCTGGATGCCGAGCGGCGAGAACAGTCCCTTCTCCAGCACGAAGCCATAATAGGCGAGCGGGTCGACGCCGACGGCAAGCAGGATACAGCCGGCTATGACGAGAGCGATGAGGATCGGGCCGAGCGTCATCAGCAGCCGATGCAGGATGTCGCGGCGCGTCGCCGCCCCGCTCGTGGCATCGAGTGCGGTAGCACTGACCGTGGGGGCGGTGTCGATGCTCATGCGGCAAGTCCGATCATCAGGCGACCGACCTTGGTGCGGGCGTCGTCTACGTTCTCGACGGTGCCTACCAAAGCTCCGTCGGCGATGACGGCGATACGGTCGCACATGCCAAGCAATTCCTCGAGGTCGGTGGAGATCAGCAGCACGGCGAGGCCACGCGCCGCCGTGTCGCGGATGCGCTGGCGCGACGCCAATGTGTTGGCGAGATCGAGCCCATAGGTCGGCTTGTTGAAGATCACCACCTTGGCGCCCTCAGCCAGTTCTCGCGCCAGAAGCACCTTCTGGATGTTGCCGCCGGACAGCCGCGCGACAGGCGTCTTCAGGCTCGGCGTACGCACGTCATATTCGCGCACGAGCTGGGCGGCGCGCTTGTCGATCTCCGCGCGTTGCTCGACGCCGTTGCGCCAGAACGGGGCCGCGCCGACCTGCTTGAGGAAGAAGTTGATCGACACCGGGAAGGTTCCGACAGTGCCCTCGCCCAGCCTGTCGTCGGTCAGGTAGCGAAGGCCGCGCCGGCGGCGCTCGCCGACGCTCAGCGTCTCGATGGCGGCGCCTTCCAGCCGCACCGAGCCGCCGGCAGCTGTACGCTGGCCGGCCAGCGCTTCCGCCAGCTGCTTCTGGCCGTTGCCGTCGATGCCGGCTATGCCCAGGATCTCGCCCGGGCGGATGTCGAAGGAGATCGACGACAGGCCCGGTGCATTGTCCGTCGGTGCTACCGCCAGATCCGTAACCTGAAGCAGCGGGGCCGCTTCTGCTCGGGCAGTGCGGACCGGACGCTCGACGGCTTCCGGATCATCCTTCTGCTTGCCGAACATCAATTCCACGATCTCGGAGACGATCTCCTGTTCGCCCAGCGTGCGAAACCGCTCGGGCGGGATCTCTCCGACCTTGCGGCCAAGCTTCAGCACCGAGATGCGGTCGCCGAAGGCAGCCGCCTCCTTGAGCTTGTGGGTGATGAAGACGATCGCCAGGCCCTGCTCGACAAGGCGGCGCATCAGCGCGCCCAGTTCGTCGATACCTTTCGGCGTCAGCATGGAGGTGGACTCGTCAAGGATGAGCAGCCGGCTGTTGCGCAGCATCGCGCGCAGGATCTCGACCTGCTGCTGCTCACCGAGCGACAACTCCGATACCTTGGCTTGAAGCTTGACGGTGATGCCGAGCGTGCCGGTGATCTCGGCGACGCGCGCCGCCAGTTCCTCGGTCCTGGGGCGCTGCCACCACGGCCCGCCAAGCAGGAGGTTCTCCGCCACCGTCAGCGTCGGCACCAGCATCATGTGTTGGAATACGGTGCCGATGCCGAGTGCCAGCGCATGGCGCGGCGACGTGATCGGCGTCGGTTTGCCGTCGACCAGTATGCGTCCTTCGTCCGGCTGCTGCAGGCCGGACAACATGCCGATCAGTGTCGATTTTCCAGCGCCGTTCTCGCCCAGCAGCACATGCACTTCGCCCGGGCGGATCGACAGGTCGACGCTGTCATTGGCAACGATGCCGGGGAACCGTTTGGTCACGCCTTCAAGCGCGACGATGTCGCGCCCGGCAACGGACGATGAAGAAAAACCGCTCATGAAAGCCCAGCACCAAAAAAACGGGAATCGTCCGGAGGGGTGAACGGATCACCCCTCCGGCAGTTGACCGTGATCGCCTTACTGGGCGACGCTGGTCATCAGTGCCCTTACGGCGGCCGCGTCATAGACCGGCTCGACCTTGATCTTGCCGGAAATGACGTCCTCGCGCAGCGCCTGGATTTCCGTCCAGACATTGTCCGGGATCGCAGCGGTCTTCAGCAGCTTGACCGAGTCGTCCTTGAGGCCGATCGTATAGTGTTTGGTGCCGAACGTGTCGGCCTTCAGGTCGGCAATCATCGCCGCATAGACCGGCTCGATGTTCCACACCACCGACGACAGCAGGAAGCCCTTGTCGATCGGTGTCTTGTCGCCGATGACGTCGATAAAATAGACCTTGCCGCCATCGGCTGCCTTGGTCGTCTCGACCGCCTGCAGCATGCCGAAGCTCGAACCGTTGCCCTGGCCGAAGATGATGTCGGCACCGGATGCGATCACGCTTTCGGTGACGCGCTTGCCGCCGGCCGCGTCGCTGTAGGCGGCAGGGCCGATCACCGCATAGGTGATCTTGACGTCAGGGTTCTCCGCCTTCACGCCTTGTGCGAACGCCGCCGACTGCGAATTCCACGATGGCGGTTCGCCCGAGACGACGATGCCGACCGACTTGGAACGCGACACCTTGCCGGCGAGACGGCCGGCCAGATAGGCACCCTCGTGGCCGCTCAGCGTGTAGTCGGCGACGAGGCCCTTCTCCAAGCCGGCTGGCGTGTCGACGATCGCCACCGGAACTTTCAGTTCCTTGGCGATTTCGGGCGCCGAGGTGTTGTAGCCGCTGGCATGAGCGATCAGCAGGCTGGCGCCGTCGGAGGCAAGCTCCCGCAGGGTCGGACGAACGTCGCCATAGCCGAGGCCCTGCGCCACGACCACTTCGACGCCGGCGGCCTTGCCTGCCGCCTTGGCGGCGTCGATGCCTTGCTGGTTCCAGCCATAGTCCGTGCCTTCTTCGGGCGTCAGGATGGCGATCGACTTGACCTCGCCGGCAAGCGCGCCGCTCATCAAGACACCGGTCAATATAACTGCACTTACACTGCTCTTAAGAAGCTTTAACATGTTACCCTCTCTGTTGTTTCACCAATCAATATTCTTATTGTTATTGCGCGAAAGCGAGATAGACTGCCGAGGAAAATTACATTGGAGCTCAGGCAAAGTGAAGATCCGTTATGCCCTTCCGGTGATGCTGGCGTTGTCGTCCTTCGCCAACGCGGTTGAGTTGCACCATGTCACCGTCCGCACCGGCACTGACGGGCTCGACATGGTTCCGTTGACGATTTCGAATGCGGGCAGCGAAGGCCTCTCCTGCAACGCCGACTTCGCCCACTGGTATTCAGCCGGGATCGCAACGATCGAGCCGGGCAAGAAGACGCGCGTCGAACTCTGGTTCGATGTGAAGACCGGCACGTTCACGATCCTCAACGACAAGCGCGAGAACCTGCCCGTCGAGCGGCTGTGGTGCGGTCTGGCGAGCCGAGCATATGCCACCCGCGTGCAGGTCACGCTCGACCGCACCGATGCGGCGAAAGGCGAGCGTGATGTGTCCTGCGCCATGGCGCAGGACAGCCTGGTCTGCCGGTAGGCGCTCATCGAGCTTTCCGTTCGAACACCGCGCACCTCTTATTCTTTTGTCAGGAATGCGTCGGTGAAAACGTCGTCCGCCGACAGAGCCGCCTTGAGCACGCCCTGGTCCGTCAGTGTCTTGAGGGTCTCCTCCCACTGCGTCTTCGTCATCCAGCCGAGACCGTGTTCCTTGGTGTCGGCGCTGCTGAACGTCGATGCGATGTCGGCGTTGATCTGCGCCAGCAGCACGTCCTTCTTGTCCGCATAGCCGGGCGCTGCCTTGGCCGTGATCTCGGCAGCTTCTTCCGGATGAGCCACGACATAGTCGAACGCCTCCCTGTATGCCTTGACGAAGCGGCGCACGACATCCGGCTTGTCCTTGATCATCGCTTGCGAAGTGAACAGGCCCGAGCCATAGGCTTTCCACCCATGGTCCGCCCCCATCATGATGCTGAGCGAGCCGGGGCCTCCGGCCTTAGCCTCCAGTTCGGGAACCTCGGCATCGATATAGCCGACGACCGTCTGAACCCGGCCAAGCAGCAGATAGCTTTCATAGGGAGGCGAGACGCTGTTCAGCGTCATGTCCTTTTCGGTCAGGCCGTTGGCGGCCAGGAAGCCCTTGAAGAAGATGTAGGTGGAGCCGGCCGGATGAATGCCGATGGTCAGCCCCTTGAGGTCGGACGGCTTGGTGAGCTTCAGCGTCTTGGCCAGCGAAATGATCCCCAGCGGCGAGTGCTGATTGACGGCCGCCAGCGCCACGACCGGGACATTCTGCGACCGTGCGACGGCAAGCGTGGGAAGATCGCCGAAGCCGAAATCCGCGTTCTCATTGCCCACCAGCCGCATTGCGTCCGGCGAGCCGGATCCCTTGCGGATCTCGGCCACATCGATGTCGTTCTTGGCGAAGAAGCCCTTTTCCTTGCCGACAAAGAACATGGCATGATTGCCGCGCACCACCCAGTCGAGCTGAACGTTGACCTTGTCCGCCGCCAGAGCAGCGTTGGAAAAACCGAGTGCTGCAACAAACGCCGCGAAGGTAGCGGCCTTGATAAGTGAGCGTCTCAGCATTTTTTGTTCCCTTTTATGAATTTGGTTGATCGAGCGGACCTAGGACTGGCTGAATTTCGGCGCCCACGGCACCACGATGCGTTCGAGGATTTCGGCGGCGTAGTAGAAGGCGATGCCAAGCACGGAAACGAGCAGCAGCGCTGCGAAGACCAGCGCCGTGTCGAGCTGGGTCGAAGCGAACTGGATGACGTAGCCGAGACCGTCCGACGCCCCGGCGAACTCACCGACGATGGCGCCGATCACGCTCAACGTGGCGGCGATCTTGGTTCCGGCCATCAGGTTCGGCAGCGAATGCGGAACACGGATCCTGAACAGGATCTGCGTCGGGCTGGCTCCGACGGAATTCATCAGCGACAGCAGCGAGCGGTCGACCGATTGCATGCCCGCCAGCATCGACAGTGTCACCGGGAAGAAGGCGATGACCAGGATGAGGCCGATCTTGGGCGCCAGCCCATAGCCGAACCAGAGGATGAAGATCGGCGCGAGCGCGACTTTCGGCACGTTCTGGAACAGCACCACCAGTGGATACAGCGCGCGTCCCAGCCAGTCGAAGCGCACGATGACCAGCGCAATGGCAATGCCGACCACGACCGAGACCAGGAAGCCGAACAGGATCTCGCCCGCGGTCACCAGCGTCGCTTGCATCAGCGTGCCCCATTGCGCCACCAGCGACTTCGCGATCTCGGACGGGGCGGGAATGATGAAGGCGGATATGGCAAAGATCCGCACGGCGGCTTCCCACGCCACGATCGTCACCAGCAGCAGGATGACCGCCGGTAGCCAACTGCCGGTCGCCGCACTCCAGCTGGAGGCGAGGCGCGGCTCGGGAAGGTCCGTGATGGGTTGGTCGCTCAAGACGCGCCTCCCGGCTGATGGCTGGAGCGCAGCATGGTTCGCAACTGGACCACCAGCCTGACGAACTCCGGATCTTCGCTGACCGACAGGTCGCGTGGATAAGGCAGCGCAATGTCGAGGCTCTCGGTGATCCGCCCGGGCTTGATCCCCAGCACGTGCACATGACGCGACAGATGGATGGCCTCGTCGATGGAATGGGTGACGAGCACGATCGTCTTGCCGGTACGCTGCCAGATTTCCAGCAGCGACTGCCCCATCGAATCGCGGGTGATGGCGTCGAGCGCGCCGAACGGTTCGTCCATCAGCAGCACCGCCGGATCGAGCGCCAGGGCCCGTGCGATGGCGACCCGTTGCCGCATGCCGCCCGACAGTTCGTTTGGGCGCTTGTGGGCGCTGTCGCCCAGCCCCACCAGTTCCAGCATCTCCTGCCCGCGCGCCCGCAAATCCGAGCGCGACAGCGACTTGTCGGCGATGCCGAGCAGCAGCGACGCATTGTCGACGGCGTTCTTCCAGGGGAGCAGGTTGGCGTCCTGAAAGACGAGGCCGATCATACACTTGCGCGCCGCCTCGACCGGTGCGAGCCCGGCGATCGCAACGCTGCCCTGGGTCGGCTGCACCAGCCCGGCCAGCACCTTGAGCAAGGTGCTCTTGCCGCAACCGGAAGGGCCGATAAGGGAGACAAACGACCCCTTCGGCACAGAGAGATCGATGTTGCTGAGGATCAACTGCCGGGCGATGACCACCGAAACGCCCTTGGCGGAGATCAGATTGTCATGGCGGATATGGGCCGGCCTGTCACCGGCGGCTCGAATGGTTTCAATGCGCATGGCTTGTCGCCCCGCGCGCTTTCGTCGGCCGCAGCCACGCCGTCTTGATGGCGAAGGCACCCTTCACACAAACAGCCGACCGGTGGAACTCCTCGAACCGGCCTGCCCTCTGCGCACCGTTTGACATTAGCTACTCCCGGCCTTCCAGGATGCGCCGCACCGCGACGAGCTTGCGCGCCCGTTCGCCTTGCAGCGCCTTTGTCTGCTCGGGCGTGTAGGCAAACATGCCCTCGCCCGACTTGATGCCGAACTTCAACGCAGCCGTCTTCTCCAGCACCATCGGCGCGACATCGTCGCGGTTGGAGAGATCGGCATTCAGGAAGGATGAGACGGATTTGTAGATATCCAGCCCCGCCATATCGAGCAGCGCCATCGGACCGATGACGGCGATCTTGTAGCCGATGCCCCAGGATACGCAGGTGTCGAGGTCTTCCGGCTCGATGACGCCGCGCTCGACAAGATCAACCGCCTCGCGCAGCAGCGCATAGAGCACGCGGTTCTCGACGAAGCCTGGAACATCCTTCTTCACCACCACCGGCAGCAGGCCGATCGAGCGGATAAGATCGCGGATAACAGCCACGGTTTCAGGTGCGGTCTTCTCGCCGCCGATCACCTCGATCATCGGGATGATGTGCGGCGGGTTCGACCAGTGCATGCCGACCATCCGCTCGGGATGCGAAATATGCGCCTGCAGCTTGGTGATCGGGATGCCCGACGTGTCGGAAGCGACGATGACGGACGGGCCGATCAGCGGATCGATGTCGCGATAGGCCTGCGCCTTGATGTCGATATTCTCGGGCACGTTCTCGATCACCAGTTCGGCGCCATCGACGGCCTCGGCGATCGTCTCGACGAATCGCACGCTGCCGGCGCCTGTCCCGGGCGCCTTGATGTCGAGACGATCGAGCACGCCGCCGGCGAGATCGAGCATGCCGCGGGCACGCTCGACCGACGCCTGTGAAACATCATACGCCGTGACATCGAGGCCGCCGCGCGAAAGCCGCGCGGCGATGCCTGGACCCATCGTTCCCAATCCGATGAGAGCGGCGCGCCTGATCATTATGCGGCCTTTGCGGGAGCAGCAGTGGTTGCCGCCTTGAAGGCCGGCCGGGCGGCGATCGCGGCCACCCAACGCTCCAGATCGGGCATCGACGGCCGGTCGATCTTGAAGTCGACGCAGCGCTTCAGGATCGGCGCGCAGGCGATGTCGGCAAGGGTCAGCTTGTCCAGCGCCAGGAAGTCCTTGCCGGCCAGGTGGCCATCGACGATCTTGAGTTGCGCGACAAGGTCCTTCACCTGTTCCTTGTATTCGGCGGTCTGTTCCTCGGGTGTGAGCTTGGCGCCCTTGAAGGCCGCCAGGTAGCCGGGATTGACCGCCGCCAGCAGGAAATCCATCCAGCGCTCGACCTCGGTCTTTTCCGCCGGCGTGGCGCCATTCAACTGTTCGCCACCGAATGCCGCGAGATAGCGCAGGATGGTGTTGGACTCCCAGATCACGGTGTCGCCGTCGACCAGCGTCGGCACCTTGGAGGTCGGGTTGAGCGCCTTGTATTCCGCCGTCTGGGTGTTCTCGAACTGGCGGCCATAGTCCTCGCGCTTGTAGGATGCCCCAAGCTCTTCGAGCATGAAGAGCACCTTCTGGACGTTGCCTGATGTCTGGCGGCCTAACAGCTTGTACATGTCGTCTCCTCGATTGTGTCCAATGCCTACTTGCTCGCTGGGAGCGGCTTGTAGACGATCGCGTCCATTTCGATCTTGGTGTTGATGACGGCCTTTGCCTCGACGGTCGTGCGCGCCAGCACGGCATCGCCGATCCCTTCGAGGAACGCCTTGTTGTAGCGGCCGAAATCGCGCGTATCCTCGAGATAGGTGGTGATCCGCACGACATCCGACAGCGTCGCGCCCTCATGCGCGATGACGCGCGCGATGGTCTTCAGCGTGGCCAGCGTCTCTTCCTCGATCGTGCCGCTGATCATGTTGTTGTTGTCGTCCTTCGGCACCTGGCCCGAGACGAAGATGAAGTCGCCGGCACGCACCGCCGGATGAAACGGCAGGTTCGGGTTCTTGTTGCCGATGGCGTAATGGCTGGCGGATTTTCGCGTGCTGTCGCTCAATGCCTGCTCCTAGAGAACACTGGTTTCGATGATGTCGACGCCACGGATGCGATCGATCAGGTAGACGATGCCGCGGTCGTCGATGGTCACGTCGTTGGACGAGGAACGCTCCGCCCCCTCGGGCGCGTCGGGCACGAAATGGCCGACCTCCTTTGGCGCGAACGGGTCGGCGATGTCGACGAGGCGCAGCCCCTGCGCGAACCATGCAAACGGAATGATCGTGCCCTTGAACCGTTCGGAAGGCTGATGGCAGCCGGTCATCTGCGGCTGCGGTGAACCATCCGGGTCGAGGCCCGGCACCTGGAAGGTCGAGATCGGCAACGGGTTGGTCTCGTCGGTGATGTCGTAGATCCACGTGAAGGCCGGCGGTGATGGCCGAAGCTTGGCGACGTCCTCGTCCGCCACCACCATGATGTTGCGGCCCTTGAGCGGCTGTGGAATCGGCAGGCAGGTGTGGGTGGGATGCGGAAAGCTCGGGCTCGAATTGACGTGCGAGACCAGCTTCGGCTTGGTGATGTCCGAAATGTCGAGGATGAACAGGCCGTGATGCCAGTAGCTGACATACAGCCGGTCGCCCATGCGCAAAGGATGGTGGCAACGCGGCGTGACATAGTCGTGCCAGGGGTATTCCTCGCCGCCACCCGTCCACTGGCCGGGTATCCACCAGCGTCCGACCTCGACCGGCTTTGTGGGATCGATCAGGTCGAGGATCATCACGATGTTGCCGACATAACCGTCGGCGGTCGGCGAGATGTAGACGTAACGGCCGTCGAAGTCGTAGCGGTGGACGCCCTTGCCGCCGGTTATCCATTTCGAGATGAGCTTGGGCTGTGCCGGCTTGGTTGTGTCGTAGAGTGCCAACCCGCCGCCGAAATCGGCCGGGCCGGCATCGCCAAAGCGCTCGTGGTTGATGATCATCAGCCCGTCCTTGGCGCGCACCTTGTGCGAGTGCCAGCCGGGCGGAACATCGATCGTGGCTATCTTGCGCGGATTGCGCGGGTCGGAAATGTCGACCAGCGTCGTACCGCTCGGCGGCCGCATGTGGCCGATATAGAGGATGTTGCCGTCGACCCAGACCTGGCCGCCGCCTGGGCAGTCGACATGGCCGATCTGCTTGGTGTTGAACGCCGAAACCAAATGCATACGCCCTTGCTGCTGAAACGTCATTTCAATGTCCCCGCCCCCATGGGGGGCGGGGCAGTAGGATGGGAACTAGACGAGACGGAGCAGATCGCCGGCCTGGTTGCGGCCCCAGCGCTTGTAGAGGAGCAGCGCCTTCTGCGTCGGCGCATCGGTGGCGCCGAAGAAGATCACCGGCTCGCTCGACGAGCCGTTGACATGCTCGACCCAGGAACCGCCGGGTATGGCGATGGTGTCGAACTGGTTCCAGTCATATCGTTTGCCGTCGATGATCGAATGGCCGTTGCCGCGGAACGGCGCCAAGAGCAGGCTGGCGGTCTCGCGCTGCGGCAAGGTCTTCTCGCCGGGGCGCAGCATCTGCACGTAGAAATTGATGGTGTGGAAGACGGGTCCGCCGGTCGTCGGATCGACATAGTCGATGACGATGCCTTCATGAGGGTCGCCATCCCAATCCTTGTGAGCGTCTAGGACCGCTTCCATCTTCTCCCAGCGATAGACATACATCGGAGACGACAGGCCGCCGCCGCGCTTGTGGTCGACGAAACGCGGCATCAGGCCGCCCTCGCCATAGATGCGCTGTGAATAGTCACCGGGATAGCGGGCGGTCTGCACCTTCTTCTCGACTTCCTTGCCGTCGACCATCTCGGTGTATTTGTGGTCGAAATGGACGGCGTGCAGCGTTTCGACCAGCGGCAGGTCGAGCACCGACAGGTTGACCGCCTGCTCGCCGCCGACGGTGCCATGATTGTGCCAGGCGTCGTTGGGCGTCAGCACCATGTCGCCGGGGCCGAAGACCACGTCTTCGCCCTCGACGCCGGTGAAGTTGCCCTTGCCGGTCAGGCCGAAGCGGATGGCGCTCGGCGAGTGCTTGTGCGGCGGCATGATCTCGTCGGGATCATTCAGGCGGTAGGCGGTGTACATGGTGCTGACCGATGCACGCTTGGGCGCAAGGCCAGGATTGACCAGGATCAGCGAGCGGCGCTCGCTGTCGTCCATGGTCACCAGTTCGGCGGCGCGTTGCAGCAGCGGCTCGATGTCCGAATAGGACCACACGAAGGGAACGGCCTTCGACGTCGCCATCAGCTGCTTGATCTCGTCATGATCGACGCCTTCCGACGTCGCCCAGAACGGAAACATGTTCTTTGCGTAGAGGGCGTCATAGAGGCCCTTGAGTGCTGCCTTCTTGTTGGTGAGCACATCGTTAGCTGGTTGCGCCAGGGACATATCGGACACCTCTCGTCACGAAGAAAATACTTCTAACCAACTCAACCGTATTCGCATTGGTTTTGCGCGACAATACCCAAATTGCGAATTTTATAAGTTTTTGGTTGAGGTGCATTTTTGAGAGGCAAATGCCCAGAAACAGGCAGAAATAGCCCAAGAATGCTCGAAATATGCCTTGAAATCAGGGCATGAAGCCGCCTCGTCACGGCCAGGCGGAGGCACATGACGGTCCAACCAACGCAGTTTTCAATCTCAACCAAAAGACTTTGGTTGTATTCCGGCCGCCTCTGTCAGGCCGCCACGCTCTGTTGGGCGCGGCTGCGGATCAGATCCGCGGCCTTTTCGGCGATCATGACGACCGCCGCATTGATGTTGCCGCAGACGAGGTCGGGCATGACCGAGGCGTCCACGACACGAAGTCCGGCGATGCCGCGCACCCGCAATTCCGGATCGACCACCGATGCCGCATCGACGCCCATGCGGCACGTGCCGGCCGGATGATGCACGGTGATCGAGGTCTTGCGGATATGCTCGTCGATCTCTTCGTCGCTCTCGCATTTCGGGCCGGGGAAGAACTCCGCACCAACGAACGGAGCCATGGACGGCTGGCTGGCAAGGTTGCGCGCAACACGAAAGCCGGCGCGAAGCGACTGCCAGTCGCGCTGCGAGGACAGGAAATTCTGATGGATCAGGGGCGCGGCGACCGGATCGCTGGACGCCAGCCTGACGCTGCCGCGGCTCTCCGGCTGCACGGCAACGATACGGGTCGCAAAGCCGTCGGCGAACGGCGCCTTGAACGGCGACATGTAAGGCCATGCTCCAAGCGGTGCGGCGGTGAAAAGCAGCTGTACGTCCGGCAACGGCCGGCTTGCGTCGCTCTTCAGGAATGCCACGACGCCGCCAGGCACATCTCCCGAAAAGCCCTTTCCGGTGAGATAGGTCTTGACGAAATCCAGCCCGATACGATCGGCCCGCATCATCTTGAGAAACGGTCCCGGTTGTTTGCGACGATACATCAGGATGACCGAAACATGGTCCTGCAAATTCTTGCCGACCTGCGCACGATCGACTTTCGTCTCGATGCCATGCGCCGCGAGCTCGCCGCTGTCGCCTATGCCTGACAGCATCATCAGCTGCGGCGTGTTGATGACGCCGCCGGCAAGCAGGACCTCGCGCCGCGCCACAACTTCATGGCTCGCCCCGCCTCTGGTGTAGGCAACGCCGGTTGCGCGCCCATTCTTCAGCAGGATCTTCGTCGCCATCGCGCCGGTCAGCACCTTGACGTTGCCGCGACGCATAGCCGGCCGCAGATAGGCGGTCGCGGTCGAGCAGCGGCGGCCGTTCGCAATTGTCATCTGCAGGCGGCCGAAGCCTTCCTGTATGGCGCCGTTGTAGTCGTCGGTCTGCGGATATCCGGCATCACGGCTGGCCGTCGCGAACGCATCGATCAGTTCGTCCTTGTAGCGGCAGAACTGGGTGTTCAGCGGCCCGCTGCCGCCGCGATACCGGCTTTCGCCTCCTTCCCAGCGCTCCTGCTTCTTGAAGTAGGGCAGCACCTTGTCGAACGACCAGTCCGTCAGGCCGCTTGCCGCCCAGCGATCATAGTCGCCGCGATTGCCGCGCACATAAGCCATGGCGTTGGTTGAGGAAGAGCCGCCGATGACCTTGCCGCGCGCGCATTCGACCTTGCGGCCGCCGACATTGGCCTCGGGCTCGCAGAAATACATCCAGTCGTGGCGGCGTTCGGTCAGGATCTTGCCCCAGCCGAGCGGGATGTGGATCATCGGATCGCGGTCCCAATCCCCAGCCTCCAGCAGAAGCACCGACACGGCAGGGTCTTCGCTCAGCCGGTTCGCCAGCACGCAGCCGGCCGATCCCGCACCGACAATGACGTAGTCAAAGGTTTCGCCAGCCGGCATGCGTGATCCTCGGGAGAAAGACGGTCCGCCGCGATGGCAACCGTCGACATGGGCAGTCAACCATCGCGCAACTGGTGTTGTCAACCATTGCGTACAGTTGTAGATTGGTTGAATTGGTTGAGTGCCGTCGAACAGGTTTTCGTGTCACAATATGATGTCGGGACGTTGAGTCGTCGGTCTGCCGATCGGACAGGAGATTTGGTTTTGAGCGCATTCGAGCCGCAGGTCGGACCATCGGATCTCGACGACATCATCGCCGCGGTCCGCCAGTTGCAGCAGGGCGGCGGCAAGCTTCCGTCCGAGCGCGATCTTGCGGAACATCTGAGCGTCAAGCGCCATCAGCTTCGCAAGGCGCTTGAAGTGCTGCGCCTTTCGGGCGACCTCAAACCGGCGCGCGCCAGGCGGGCGCCGACCGCCCTTCCGAGATATGGCGAGGAATTGGTCAGGGTAACCAATCCGATCGAGGTCCTGGAATTGCGCCTGATCATGGAGCCGGGCCTTGCCCGACTGGCGTCGCTGCGCGCCTCTTCTTTCGAGACGGCGCGGATCCTCGACGCGGCAACCACGCCTGAGAACGCCCCGTCGGGTGAGGTCGACTTCGCTTTCCATCTCGCGATCGTTGCCGCGGCCCGCAACCACCTCGCCGCGGAATTCTACAAGATGCTGCGCCAGGTCGGTGTCGATGCGCGGGTGAAGGTTGCGCGCACCGCGGCACCCACCTGCCCCAAGCGGATCGCCCACCGCGACGGCGAGCATCGCCTGATCGCCGAAGCGATCTCGCAGCGCGATCCCGAAGCGGCAGAGACCGCAATGCGCGCGCACCTTTTGTCCGTGCAGAGACAGATCATGGAACGGTCGAATGCCGGCGCCTTTGCCGCGTGATCGTATCAGCTTCCGACATTGAGCCTGTGCGGGGAATTCCAAATTGAAACGTCATTTCGACGTGCTGGTGATCGGTGCGGGATCCGCCGGCTCGGTTGTTGCCAGCCGGCTCAGTGAAGACCGGTCGTGCCAGGTCGGCCTCATTGAGGCCGGGGCGATGCCGGCCGATCCCGACATCGCCGATCCGCTTAAGTGGACGATGCTCCAGGGCCGCGCCTACGACTGGAGCCACCGGACCGTGCCCCAGCCCTTCACCGCCGACCGCATCCATGAATGGCCGCGAGGCAGGATAGTCGGCGGCTCGAGCTGCCTGCATGCAATGGCCTATGTGCGCGGCCATCCCGATGATTTCGAACCCTGGGCGCAAGCCGGCGGCGAGCGCTGGTCCTATCGGGGGTTGTTGCCGGGCTTCATCCGCAGCGAAGCCTTCACCGCCTTCGATGCGCCGACACGCGGCAAGAGCGGCCCGCTGGACGTCTATCTGCCGGACGCCGAGGTCAGTCCGGTCGTGCGTGCCTACATCGCCGCCGGGCGATCCCTGGGCGCTCCCACCCTGAGCGACCACAACAGCGGCGAACTGGTCGGCACCAGTCCCAATTCACTCAATATACGTGACGGCAAGCGCCTGAGCGTCGCCGACGCCTATCTGCCGTCGCAGGTCATGGCGCGGCCGAACCTGACCTTGCTCGCCGGCCACGAGGTCGAGCACCTGGTGCTGGACGGCCACAAGATCACGGGCGTGAGCGTGGTGTGCGAGGGTGAGACCAGGACGCTCTGCGCCGACCGGATCGTTCTTTGCGCCGGCGCCGTATCCACGCCGCTCATCCTCATGCGGTCGGGCATTGGCTGTCCCGATACGCTGAAGCAGGCTGATATACGCTGCCTAGCCGATCGGGGCGATGTGGGCCGCAACCTGCAGGATCATCTGCTGGCTCTCGGAAATGTCTACAGCACGAAAAAGCCGGTGCCGCCCTCCCGCCTGCAGCACTCCGAATCGCTGATGTATCTGCACAGCGACGATCCGACCCGCTCTACGGGAAGTCCCGATATCGTGCTCGCCTGCGTCGTCGCCCCGTCCGCGGCCGAGGGCCTGAAGACCCCGCCCTATGGCTCCGCCTTTACCATCCTGTGCGGCGTCACCCATCCGACAAGCCGAGGGCGCATCACACCAAGCGGGCCGGGCCGCAACGATGCGCCGGTCATCGACCCACATTATCTCGAAACCGAACACGACCGCGCGACATTCAGGATGGCGTTGAAGCGGGCGCGCATGGTCGGCCATCATGCGGCTCTGGACGAATGGCGCGATATGGAGATCCTGCCAGGCGCCCCGGTTCAGTCCGATGCCGAACTCGATGCTTTCATTGCCAGGGCTGCTTCCACCCATCACCATCCGGCCGGCACGTGCCGGATGGGTCGTGACACTGAGGCCGTCGTCGATCCTGACTTGCGGCTGAACGGCTTCGACAATGCCTTTGTCGTCGACGCCTCGGTGATGCCGGCGATCCCGAGCGGACCGATCAATGCCGCGATCGTCGCCGTAGCCGAAACCTGGGCGGCGTCTTCACGGGCTACCCCGTCGTCAGCGTAACCGCGGCCGCGTCCGACAATTCCCCTGGGTTCCGAATGGCTCTGGTTCCCGGCGAATGTCAGCTATGGAGATGCGTCAGTTCAAACGCGGCTCCGTCCTGGACGCCGGCCATGCGCTGCTCGGCGGACCGGAACATGTCCGCGAACTCCACCTGGTTTTCGAACACCACGCCGCCGACCTTGACGGTCAGGGCATCCTCGGTCCCCTTTGGCGCGAAATAGACTTGCGCGATCCGCGCCTCGATACGCTGGCCGATTTCCCTGGCTTCTGCTTCGGTCGCACCGGCGAGGAAAACCCCGAACATCGACGTTCCCATGCGTCCAACCAGATCCTCCGCGCGCACCGACGATTGTATGGTCGAGGCTATGAGCCGCAAGGCTTGATCGCCCCATTCAAGACCAAAGCGCAGGTTGATGGACCGCAGATGCTCCGAATGGATGACCAGGAAGGCGCCCGATTTAGGCCCCGGCACCGACGGCCTTGCCGTTCTTTTTTCGACCATCGACGTGAAGACCGCTCCGTTCAGGCAGCCGGTCGTGGTGTCGAAGGTTGCCGACTTGTCGAGTTCCCGGCGATAGCGACGAAGCTCGATCTGTTTCAATCCAACGAACAGAAAAAGCGGAACACCAAGGACAACAGGCAACAGGATTGCCGTGATCATGCTGCGCCCAAATGGCGTCAGCGCCTCGGAGAACAGGAGCAGATAATTGAGGCCGACGGAAACGCCCAGGATTGCAGTGGTTCCCAGAAAGGTCAACAAAGCGACGCCTTTCCATGCCTGGTCGGTGGTGCTCGCCATAGTCTTTGTCACTGGCCGATCTCCTGTGGATGGGCTGGTATAGGGCCGGTGTGTTGCAATTTCAGTTTCAAGGAACCTTGCAATTTAATCGATTGCGCGATGACCCCATCAAGGCTGCGGACGAAATCGGCTTGCTCCCAATGCATGACCTCGGCTTTGGGAAAAGGACATGCATAAAAGACAGACGCAAAGCTGCGCCCGTGGCGGTGAACAGACAAGCATCAGGGTTGAATGGCAGGCTATTGTGCCGGGCCGAATATGCCCATCTCAGCCTTTCTGGCTGTCGCCTCCGCCTTGCCGTAGATGCCGCTCGGCAGCGCCGTGGCCCAGCCGTTGGAGACAAGCCAGGCGCCAACATCCTGCTTGCCTAGCCTGCATGGCGCGGCGACGGCAAAACGCTCGACGTCCGGAGGTACGAAACAGTGCAGCCCGCGTCCCCTCAGCCAGGAATTGAAAACGGCGCGTGCGCGCAGGCCGCAAGGCCAGGTGACGTCATGAAACGAGCAGGAGCTGTCGAGATCGATGCCTCGCACTCCGCTGATGACCACCTTGCGGCCCATGGATTCGAACATCGCCGACGATGTGGCAACCGGGCGGTAGAGCAAGACCTCCCGCCAATCCCCAGGCATTGGCGTTTTCGGGGGCACGGCGAGACCGAGCTCGCTGAGTGGCGGACGGGGCTCGGTCCGTTCGATCTCAGCGGGATCAAGCCGTGGCGGAGCGATCAGGTCTTGAGCAACCTTGCGCGCCGGCTCCAGGCGCTGTGCGCCGGCTACCGGGGCAACCGGCCGGATAGGCTGCGTATCGTCAACATCCCGCGACGGGGCACGGACAGGCCGATCGACCGAAAGCAACGCCCCACCTTGAATGATCAGCAGTATCCCGGCCAGAAGCAGCAGGCTTCCGAGCGCGATCGCCAAGCGGCTGCGGCCCGGCCTGCCCATCAGCTTGAACAGGATCTCAGGGATTTGCGCCGGTCAGAAACCCGACGTCGATTTGGCAACCAGCTTGAGCGCACCTTTTTCAATCCGATAGAACGGCATCGAGCGTTCGCTGGATCCGTCGGCCCGAAACCGGAACAGGCCGGTCGACCCGCGAAAGCCGTTTGGATTCTCGAGAACCTTTTTGCTGAAGCCATCAGGCCCGATCGCGCTGGCAATCCCTGCCGTCAGGGCAACCATGTCATAGGCATAGGCCACATTGACGTCAGCCGGATAGTTGTATGCCGTCCTGAAGCGGTCGGCGATCGGCCCGGTTTCACTTGGATCGAGCGTGGCGATAAACGCCCCCTCTAAGAGCGGATCCATGGGGTGCTCCAGCCAACGGTTCGTTCCGACGACGGAGACAGTCTTTCCCGGAATGCCCTTCGATTTGAGGGCGGCAAGGACAGGCGACGGACTGCCATTGCCGCTGGCGACAATGACGGCGTCGGGGGCGTCCACGAGTGAGCCCATTTCGTCGACCGCCTTCGCGGCGCCGTCGCCGGCGGAATATCGGAGAGTGACCGCGAGCGCCGCGCCGTAGATGCTGAGGCTGTTTGCGACCCGCTTCTCCATGGCGCCGGCGTTTGGGCCATCCGCGACAAGCAGTACGAACTTCTTGCTGCCTTTCGCGGCTAGTCCCGCAGCGCCCGCGGCGGCGCTGTCCGCTTCGCCAAGGAGCACGGCATAAACCCCGGCGCCACCGGCGAAATTATCGGCGAGCGCCAGGACCGGTGGCCGCTTCGATCCAGACAGCGTGGCAATATGCTGGGCTGCCGTCAGTTCGGTCGGGCCGATCACGACCTTCGAGCCCGTCGTTATGGCCGTTATCGCCATTTTGCCGGCCAGTGCGCTGTCGCCTTTGGTGTCTTCTACCGTCAGCGTAAGCAGTCCATTGCCAATATCCGTCATCGCCAGCTTGGCCGCATCCAGCATCTTCCTGCCGTTTTCGCCCGCTGTTCCGGAGCCGGACAACGGCAGCAGCATCGTGACTTTGGTCGAACCGGTGCCCAGCGACTGGGTCGCCTGGACGGGACCGGTAACAGCGGCCCCATTCTGCCCGGCAGGCGCGGCAACCGCCGCCGGATCGAGCACTTCGGACACGCCGCCTTTCGACTGGCAGCCCGACACGATCGCGGCGAGCGCCAAGGCGATTGCCCATGTCCGCGGACAGTGGACCTGTCGGCCAGCTTCCATGAATGCTCCACCCCTATGTGCCGCCGGATATTGTTCCCGGTCTGGTCTCCAACGCATGTTACGGCGGACTTGCAGTGCCGTCTGTAGTTCTTTTAGCCGCCGAAAAGCCTGCCTCTGAGCGTCCTGATCTGCCTTGCTTGCCCGGCACTTCGATAGTCGGCGCATTTCATGTATCGCGGCCCGGGCACGAACAGGCGGCGCACGCAAACGCCCTTTGCCCCCTTCCCCGGCCAGAATTGGGCAGCGGCTCCACCCTCACCGCCTGAAAAGGCGGAAAAGCCGAACGTCGCCACCGGCAACGGCCCGGTCACTTCAATCCCCTCCCTTGCCAGGATTGCCCGCGCACGCTGGCAGTAGCGGACCGAAAGGGCCGAGAACCGGCTTTCATTGTGCCCGGCGCGATACTTCATGACGGTGGTGCACAGATCGCCCCCGGCCAGCCTGTTGGCCTGTGCAAGATATCTGACTCCCAGCGCGATGTTGGTCGCCGGCGCGCTCAGATCGTCCAGAGAACCTCGAAAGCCGAGCATCCTGGCCGTCGCCGGCATCACCTGCATCAGGCCGACTTCGCCGTCGGCGCCTTGCACGCCGGGATCGAAGCCGCTTTCGATCTCCATCACCGCATGCGCCAGCAGCGGCTCCAGGCCATGGATCGATGCCTGGCAGCTGGCAAATGCCTTGAATGCCTGCCGGGTCCACTCCGTGGCCGGATCACAGCGCACTGCCTGCTTCAGGCCGGACGAAAGCTGTTGTTTCACGGATGGTCGTTCCAGCCAGTTGGCACTGGCCGGCGTGACCGTTTGGACAAGGCCAAGCAACACGATCGCGCCCGCGACCGCCTTCAGGAAGGATCCGTCGGCTGTCATGATGGCCAACAGGCGTGGTTCGCCTAGCCGGTCAGTGCATGTACTCGACCATGCGATCGTGAAAACACTCGCATTTGTTGAGGGTGTCTTCGTCCTTGTAGTTCGTCTTGAGGTAGCCGTAAGCCATGCCGCAGGCGACCTTGGCTTCCGATGCCCAGACGAAGACGGGACGCGACGAGTTGATCCACTCCGAACTGTTGGCGGCGGCGACCGACTCGTCCATCAGCTTCACCACTTGCTGCTTCAGATCGACGATGTTGTCGTTCAGCACCAGGTTGGACGTCCCCACGACACGGCAATAATCGCCGGTCGGGCCATCGATGATGTCGGCGGCATACCCCGTCGACCCGACTGCCAGCAACAGCGTCGCAGCGGAAACCAGCAGTCTTGCAGAACGTTTCATGTTGAGCTCCCCTAGATATTAGCGATGTATAACATAGTCGCGTGGCCGTGCGCCATGGCGTTAAACCACGTTTGCAGTCGTCGTATGCTGGGTTACGCCATCGTCGTAGAGCAGCGTGATGGTGTTGGCAGCGGGCAGGTTCGTCAGCGTTGCCACGTCAATGAAATTGGCTCCGCCGGTTGTCCCATTCGCATCTACGCTGAGCGTGCCCGTCCCCGCATCGTAGTTCACGAAGTCACCGATATTAGCCCCTCCGGGTGCTGTGTCGAACAGCCCGGTCAGGTCGATCTTGTCGCCCTCGCCGCCATTGAAGTCAGTGATGAGATCCTTGATGTCGAGATGATCGAGCTTGAACGTGTCGGCGCCAGTGCCTCCGGTAAGCGTGTCTTGGCCCGCGCCACCGATGAGCAGGTCGTTGCCAGCACCTCCATCGAGCGTGTCGTTGCCAGCACCACCGTCAAGGAAGTCGTTGCCACCTCGCCCAATGATGATGTCATTGCCGCCATTGCCGTTAAGATGGTCGATGCCGGACGTTCCATAGATCTGGTCGGCCAGTGTGGCATCGCCATTCACCGTGATCCCGGGGTCGCCTGGATCATGCGAGAAGAAAGAGAAGCTCACTTTGCGCGCCTGGAAATTGCCGCCATCATTGTCGAAATAAGACAGGGTCCAGTTGTCGCCGACTGACGGCGGATGCGTGATCAGGTAGCTGGCAAGCGTTGTGGAGGTGGCATTGCCGCTGCCGTCCAGAAGGTAAATGTGGTCGTAGTCGACGGTCGCCTTCATCAAACCTGTGGTCGGATCGTAGAACCAGCTCTGCTCGAAAGTCCCAGGGCTGGTGTCATCTTCGACGATCGCGAAGCGATCCGAGCCAATTCTGATTTCGACTTGCACTTCCTGCTCACGATGCGAGCCCGCGCTGCTGTCTCCGTAGACACCCGGATTCCGTTCGCCCAAGGGAATAGGCGTGATGAAAGGCGACTCCTGGAAGTCGGTATAGACCACTACCGTCGAGTTGTGTGGATCAGCCAGGATTGCGCTGACCGTCGCTTGCGACAGGGAGAGCGTTGTGATCTGATCGTTGCCCGACGTAAGCGGACTGTTGCCATTGCCAATCTGCGACGTGTCGCTCGGCAGGCTAGTCGGCGGCACTTCGTGGATGCCGACCGTCTGCGCTATGTGAGTATGACCGTCATATACATCCAGCGACAGGTTGTTGTTGACCGTGTCAGTTTGCGATGCTGTTGGCCGATAAACCAGGTCGTCCAGCAAATCGATACCGCCGGACGGATTGTAGAGCACCGTGCCGGCTGTTAGGGCGACATAGGTCACGCCGTTGAAATAGAATGTGCCGGTGGGGATCGTTCCCGTGGCGGTGACAATGAGGTTATCCCCGTCCGCATCCGTCGGAATGGAAACCAGCAACGGATACCCATTCGGATAGCTAGGCGTGCTCAAGGTCTGCTGCGCCGGGTCGCTCGACATCCAGTTCTGGGTGTTCGCGACAACGGGTGCGTCATTGATGTCCGCCAGGTTGATGGTCAGCGTCGTCGTCGACAGGTCGCCGTCGCCGTCCTTGATGGTGTAGACGAACACGTCCGTGGTGTTGGCGCTGATGCTGTGGGTCGTCGACTGGTAGGTATAGGAGCCGTCGGCGTTGAGGTGCAAGGTGCCGTGCAGGCCGGCAATGTCGGTGTTAACACCGGTCGTCACCGCCGTCGTCGTATTGCCGCCCGCTGCCCGCACGCCGTCGATGGTTGCACCGTCGGCGCCGGCAACGTCATTGACCAGCACGCCCGCCGCCGCCGTCACGGTCAGCAGAGCGCCTTCGTTTACATTGCCAGTGTCGGCATGTGCCGTCGGAATGTCGTCGGTGACGTCGATGGTGATGGTGTTGGTGATCGTGTTGCCGTTGGCGTCGGTCGCCTGGTAGGTGAAGGTCTCGACATTGTTGACGGTGTTGGTGCCGTTGTTGGCATCGGCGCCGTCGACCGGCGTGGTCAGCGTGTAGCTGTAGGTGCCGTTGGCGTTGAAGGTCAGCGTGCCGTGCGTGCCGGTGCCGCTGCCCACCAGGGCGTAGGTGTAGGGGCCGGTGCCGCCCGACACATTGTCGACGACCGTTCCGGCGATGGTCTCGGCGGTGCTCGACGGGTTGCTGCCGATCGGCAGCGCCGCCTCGTTGACCGTCAGGTCGTCATTGGAGGCGGCAAGGCCGCTATCCGACAGGTTGATGGTCAAGGTCGTCGTCGACAGGTCGCCGTCGCCGTCCATGATGGTGTAGACGAAGGTCTCCGTCGCGCCGGCCGGCGGGACCACGTTGGGCAGGCCGTCATAGCTGTAGCTGCCGTTGGCGTTCAGTGTCAGCGTGCCGTAAGTGCCGGGAATGCCGGCGCCAAGCCCGCCGCTCACAGGAACCGCGGTGTTGCTCCCGGCGGCCACGCCGACAACCCCGCCGCCCGCCGCCGCGCCGTCGGCGCCGAACACGTCGTCCGTGCCGTCCGTCAGCACGTTGCCGCTCACGATGCCGCCCTCGACAACGCTGTTGGTGTCGGCATGTGCCGTCGGAATGTCGTCGGTGACGTCGATGGTGATGGTGTTGGTGATCGTGTTGCCGTTGGCGTCGGTCGCCTGGTAGGTGAA